>JAYVOH010000315.1:0-20973 GCA_043758025.1 Verrucomicrobiota bacterium
CCGGGATTGACCCGCATCTCCATCGATTCCAAACGGCTGGAACGCGGGGATCTGGAAATCAGCGTGTCATTCAGTTCACCCAGCCCGATAGCGCAGCCTGCGATTGGATTGGTGGTTCATGGTCCCGGTGGGGCTCCGGCATTCGGCTCCAACACGCTAATGCACCCGGCTGCAACCCAGCCCTCCAGCCAGATCCATGGCAATGTGACCTTCCTGCTGCCGAACGCACCACTGCTGACTGGCGACTACACGTTATCGGCCTGGCTTAATGACGGTTACATCACGCTCCAGCATCTGCCCCATGCCCTGGCATTTTCCTTCCAGGATCAGAGCCCTCCCGAATACACCGTTGATCCCCTGATCTTGGGTTCATGCAAAATAACACCCCAATGGACTTTTCATTGAGAATTTCAGCACTGTCCCCTTTCCGATTGCTGTTCCGGCTCATGAAGAAATTCCGCCCGGCTTTGGTCCGCGAATTGATCGGGGATGAATTCGTCCGGCAAACGGACAACTACGGCAACCTCACCTGGCTTGGGAATCCCATCTGGCAGAACGTATCCGACCTGTGGGTGATCCAAGAGGTCATCTCCACGCTGAGGCCATCTTTGGTCATCGAAACCGGAACCAACCTTGGTGGCTCATCCTTGTTTTATGCCCATCTGATGGACCTGCTCGGCGAGGGCTCGATCATTACCGTGGACATGAAAAAGCTGCATGATCTCAGCCATCCACGCATTACATACTGCCTCGGAAGTTCAACCTCACCGGAGGTCCTGAGCAAAGTATCGGAAGCTGCCTTCAAAAACACCGGGCCCCTGCTGGTGATCCTGGACAGTGATCACTCTGAAGAACACGTGTTCCGGGAATTGCAGTGCTACCACCCCTTCGTCACCACGGGCAGCTATCTGCTGGTTCAGGATGGCATTATCGACACCCTGCCCCGATTCGCCGCCGCCCGCCCAGGTCCCCTGCCAGCCATCAAACGTTTTCTTTCCGAGCATCCGGAATTCCAAGTTGATGAAAAACTCTGCGGCAAGTTCCCCGTGTCCCATCACCCCATTGGCTGGCTCCGGCGCATCCATCCAGCTTCTCCAGCATGACGGCAGGATCAGAACCCCGCATTCAGGCGATGAGCACAATGTGTATGATGCGGAACCGCTTTAATACCATGGCAACCGTTGCCCGTTCCGTCTGGCGGTCCCTTTCGGCGAAAGTCCGCCCCGAAGGCCCCTCCAGGATCGATCTGCCATCGGCATATCCCGACCTCTCTGCTGATGACCTCGCCCTTCTGGCTTCCGTGGATGCATTTACGATGACCAGTCTCGAGCGCAGGCACGCCCTTCTCCAGTCTGTCCGTCATATCATCCGCCACCAGATCACCGGCGATATCGTGGAATGCGGCGTCTGGCGTGGAGGGTCGATGATGTTGGTGGCCCAGGCGTTAAATCATGCCGGCATCCAAAGTCGCGACCTTTATCTATATGACACCTTCGACGGCATGCCACCTCCCTCTGAAGAAGACCAGGATGCCATGGGCACGCCCGCGAGCATTTTGATGCGAGAAGATGCTGGCAGCCGCAGGGAGAGCCATCTCTGGGCGGTCGCGACGCTGGAAGATGTCCGCCGCAATCTCTCATCCACGGGCTACCCCGAGGCCAGATTTCATTATGTTTCAGGACGAGTGGAACAAACCATCCCTGCCACCATCCCTTCATCCATCGCGCTCCTGCGGCTGGATACCGACTGGTATGAAAGCACCGCCCATGAACTTGCACATCTCTACCCTCGAGTTGTCTCCGGAGGCATCGTCATCATTGATGATTACGGACACTGGAAAGGAGCACGGAAAGCAGTTGATGAATTCCTCCAAAGCTGTCCCGACAGAATATTCCTCAACCGCATCGACAATACGGGCCGTGCGTTTGTTAAACCATGAATCCATGGCCGCGCCCGACAGTTTTCACCTCGCAGAACAGCTTGATGCATCTGACTACACCCGGCAACGGATGGATCCCAGACCAGACGATCAATTTTATCTGCACCTCCTCGATCTGCGTCAGGCCCTCGATGCCTGCGGCACCTCTAAAGCCGTTCAATTGCTCGACTTTGGTTGCGGCGGCTCGCCTTATAAAGGGCTTTTCCCGAATGCCACCTATCACCGGGCGGATTACGTCCCCATGCCCGATCTCCAGTTTCAAGTTACACCCGAGGGCACCCTGCCAGCAGTTGCTGCATCTGCTTATGATGTCATCCTGTCAACTCAGGTTCTAGAACATGTTCCCAACCCGCAAACATATCTCGCCGAAGCCCTCCGGATACTCAAGCCCGGGGGCACGCTTGTCCTCTCCACTCACGGCACCTTTCCCGATCACGGCTGCCCCTTTGATTTCTGGCGCTGGACGGCTGATGGTCTCGCAGCAGAACTCACCCGCGCAGGCTTCTCTGCGCCATCTATCCGCCGTCTCACCTCCGGCCCCCGCGCAGTCGTGTTTCTTTTCGACCAACTATGCTTCTCCCGTTCTTCGGGCTTATTCATGAAGGTGCTCAGTGCTCTGTATCGCCGTATGCGCAGCCTGACCAACCGCATCGCGGCGTTTTGTCTTGATTCTCATGCTCAAAATTCCGACCCCTCGCCTGGTTCACTGGACATCTGTATCGCCCTGCTCGCCACAGCCACCAAGCCCAAGCCTTGATGTTCGATGTCCCAAAAACTGAACCCTCAGCCACCAAATCCGGCCGGAACCGTTGGATGCGTTTCTTCTTCATTTTCGGAACGCTTCTTACCATCGCAGCGGTTTTATCTTGGATATTCAGAGCAAACTTACTCATCGGAGCCGCCGCCTTGTGGATCGTCAACGATTCAGTCGCCAAGGCCGGTGCCATTTATGTCCTCGGCGGTGGCGCGGAAACCCGGCCCTTCGAGGCGGCACGACTCTATCGTGAAGGTTTCGCCCCGCGCATCCTGCTTTCCAGCACCCGCATCCGTCGTTACCAGAAACTTGGACTGCAACCTGCGGAGACCGACCTCGTCCGCTCCATCCTGCTGAAGGAAGGCGTGCCGGATTCCGCCATCACGGCCATCGGCAATGGCAATGCTACCACCCGTGACGAATCCCTCGCCCTCGCCACTTGGTGCCGGGAAAATCACGCGAAGGCGGTGATCATCCCCACCGATCTTTTTCATACTCACCGCGTCGCCTGGCTGTTCAGAAAATCCTTGAACCCTCTGGATGCAAGTGTCCAAGTCATAGCCTGCGATCCACCCGAATACACGTCCCAAGACTGGTGGCAGCATGAGGAGGGAATCATCGCTTTTCAGAATGAAATGCTCAAACACCTGTATTACCGGCTGAGATATTGAGAATAGAAATGCTGAGATTTCGAAAAGCTGAAAATGCTGAAAAGCTGAGTGTGCATATTACAAGGCCATTTCCCACAGTGCTAAAAAACGGCGATGAGAATCAATGAAGAGTTTAGGCGACGAACCAAAAAATATGCTTCCAGCATCATCCGTCTTTATGCATCCCTCCCCCACACTCGAAGAGAAGTTGAAGTTCTCGGGCATCAGTTGCTTCGATCTGGCACCTCCGTCGCCGCCCACATTCGTGAGAGTTCGAGAGCCAGGAGCGATGCCGAGTTTTGCTCCAAGTGCGAAGTCGCCCTACAGGAAGCTGATGAGTCGCATCTTTGGCTGGAACTGCTCAAAGAAGATTGTGGAATCAACGGGCCGGATATTGAAGGCCTGCTTCGTGAAACCCACGAACTTGTCGCAATTCTTGTCACCATCATAAGCAAGACGAGAGGGAGAGATAAAAAACTGAAATTATGAAAAGCTGAATCTCAGCATCTCAGTATTTCAGCATCTCAGTATTTCAGTATTTCAGCATCTCAGCATCTCAGCATCTCAGTATTTCAGTATTTCAACGCCCTCCCCCATCATCCGCGCCGAAAACATCGGCAAGAAATACACCCTCAGCCACCTCGCGAAAGGCAGCACAGGCGGCTACCAGCGGTTCAGCGGGCGAGCTGGGTGTTACCCTTCGTGAAACCGACTGCAGCCGGCAAGCCCTCCTGCAACTGGACGTCCCGGAAAGCAATATTATCACCTTCGCCTCCCTTTCATTGCTTCCCCCCTTCCTCACACATGCGATCTGAAGCCACCCTCGATAAGTTGCGCGCATTCATGGTCGCCATGGGCGCGCAAGTCATGGGCCCAGGACGAGTTTATCTCACCGGGGTGCCCGTGCACTGCTCTATGACTGGCGCGCCACCACCCTTGATATTGATCTCAAAGCCGCGCCCGAACCGGCTGGCTTTTTTGAAGCCATTGCGCTCCTCAAAGACCAGCTTGATGTCAACATCGAGCTGGCGGCGCCTGATCATTTCATCCCGCAGCTTCCAGGATGGCAGGAGCGCAGCGTCTTCATAGCCAGACACGGCAAGCTCGACTTTTTCCATTACGATTTCTACAGTCAGGCATTGGCCAAAATCGAACGCGGTCACGCCCGGGACATCAGCGATGTCGAGGCCATGATCCAACGCAGCCTGATCAACATTTCGCGTTTGATGGATTACCATCAGACCATTGAGAACGATCTCATCCGTTACCCCGCCATCACCCCCTCAGCATTTCGATCAGCCGTGGAGACGTTTTGCAAAAGTCATCACAAGCCATGAATTCGATGTCCCAACTACCTGGCGGCACCCTTATTGCCCAAGGAATCATTGATTATGCTGCGGGTCGCATCACTCCCATGTCGTGTCTTGTGGCAATCGGATGGCCCAGACTGTATCGCGCAGGTATCGCGCTCCACAACTTGACACCCAACCGCATTCCAAATCCAGAGCACCAGCTTTACACACTCCTCGGGCAGGAAACCGGTGACGCATACTCCCGCTACAACTCGCTCATACGCCAGCTCGTCAGCTTCGAGCACTCGGTGGAAAAGCAGAACGAAAAAAACAAGCGAGGCTGATTTGCCGCGATTTATCACCTTCCGCTTTTCAGTTTCTCATGTCTGACATCATCATCCGCGCCGAAAACATCGGCAAACGCTACACCCTCAGCCACCTCGCCAGCGGAGGCAGAGGCGGTTACCAGCGGTTCAGCGAGTCTCTGGCCTATTGGGCAAAAGCCCCCCTTCGCTGGATGTCTCGCCCCATCTCCCATCTCCCATCTCCCATCTCCTCCACCGAGGATTTCTGGGCGCTCAAAGACATCAACTTTGAAATTAAACAAGGCGAGGTTGTCGGCATCATCGGCCGTAACGGCGCGGGCAAAAGCACATTGCTAAAAATTCTATCCCGCATCACTGAACCCACCACCGGGCGTATCACCTTGAAAGGCCGCGTCGCCTCGCTGCTCGAAGTCGGCACGGGGTTTCATCCGGAGCTGACGGGCCGGGAAAACATCTACCTCAACGGCGCCATCCTCGGGATGCGCAGGGACGAGATTAAATCCAAGTTCGACGAAATCGTCGCCTTCGCCGAGATCGAGCGCTTTCTTGACACGCCAGTGAAGCGCTACTCCTCCGGTATGTATGTTCGTCTGGCCTTCGCCGTGGCAGCGCATCTGGAGCCGGAGATTTTGATCGTGGATGAAGTGCTGGCGGTTGGCGACGCGCAGTTCCAGGCGAAGTGCTTGGGCAAGATGCAGGATGTGGCATCAGGAGGGAGAACAGTGTTGTTTGTCAGTCACAACATGGCTGCGGTGCGCGCGCTCTGTCAGCGGGGCGTGCTCCTGGAGAAAGGTCATTTGAAGGCCGACGGCGATGTGGAGGACATCATCCACCGCTACGTCGCAAGCGGCCGGGAAACAGGCGGTGTAGTGGAATGGACTGACGCCACTCTATGTCCTCAGGATGATGTGGTGCGCCTCTGGCGAGTGCAGACAGTTGCCGACGGGGAGGCCACCGGACGCGTGCCGACCGGCCGTGAGCTGAACGTGCTCGTCGACTACGAAATGATGTGCGCCGGTTACGACATGGCCGTCAGCGTGCATCTCTACTCCGCCTTGGGTGCCTGTGTGTTCGCCACGACGAACTATCCCTCTGTAAGCGCCACACCGGATCCTTGGGGCATGAAAGAGCATCCGCCGGGGCGATATCAATCGCACCTCACATTGCCGGCCAACTTTCTCAATGAGGGACACTACTCGTTGCATGTATATCTTGTCAGTGGAGCCAGCCATGTGCGTATTGCCCGGCCCGATGTGCTCTCGTTCATCGCGGAGGACACGGGTGAAATGCGCGCCGAATATACCGGGCCTTGGATTGGTGTCATCCGACCCCGTCTGCCTTGGCACACTAAGCGCGTCTCCGGCTGAATTTCCCCACCCAATATGATGATTCATCAGCTCCACGAATGCCGCATTTGCGGCAGCGGCAAAATGCGCCGCTTCCTGCACCTGCCCGCGATGCCATTGACCGACGACTTCATTCCGCGCGACCGCATGGGGCAGGAGTTTCTCCACGATATCGATGTGTCTGTTTGCGAGGACTGCCTCACAGCCCAGACGCAGCACGACGTGGACATGGGCGACTACTATGAGGACTATCAATACGCCGTGGGCGCTTCGCCGACCGCGAGCCGTTTCATGCGTCTGCTGGCGGAGAACCTGATCGCCAAATTTCATAAGGGCAAAGGCGGGCTCAAGGTGCTGGATGTCGGCTCTGGCGACGGCGGGCAGTTGCTCGCATTCAAGGCACTGGGCTGCGAGGTGCTCGGCTATGAGCCATCCTCCAGCCTGACCCGGATCGCCGAAGCGCAAGGGGTGCCCACGGTGCAGGGGCTTTTCACTGCGGACTCCATCGCCCGTCTGCCTGCGGGCTTTCAGCAGGTGGACGTGGTCATGCTTTCCTACACCTTCGACCACCTGCCGCATCCGCGTGAGTTCCTGGCGGACGCCCGCTCCATTCTGAATCCTGAGAGCGGCCTGCTCGTGGTGGAGATCCACGATCTGCAAAAGATCTTCGAGCGGCAGGAATACTGCCTCTTTGAGCATGAGCACAGCATCTACCTCACCGAACAGACGGCGGCCAGACTGTGTGCGCTGGAGGGGCTGACGGTGCTGGACTTCAACCTCGTGCCCGAGGCGGACCGCCGGGCGAACTCGCTCATCTTTGTCGCCACACCCGCAGGCTCGCGTCTCGCGCGTGAGTTTGCAGCCGCTGTCCCCGCCGTGCCTGCCGACTATGAACGACTGGAGTTCTACGGTGAGCAGGCAGCGCTCATCAAGGCGGGCATCGCCAACCTAGATGCCTTTGTGGATCGCGTCACCTCGACGGGCCGGAAGCTAGCGGGCTACGGCGCTGGCGGCCGCGGGGTGATGACCCTGGCCGCGATGAACAGCGCGCATAAACTGAGCTACCTGGTGGACCGCAAGCCTAAGCGCACCGGTCTGATCGTGCCGAAGTCGGGCATCCCGCTCGTGGGTCTCAATGCCCTGCGCGAGCAGCCTGTGGATGACATTCTGGTCTTCAGCTTCGGTTACATGAAGGAGATTCAGGCCGAACTCGCAACGATGGGCTACCGGGCGGAGCAGTTTCATTCGCTGCTGGAAGTGCTGGCAGGACGGGACATCTCATGAGCGGGGCTTCAACAACAGCGCCCGTAGTCATCACGGGTGCAACTGGGTTTATCGGATCCGCCTTGCTGGCCGCCTTGATTGCCGCACGGCACCGCGTGGTCGTGTTACGGCGCAGCAGTTCGGACCTGCGACGCATCATGCATTTGAAGGGCTTTGAAACCGTGATCGCCGATCGCATAGATGAACCTAGCCTCGCGGAAAGATTGAAAGAGCATCAACCCGACGCCTTTGTTCACTGCGCCTGGAGCGGTGTCGCCGGACAGGAGCGAAACGAGGCCTACCAGATCTCCGAGAACGTCCCTGCCGTGATTGAGACCGTGAAGCTGGCCGTGAAAAGCGGCTGCACACAGTGGATTGGCACAGGCTCCCAGGCCGAGTATGGCAATCCGAACGCCGTGATCTCCGAAGACTCGCGGCCATTGCCCACAACGATTTATGGCAAAGCCAAGCTCGCCGCCAGCATCGCCGGACTGGCCTTGTGTGAAGCCCTGGGAATCCAAGGTTGCTGGGTGCGCATCTTCTCCACTTATGGGCCGTGGGAGGCGGATCATTGGTTCGTGCCCTACCTGATGCGCGAGTTCGCAGCCGCGCGCGCGCCAAAGCTCACACGTTGCGAGCAACGGTGGGACTACCTCTTTGTGGAAGACGCCGCCCAGGCGATCAAGCGCCTGCTTGAGGCGAAAGACACGGGCGTCTTCAATCTAGGTTCCGGCCAGGCCACCCCTCTACGCCAAATCGTGGACACCACGCGGAGCTTGATGGGGGCGCAGGTGGAGCCAGATTTCGGCGCGGTGCCTTACCGGCCTGACCAAGTCATGCATCTCCAGGCTGACATCTCAAAACTCAATCGCGCCACCGGCTGGCTACCCGAGGTCAGCATTGATGAAGGCCTGCGCCGCAGTGTGGAGCACTTCCGCGAACAGGCGACCCGCAAAATTTGACCATGAACACCGAATCACTGGCGAAGCAAATCCGGCTCCAGGCCCTCAGCATGGTGCATCGCGCGGACGCATCGCACATTGGCGGCGCGCTCTCGATGACCGACGTGCTGGCCGTGCTCTACACCGAGGTGATGAAGGTGCGCCCCAGCGAGCCTGCGTGGCCGGAGCGGGACCGGTTCATCTTGAGCAAAGGCCACTGCTGTTCCGCGCTGTATGCGGCGCTGGCGTTGCAGGGCTTCTTCCCGCTGGAGGAACTGCAAACCTTTGGTGCCAACGGTTCGCGGCTCATGACCCACATCAGCCACAAGGTGCCAGGGGTGGAGTTCTCCACCGGCTCGCTGGGCCACGGACTGCCCTTTGCGTGCGGCAAGGCGCTCTCCGCCAAACGGCGCGGCCAGACGTGGCGCGTCTTTGCCATGCTGAGCGACGGCGAGCTGGACGAAGGCTCGAACTGGGAGGCCATCCTCTTTGCCCCGCATCATCGCCTCGACAACCTGACGCTCATCATTGACCACAACAAGATCCAAAGCCTTGGCGATGTGCAGGACGTGCTGGACCTGCATCCGCTGGCGGACAAGTTCCGCGCCTTTCGCTGGTCGGTGAGCGAGGTGGACGGTCACGATCATGCGGCCATCCGCACCGCCTTTTCAAGCCTCCCCGCCGAGCCTGGAAGTCCCACCTGCATCATTGCCCACACGGTGAAAGGCAAGGGCGTTGACTACATGGAGCAGCGCCTGCTCTGGCACTACCGATCGCCGAATGCGGAGCAACTCGCCGAGGCACAACGGCAAATCGCGACCTGCCCATGAGAACCGCCTTCATTCAGACCTTGATCGAGGAAGCGCGTCGCCGCGACGATGTCTTCCTCGTCGTCGGCGACCTCGGCTTCTCGGTGATCGAGCCGTTCGCGCAGGAGTTTCCTGGTCGTTATCTAAATGCCGGGGTGGCCGAGCAGAACATGACAGGCGTGGCCGCAGGACTGGCCTCCGAGGGCTGGCATGTCTTCACCTACTCCATCGCGAACTTCCCCACGCTGCGCTGCTTTGAGCAGATCCGCAACGATGTGTGCTACCATCGGCTGCCCGTCACCGTCGTGGCCGTGGGCGCGGGCATGAGCTACGGCAGCCTGGGCTACTCGCACCACGCCGTGCAGGATCTGGCGGTCATGCGCACCCTGCCAAACATCACCGTGCTCTCGCCCGCTGATCCGGGTGAGGCAAAGGAGAGTGTGCAGTGGCTGTGTGCGCACCCCGGTCCCTCCTATCTTCGGATCGGCAAGGCGGGCGAGCCGCATCTGCATGACCTGCGCGGCATCACCACCGGGCCTTTGCCCGTGCTCCCCGGCACCGGCGACACGGCCCTGGTGGCGACCGGATCGATTTTGAAAGTGGCGCTGGAGGCCGCACGGCTGGCGGGCACGCGTGGCGCATCACCGCCCGTATTCTCCTGCCCCTGGCTGGCTCCGGTGGAGCGTTCGTTTTTTCAATCGCTCGCCGGCTACCGCCGTCTCATTACTCTGGAGGAGCATGTGAGCGCAGGCGGCTTCGCCTCGCTGCTGCGGGAGCATCTGCCCCACAGCGTCGAGGTCGTGCCCATGTGCATTCCGCACTCCATGTCAGGTGCGGTCGGCTCCCAGCAGTGGCTGCGGGAGCAGGCGGGCCTGACACCCCAGGGCGTTTTGGAGCGGCTCGATCGCTGATCCCTGCGCAAGCAACCTATGCCCGACAACGTGCCACGCCCCACCCTCACCATCGTCCTGCCCACCTACAACCGCGCGGGGGTGCTGGACAAGGCACTGCGCTGGATGCGCCCGCAGGTGGAGCCGTTCGGGAATGCCATCGAGGTCATTGTCTCAAACAACCACAGCACCGACCACACGACAGACGTGCTGCGGCAGCTTGAGGGCTGGTCGCAGGCTCGCGTGGTCCAGCCCCACCAGCATGTGCCAGCTCACGAACACTTCCTCTGGCTGGGCACCGAGCTGCCGCGCGCCGAGTATTGCTGGATGCTGGGGGATGATGATTTTCCGCTGAAAGAAGGCCTGGCCCGCGTGCTGGCCGCGATCACCGCTCCGAATGCTGCCGAATATCTCATCCTCAACGTCGCCGTGCTGCATCTCGACCGCTGGCTCGAGCTTTCCGCAGGGCGCTCGGAGATGCAGATGAGCGAGCTATGTCTCTCACGCATCACGCCCCATGCTGAAGATAAAAAGAGCGACCATCTGCGCGACATTTTGGAGTGTGGCGGCGGGGATATCTTCATCGCTTGTGGCATCCCGGCGCACATCTTCAAGCCAGCCGTATGGCGCGCACGGATTGCCGAGTTGAACCTGATGCACACCTCCAATGACGGGCGCTTTACCAACCTGAACAACACCTTCCCGCACCTCTCCATCCTGTATGCCTGCGAGGGGCACTGCCGCTTCCAGTTCATCCACGACGCCTGTGCCGTGCAGAGCTGCGGTGCCCAGGAATGGGCGGCTGACCAGCTCAAGCTCCTCACGAACGCCCACCCTTACATCCTGGCCCAGTATCGTCGCCTGGGGGTGAGCGAAGCCTACCTCAATCAAGCGGAGCGCCACTACATGAGCCACCAGTGGAAGACGGTGGTGGGCTTCTTTTCACAGAACCGCAACCTGCCCGAACTCCGCCGCTGCGTGCAGATCATCAACCGCTCCCAGCCAGGCGTGTTCGGGAAACTGAGGTCCCTGCGGGCTCTGGTGCCTTACCTGGCCAACAACGCTTATGGCATGCTGCCAGAACGTTTGAAGAACCTCTGGCGTGGCATGAAGCGTCCAGCGCGCGCCTAACCCTGGCACTTCATTATGGCCGATACATTTCATCGTTTGCTCACACGACGGATCGCCTCCGATCTCACTCAGTATCGCAGCAACAATACGGACCTGTTGCGCTTCCCTCCGGCAATGGCTTCGCTCCCAGCACGTCTCGGGCAGTCGGCCAAGGATGTTTTGGACGGCCTTCTGGCCCGCTTCGACTATGTGCGGGACAATGTCTACCACCGCGCCGCCATCGAAAGCCGTCTGGCCGAGGTCGAAGCTCATTTTGACGGCCTGGAGTGGCTCCATGAAAGGCTGGCCGATGATGTCTCGCGCCGCACGCTGGTAGAGGTCATGGCTTTCCGCATTCTCGGCAGCAGACACACCCGCCTGTCTCGCCACAATGCCGCATTTGCCCAGGCGCTGCATGATCTCACGCACCAGGTCATGAAGCGGTCACATGCAGCCCGTGCGGACATCCTGGATGGCTGGCTCGACGATTACGAGGTGGCCATGGGCGAAGGGACGGTGCGTCTTCGCGCACACAAGCTGAACGTGCTGAACACCTTTCTCCTGGAGCAGTATCGCTATCACGAATTCGGTGTGCCCACGATTGAAGTGCAGCCCGGTGAGGTGGTTCTGGACGGCGGTGGCTGCTGGGGCGACACGACGCTCTACTTCGCGGCCAAGACGGGCGCAACAGGCCAGGTGCATGTCTTCGAGTTCTCTGATGCCAACCTGGAGATCCTGCGTGCCAATCTGAATTCCAACCCGGCTTTGAAACCGCAGGTGCATGTGCATACAGAAGCGCTGTGGGACGTGTCCGGTCAGCGATTGAGCTTTGTCGAGAGCGGCCCTGGCACTTCACTCAATGACTGCGGTCAGACAACGTCGGGCCTGTCGGCCCCAACACGCACCATTGATGATTGGGCCGTCATGACGGGTGTCCCAAGTGTTGATTTCATCAAGCTGGATGTCGAAGGTGCCGAAGGCCGCTGCCTGCGCGGCGCGGAGCAGGTCATCCGCCAGCATCATCCCAAGCTTGCCGTGGCGCTTTATCATTCATTGCAGGACTTCATTGAGCTGCCTCGCATGATTGATACCTTCGTCCCCGGCCACCGTTTTCATCTTGGCCACTACACCATTCATGCGGAGGAGAGCATCCTCTTCGCCGCACCCATGACATGAGCCGTCGCCCTAAGATAATCGCCCGGGATTTTTGCGCCTCGTTCGTCAGCCATGTGCTTCTGCGCCGCTGTCCCGCGCTGGTGAATACTTTCTACGAAAACTTGCCTCATCGCTGGCTGAGTTTTCTGGTGGGGCATGGTTTCTTCGGCACACCTGAATCCAGCTTTCCATGGCATGTCACCCTGAAGAACGGGAAACGGCTGAACCTGACAGTCGATCCTAGAGACGCATTCTCTATAGGGTATGCCATACATTACAAGCATCATGATGTGGGTTTGCGCCGGGTGCAGGAGTATCTGATTGATCGAATGGGCCCATCTTCCGTGTATCTCGACATCGGTTCCAACATCGGAGTCAGTTCCGTCTACGCGCTGTCCTGCGGGAGGACCTGCTGGCTCTTTGAGCCCAACACCGCCCTGCGCCCCTTCGTGGAAAAACTCTTCGCCGGTAACGGATACAACACTGCTGTGTTTGAGGATGTCGCACTCTCCGATTCGACTGGGGAAGCTGAGTTCTTCATCTCCAGCAGTTCTTTCCTCAGCAGTTTTGACCAGAAACACGCCGCTTCGGACGGCGATGTCAGCCGCGTGCGCGTCCCTTTACGAACTCTCGACAGCTACCTTCCCGAACTCACCGCGGCGGCGAGCGAGATCGTCATCAAGATCGACGTCGAAGGCCATGAGATGGCCGTCCTCCGGGGGGGAGTGGAGACTCTGACCCGATATCGTCCGCCGTTGATGATCGAACTTCTGGATGACGCCGCTCCCCGGACCGCTGCATTTAGCTTCATGAAATCTCTCGGGTATGAATGTCAGGGCATCGTCAACGCGCCGCGAATGACGCTCCAGCAGATGCCCTCGCTGGCGGATGTGCTGGCCTTCCGGGACATCAATTTCCTGTTTGTTCCTGCAGAAGGCCCGCGCCGTGCTTAAACCCACTCGCGGCACGGATAGATTTACCTCGACGTCTTGCCGAAAGGAAAACCCCGGATCGATGTCACAGATTCTCATCATCGACGGTGGCATATTGGGGGGCCATCTGTGGCCGCGGATTCCTCTGTTGAGCCATCTCTGAATCCATTTAAACTAATGAAAGCACGAATTGTTTTCCTCATCGTGTATTACGGCCGCTGGCCTTGGTATATGAATTTGTGGATGAAGTCGGTGGCGGCCAATCCTAGTTTCGAGTTCATTCTGATCAGCGATCTGGCCCCACCAGACCATCTGCCACCCAATGTCCGATTGCAGGCAATCAGCTTTCATGAAGTGGTGGCTCGCATGTCGCGCGTCGTGGGCGCAGAACTTAGTTTCACCGAGATGCACAAGCTTTGTGACTGCCGTCCCTTCTACGCAATGGCCTTTCCTGAACTCGTTGCGGGATACGATTACTGGGGTTATTGCGATATGGATCTTTACTTTGGTGACCTCAGCCCGCTACAGGAAAGGGCGGACAGTGGCGAGTGGGATTTTATTTCTCCCTGGATCGCCACAGTAGGTCACTGCACACTGGTGCGGAACGCAGAACGCGTGAATACGGTGGCGCTGAAGATTCCAAACCATGTAGCACGTCTGGGCGAGCGCGGCTCCACTTTCATGGACGAGGGGGGAATTAGTGAGACGGCTTTCAAAGCTGGGGGCTTCCGGTTTGGCGTGCTTGTGGATCTGACCGCGGAGTGGCCCGCAAGGAGTGGCCCGCAAGGAGCGTGCCTTCATCGGTGCCACCGTGAAGCCAGACGGCACCAGCAGCAGTCTCTCCGGCTTGTTCCTAATCCATTGCGAACCCGGACGCACCGTGCTCTATGATCGTGATGGAAAATCGCATGAGATCGTTTATTTCCATTTCATGGGCATGAAGCATTCACGCTACTGGGAACAATGCATCCCGGAGGCACCTCCCGTTTTCACCTTCACTCCTTATGGGTTTGTGCCTGGCCTGATGTCCCCTGCGGCAATTCACTCCGCAGGCTACAAATACAAAAGCTTCAAGGCACTGCTGCCCGCACGAATTTATGCGAAATTGCGCGGCCTACTTTCGCCCGCCGTGGTGGAAAAGCTCAAAAGCCTCAAGAGGGCGCTCCAGCGCTGAGTTCCGTGGCGAGATGCAAGCATCCTACTTTTATTGTGAAACAATTTTTCAAAAACCTCCATCAAGCGCTTCGTCGACACCTGCCCGGCTACTACAAGGCTTATCTCTTTCTGTTGAGCTGCTTGTGGTCCTTCAGATCCGTGGGTCGGCTGGCCCCCGGCAGCATCTTGCTATTTTTGTGGCTGAAGTCGGGGCGAGGTGAGCGTGGTGACTGTCACGCGCTTTTCCTGCGCGGTCAGTTGGACCCTGTGTGGGTGCGCGCAAAGAGTTCGGACATCGCAGTGTTTCAGCAAATCTTCTTCAAAGAGGAATACTCACAAGTAGATCTCCACTCACCGTTGTGGATCATGAATGCTGGCGCAAATATCGGCATGGCTTCGCTTTACTTTTTATTGCGCTATCCCACCTCAAAGCTCATCGCCATTGAACCTTCACCAAGTAATTACTCCATCATGCGGAAGAACCTGGCTCCTTACGCAGCGCGCTGCATTTTGATTCAAGGCGCAGTATGGAAGGAGTCGGCCAACCTCAGTTTGCAATTCGAGGATGTGCCCAACGCGGAGTGGGCTGTGCAGGTGCAGGCTGATGCCCGCGATCACCGAGCATGACGTGATTCCCTGCGCGTCCGGTGTGCGCGCCCAGGCATTGCATCCATCCGGTGCTCTGGAAGATGACTTCCTCATCATCGAGAAGCCCGGTGCGATTCATGTTTGCAACGCACCTTCACCTGCGGCCACGGCGGCGTTAGAGATTGGGCGGCACATCGCTTCGCTCGTCGAAATCTGAAAGTGGAAAGCGGAAATGGTATTACGCTGCGCGAAATGAATGGACGGTTGCCTCAAGAGTTTAGAGATCGGACCAAGCGGTTTGCGTCGCATATCATCCGGCTGTTTGTTACGCTGCCGCGAAAGCGCGAGGAGGTGCTGGTTATTGCCCGCCAGATGCTACGATCAGGCACATCAATTGCCGCGCATGTTAGAGAATCCAGTCGTGCCCGATCTACCGCTGAATTTGTTTCCAAGCTCGGTGGCGCATGTCAAGAAGCAGATGAGACCTTATTATGGCTTGAGCTCCTTCGCGAAGATTGCGCCATCACCCCAATGCTGACTGAAACTCTCGAAAAAGAAGCCTCCGAGATCATTGCGATCATGACCACAATGATAAAGAAATCCGCGTAGTCTTCAGGCCCCTCCATTTCAGCTTTCAACTTTCCGATTTCAGCTTTTCTCCCCATGACCCTCAACATCGTTCGCCCCTTCATGCCCGATCTCTCGGAGATCGCGGAAGATTTCGCACAATGCCTCAAGTCCGGTCTGGTCACCAACAACTCGCCGCATGTGCGAAACTTCGAGGGCCAGCTACAGGCATTCTACGGCTGTGCCATCAAGCCCTCGGTGAACTGCAACGGCGAGCTGGCACTTTATCATTTGATCCAGGCTTGGAAGGCCAAACTGCGCTATGGCCCGCATGATTCCTTCGAGGTGCTAGTGCCTTCCTTCACTTTCTCCGGCACCATCAATGCCATCGTGACCAACAACCTCAAGCCTGTGTTCTGCGATGTGGATGCAGGACTTGTTCTGGACTTGGACAAGGTTTTAGTGGACTCCCCTGACGTGAAAATGATCCTGCCGGTGGGGGCCTATGGCAATCTCTGTGATCTGGAAAAGCTGGGCACGATGGCGAAGACTCATCAACTGGCCGTCATCCTCGACAACGCGCCCGCCTTTGGCTCCAAGTTCAAGGGTCGGCACGCGCATGAGTATGGGTTCAGCGAGATGATCAGTTTCCATGCAACAAAGATTTTCAACTCCATGGAAGGCGGAGCCAATATCGTCAACGATCCGGAAATCGCCGATTACCTGCTGCGTCTGCGCGACTTTGGACAATATGAAAAGACGCGTGGCGACGTGGACATCCCGGGCTTGAACTCCAAGATGACCGAAATCTGCGCACTGGTGGGACTGCGCAATCTGGAGAAGGTAGATTTCATCCTCAGCAGTCGGGCAAAGAACGCGGCGCGTTATGTCGAGTTCTTCGGCAATCTGGAACAGCGCGGGTTGCTCCGGATCATGAAAGTTCGCCCTGATGTAACCTGCCCTTACCTCTACTTCCCCATCATCCTGAATGAAGACGCCGCCACATTTGTAAGCTACATGCAAGCAAAGGACATCGCCGTGCGCCGTTACTACACCGCTAACCACGATCTTAAATTCTATCGTGGCAAGTATCGCGAGCAGGACTTGAGTTTCACCAATGCCATCAAGGACCGCGTGGTCTCCCTGCCGCTCCACACCGTGATGAATGATGAAGAACTCGACTATCTGTTCGAGGCCGTGAAAGACTATTTCGGCCGATGAGAACAAAAGCTGAAAGTGAAAAACAGAAAATCGTTTTTCAACCCGGCATTCAGCCCTGTCGTTTTTCTGGACAGGAACCCTGCACAGCTTAAGTTCGTCACATGAGCACCACCATTTCATATACGGAAGCCCGCGAGCGCCTCGCCAGCGTATGGGATGAGACGATTGCCACGCGCAAGCCAGTTATCATCTCGCGCCGGGGCACTGAATCAGTCGTGCTGATCGCACTGGACGAGTGGGAAGGCCTGCTGGAAACGGCCCACCTCCTGCGCTCGCCGGCTAATGCCCGGCGTCTTCTGGGTTCCTTGCAACGCCTAAGTCAAGGAGAGGGGGAAATTCTCACGATGGCCCAGCTTAAGAAGCCTACGGAAGCACCTTGATGCCAGGTGAACGACTTCTCGTATTCGACAGGGATTTTCTGGAGGACCTGACCCACTGGATAGCCACGGATCGTAAAGTGGCCCTCAAAATCCTCGAACTTGTGGAGGCAATCCGCCGCGATCCCTTGGTTGGTCTGGGCAAGCCCGAACCCCTCCGGCACCTTGGTTCAGGCATTTGGTCCCGTCGAATCACCCAGGAGCATCGCCTCGTGTATCGCGTCACTGAAGACAAGCTTCTCTTTGCCCAAGCCCGCTATCATTACTGAATTCCAACCTCTGACAGAGCAGTTGGGAAGCCGAGATTCTATTCATCCCTTACAACTTTTCACTTACTCCTTACCACATATCTCATGAGCAACATTCTCGTCACTGGTGGAGCCGGTTATCTCGGCTCGGTATTGGTTCCCAAACTTCTGGTGCGCGGCCACCAGGTGCGGGTGCTGGATATAGGATACTTTGGAGTGGAGCATCTGCGCGCCATGCGCCCAACCGTGGAAATCATCCGCGATGACATCCGCCAAGTGCTGGCGGACCAAGCTTCACTCGATGCTCTACTCAGAGATATTGACGTGGTGGTGCACCTGGCTGCCATCTCAAATGATCCCTCTGCCGAACTCAATCCCAAGCTAACCGAGGAGGTGAACTTTGAAGCTTCGCGCGATCTCGCCTTCGCCTGCAAAGAGCGTGGCATCCGCTTCATCTTCTCGTCTTCTTGCTCGGTCTATGGCGAGGCAGCAGGCGAAGCGGATGAAGACGGCCAGACCAATCCCCTCACAACTTATGCCAAGTCAAAAGTGGACACCGATGCTTATCTTCTCTCCATCGCAGACAAAAAATGGCGGCCCGCCATCCTGCGTAACGGCACCCTGTTCGGCTTCTCGCCCCGCATGAGGTTTGATCTGGTGATCAACATCTTCAGCTACTGCTCCACGCTCTACAATGAAGTGCGAATTTTTGGCGACGGCCAACAATGGCGGCCCTTCTTGCATGTCGCGGACTGCGCCCGCGCCTTCATCTATTTTGTGGAGAACCCCGATCACAAGCACTTGATGTGCAACATTGCCCATGAGAACTTCCGGGTAGTGGACCTCATCGAAATCTTCCAGCGCATCAATCCTGCCGTGAAACCAGTTTATGTGAAGCTGGATAACCCGGACAACCGCAACTACCACGTCTCCATAGCCCGCATGAAGGACGAGGGTATTCAGCCGCGCGTGAGCGTGACGGCTGGAGCCGAGGAAATCGTGGAAGCTATTATCACCGGCCGAATCGCCGACCCCGAGGCCATCTATTACCGCAACGCCAAGTGGCTCAAAGAATTGACTGAGATTGGCAATCGTGATCACAGCGGCTTGATGAAGATGATGGATGTCATCGCGTCCTCCCGCGCGGGTCGTTAATTGATCACCATGAGCTTGTTTTATCAATTTGAGAAGCTGTGCGCGAAATTACGTCACAGCGATTTATTGAAAACTCTCACACCCTTGTGGGATGCCGTTCGTCCTGTTTACAACGGCATCGTGAACATTGCGGGGGGCTCGGGGCTGGTCCGGAATATCAATGGCACCGATACCCTCCGCATCACACCAGGCTGCCGTGGGATCCGAGAAAGTTATGAGCCTAAAGTGTGGGCTACGGTGATGCAACACATTGGACCCGGCTCACGCGTCATAGATGTGGGATCCCACTTCGGCCTCTATGCCGTGGCGTTTGGGCTTCGTGTAGGAGTTACTGGCTGCGTGCTGGCTGCTGAGCCTGATCCGGAAAATCTCGAGCTTCTGCGCCAGCATATCGAGTTGAACCGACTCACGGAGATTGTGCGTGTCGTGCCTGCCGGTATGGCAGATGCCCCCGGCACAGCAAGTTTAAACATGAACAGTCTGCAATCTCATGTCGCAAGGGAAGGCGGCTCCGTTAGCATTCAATTGGAGACTTTGGATCGCGTGACGGCTTGCCAGCGCTGGGATCTTTTGTTGATAGACGTGGAGGGATTCGAGGAAAAAGTGCTGCGCGGTGGCAGTTTATTATTAAGCGATGCAGACCGGCGACCCTCCATGATCATGATTGAAGTGCATCCCTATGCGTGGACGGATGTGGGCACTTCTTCTGCCACTCTGCTGGAGGCATTGACTTCCAAAGGTTACACAGTGAGGTCGCTTGATGGCGCTCCGGTTTGTGAGATCACTGCTTATGGTCACGTTGTGGCCACATTACTTTGACACCACTCGTCATCATCGGGGCTGGAGGCCATGGAGCAGAAGTGGCAGCGTATGCCCTGGACATGGGGCTTCCATTATTGGGTGCTGTTGATGATGGCCGGCCACGCGGACCTTGGGCGGGCACGGCACTCCTGGGCGGACTCGCCGACCTGAGTTCCATCTGCCAGGAGCACAGCGAACTAAGCTACATCACCGCGTTTGGTAGTAATCAGATTCGCCGCGCGATCATGCAGCGCATTGACGCCATGAAACTGGGGAATCTCAAGCCAGTGTCCTTGATTCACAAGCTTTTCTGGCATGGTGCCAATGTCGAGATTGGCGATGGCACCCTGCTTGCCCCGCATAGCCTTGTCACAACACGCACCCGGATCGGGCAACATTGTATTGTCAACGTCAAAGCCAGCGTCTCTCATGACTGCATCATCAGTGACTACTGCAACATCAACCCAGGGGCAACAATCTGCGGTGATGTGCAGCTCGGTGAAGGTTGCTACATCGGGGCCGGAGCCACCGTGATCGAGAAGTGCAAGATCGGTGCCTGGACCATCGTCGGGGCCGGGGCGGTGGTCACTCATGATCTGCCCGATGGCGTCACGGCGGTGGGTGTGCCGGCGCGGATCATCAAGCGGCAGGGCATGCCTTCCTTTAGTTTTTGACTTTTTGCCCATGAATCTCAGCACACGAATTGCCTACTCGCTCTTTCCGTCACCTGTCTGGGAAGCCATTCTCCGTGAGTGGCCCATGACCAAACTGCGGTGGCGCAATCGCTGGCTGCCCTCGCAGCGACGACGCGCCGACGCACTTCGGCAACTGCGTGACGTGAAGCTTCATCTGGGCTGCGGCAAGCGCATCATGCCTGGCTGGACAAACGTGGATTGCTTCAAAGCGGAAGGCATCGCCTATGAGTGTGACTTCCGCGATCCGCTGCCCTTTGCCGAAGGCGCAGTGCGAATGCTTTACTCCGAGCACGTGCTTGAGCATCTTCATGAGCACGAAGCCCACGCCCTGCTACATGAATGCCACCGGGTGCTGGCTCCGGGCGGACGGATTCGCCTGGGCATGCCCGACGCCGAGATTTTTCTCAGAGCTTATGCCAAAGGTGACCGGGCTTTCTTCGAGGCGGCAAAAAATATCGGCAGCCCTGTCCGTCCCCTCGACACCCCGATCAAAGTCATCAATCAGATGGCCCGAATGGGAGGCCATCATCACTTCGCCTGGGACTTTGAAACCCTGCGTCTGGCACTGGAGGAGGCGGGATTCAAAAATATCGTCAAAGGCACTTCGGGCACGAGCCATCATGAAGGTTTGTGCCTTGATGATCCTGACCATGCCTTTGAAACACTCTACGCCGAAGCAGTGAAGGGGTGAGCTTTCAGCTTTCAACTTTCAGCTTTCAACTTTCAGCTTTCAACTTTCAGCTTTCAAATTTCAGCTTT
>JAYVOH010000316.1:0-8005 GCA_043758025.1 Verrucomicrobiota bacterium
GATCCGCATGGATCGTTACTTTTCAACCAGCGGAGGCGTGGAAGATCGCGGTGTGGCCGACATCGAGGAACTGGAAAATCCCGAGATGATTCACCAGCCCGTCGCCTGCCAGCAGTGCGAATCGGCTCCTTGTGAAACCGTTTGTCCGGTCAATGCCACGGTCCATACCGAAGATGGTCTGAATGCCATGGCTTATAACCGTTGCATCGGCACCCGTTACTGCGCCAATAACTGCCCATACACCGCGCGCCGTTTTAATTACTTTGATTATAATAAGCGCAACCCGCTTATCGACACCAATCTGCCGCTGATCGGCAAGGTGCCCAACCTTTACGCCGGACCTCTGGGTGAGAAGACTCAGAATGAAACCGCCCGCCTCCAGAAAAATCCTAACGTTACCGTGCGCATGCGCGGCGTGATCGAGAAATGCACCTATTGCGTGCAGCGCCTCGAAACCGCCAAGATCAACCAGCGTCGAATTGGCCGGGACGACAAGAACAATCTGCGCGTGCCGCTGGACTCCGTAAAGACAGCTTGCCAGGCCAGCTGCCCTGCGGAAGCCATCGAGTTTGGCGACCTTGCGAACAAGAAATCTTCCGTGAACCGCTGGAAGGATTCGCCCCGTAATTACCAGGTTTTGAAATACATCGGAACCCGCCCGCGCACGAGCTACCTCGCGCGCATCCGCAACGTCAACCCGCTCATGCCGGGCGGTGATCGCAAGGTGAAAACCGGAGAGGCCAGCCTTAATAAAGCTTGATTTACTAAACCATGGAGCACACCGCCACAGCTTCCGCGCCCGCCCAGCCACGCATTCTTGAGCGTGAGCCTCTGATCTTGAACAATCGCAGCTACAGTTGGATCACCAATCGTATCTGCGGGATTGTAGAAAACCGCCAGCCCAAGCTCTGGTGGTATCTCTTCATCCCATCAGTGGCTTTGACTGGCATCATGGTTTTCTGCTTCGCCTATCTTATCGCCTCTGGCGTGGGTGTCTGGGGTCAGAAGCAGCCGGTTGCCTGGGCGTGGGACATTACTAACTTCGTGTTCTGGATCGGTATTGGTCATGCCGGAACACTTATCTCTGCGATTCTCTTTCTTACCCGCCAGAAATGGCGCACGGCCGTCAACCGCGCGTCGGAAGCGATGACGCTTTTTGCCGTGATGTGCGCCGGATTGTTCCCGGCCTTCCACGTCGGTCGCGTCTGGATGGTGTGGTTCCTCGCCCCGGTTCCGAATGCGAATGCGATCTGGCAGAACTTCAAATCGCCTTTGCTCTGGGACGTGTTTGCCGTTTCAACTTATTTCTCGGTTTCAGTGGTCTTCTGGTATCTTGGTCTGGTGCCCGATCTTGCGACTCTGCGTGATCGCTGCAAGCCTGGTTTGAAGAAGACTCTCTATGGAATGTTCGCCCTGGGCTGGCGCGGAGGTAACCGCCAGTGGAACCATTATGAAATGGCTTATCTGCTTCTGGCGGCCCTCTCAACACCACTGGTGCTTTCGGTGCACTCGGTCGTTTCGTTCGACTTCGCCACCTCAGTGGTTCCGGGCTGGCACACCACCATCTTCCCGCCTTACTTCGTGGCGGGTGCGGTTTTCGGTGGCTTTGCGATGGTGCTGACCCTGATGATTCCCGCGCGTTCCATTTATGGATTGCAGGACCTGATCACGGAGAAGCACATTGATAACATGACAAAGATCATCCTGCTGACCGGGACGATTGTAGGTTACGCTTACTGCATGGAGCTTTTCATGGCCTATTACAGCGCCAGTCCTTATGAAGGTCAGGCCTTCCTGTTGAGAGCGCGTTACGGTCCATCGGTCTGGTATTACTACGCCATGTTCTCCTGCAACGTCTTTGCTCCGCAGCTGTTCTGGTTCAAATGGGCGCGCAAAAATCTAGTGGCCGTCATGCTGGTCTGCATGTGTGTAAACGCTGGCATGTGGTATGAGCGCTACGTCATCATCGTGACAACACTGGAGCGTCACTTTATGCCAGGTTCCTGGCGTGTCTTCCATGCCACCTGGGTGGATAACTGGACATTTATCGGCACTTTCGGATTCTTCATGATGAACTTCCTGCTGTTCATTCGATTCCTGCCGGTGATCGCCATTGCCGAGGTCAAGGGGGTTCTGCCGGAAAGCAATCCTCATCACGATGCCCACGCTGAGCGCGGACCGCACGAACTTCAACTTGGCAATGCCGCCGTAACCAGCCACTAACCTGGAAAGGAGCACACGATCATGTCACGAACCACCCTCAAACGAGTCCACGGATACCTTGCTGAATTTAGCGGGGCAGGGGACATCTATCATGCTGCAGAAAAAGTCCGTGACGCGGGCTATCAACGCTGGGATGTGCATTCACCATTTCCCATTCACGGCCTGAATGAAGCGATGGGCGTGAAGCGCTCCATTCTTCCCTTGTTTGTATTCTGCGGTGGCGCGACTGGCACCGCCACGGCGTTCCTTTTGTCTTACATCACTCAGTGTATTCTTTATCCAACAATCGTTCAGGCCAAGCCGACGAACATCTATACCACCCCCGCTTTCTTCCCGATCATGTTCGAGCTGACGATTTTGCTGTCGGCCTTCACGGCACTCTTTGGCTGTCTCGCCTTGATGGGACTTCCCCGCCTCAATCACCCTTTGTTTGCCTCCAAGCAGTTCAAAAAATTTTCCGATGATGGCTTTTTTGTCTGTATCGAGGCGCGCGATCCAAAGTTTCATCAAGCCGAGACCAAGGCATTCCTGGAAAGCATCGGCGCCCGCAACATCGAACTGGTTGAGGACGAATTGTAATCACGACGGCTCATGAAATATTTCTTCCTCAGTTACATTTTTGCCGGGATCATCATTGTGAGTTTTGCCGGTTTCCGCGGGCATAAGTTCGAAGAGTCGCCCTATCAAATCTTCAATGACATGAAGGATCAGGCGAAGTTGAAATACCAGCAGCCGAGCAATTTCTTCGATGACGGCGATGGTATGCGCAAGCCGGTTGCAGGAACCGTCCCCTTGGGCTTCCAGATGCCGCATCAGCCTGCCAGTTCCGGGTTTGAAGCGCAGGACTATGAGTTCACTCACGGCACGGGTTATTACTATACGGGCAAAGTGGGTGACTTCTATGGAGACGGTTTTCCCCCTGAAATCAAAGTGGACACCGCTTTGATCAAACGTGGTCAGGAGCGTTATAATATTCAGTGCGCCGTCTGCCACGGTCAGGCGGGCAACGGCAAAGGCATCTTCACAAAATACTCCAACGTGCTTCCGGCTGATCTCACTGGCCCCGGATTTGATGCTCCCGGCAATCCGGCCTATCGCCCCGATGGCAAGATTTACGACGTGATTAACAACGGCTGGAACCAGATGGGAGCCTATGGAGCCAATATCGCTGTCTCGGATCGCTGGGCCATCATTGCTTACATACGCACCCTGCAAATGGCCTCCAAGACTCCGGCCAAATAATCACTACCGATGAGCTCTCATTCCATCACCCTAGATGACCTTCCGCGCGATGGCGAACGCCTCGATTTGGCGAAAGTGTCAAAATTCAATGGTGCCCTGCTTATTACGGGAATCATTGGGCTTGGCGTATCTGTCCTCTACATGACAGGCATCCTTGGCGCGCAGAGACAAGCGGAGTTCGCCTACTCATGGTTGTTTGCTTTCTTCTTCTTCTTCACTATTTCCAATGGCGGCATCTTTTGGACCATGCTCCAGCATCTTTCCAATTCCGGCTGGAGCGTGACGGTGCGCCGGCTTTTCGAGAATCTTGGAGCCAATGTCAAATGGATGGCTTTGTTTGCCCTTCCATTCCTGCTCATTCCGGCGATCCAAGATTCGCTTTGGGAATGGATGACCATTCACAAAGAAGCCGCTCATCATGCCGCGGAGCATGGCCAGACAACTCGCGATGCCCTGCATCACATGTCCGAATCGAACCCGCATCTTCATGTGCTGGTCGGCAAGTTTGGCTATCTCAATATCACGGCCTGGTATGTCCGTGCCATCATCTATTTCGTTTTCCTTGGTGGAATGATCACCATTTTGCGCAAGTGGTCGATCCAACAGGATAAAGATGGAAACTTCAAACATACCTTTAACTCCCGCGCCATCTGCGCCTTCCCTTTGCTTATCTACGCGCTCGCGGTGACTTTCAGCGCTGTGGATTGGATCATGTCCATGGATTTCACCTGGTTCTCAACCATGTGGGGGGTGTATATCTTCGCTGGCGGCGCCTGGGGTGGCATGGCGATGTCGATCCTCGCCTTGACCTATGTGCGCAGCCAGGGCTACCTGAAAAAGACTGTCTCCATGGAACACTACCATCTGATGGGCAAACTCCTGATGGCGTTCACCATTTTCTGGGGTTACATCGCTTTCAGCCAGTTTTTCCTCATCTGGTATGCCAACATCACTGAAGAGACACGCTTCTTCCTGCTGCGCAACACCGAAGGTTGGTGGCATCTTAGCAACATTCTTGTATGGGGTCACTTTGTCATCACTTTCATTGTTCTGCTATCAGCCGGGCGCAAGAAAGTTCCGGACACCATGAACTGGGTTTGCGTATGGGTGTTGCTGATGCATGTGGTGGACTATTACTGGCTGATCATGCCTGAGCGTGGCCCCTCCCTTACTTCCGGGGACAATGCCTTGCGACTTGGATATCACGGCGATCCTATGCTCTGGCTGCCCGGTGCTTGGCTGGGTGATGTGGTTGCATTCGTAGGTATCGGAGGCATCTGCGGCTGGGCTTACTTGCGGCGTCTCGGAAAGGCCAGCCTCTATCCTTGCCGAGATCCCCGTCTTCTCGAATCCGTGGTCGCCATTAACTGATCCCATCATGTCTTCCCAACCTACAACTTCCCGTCCGTGGTCCATTTTTGTGGGCGTGCTGGCAGCGTTTGCCAGTTTTGCGGTCGTCGCCGCCATCTTGCAAGCTGTGGCTGGTGGTAAGCCATCAGACCCTCTCTCGGCAGAACGCCTGAAGAAGAAAGCGGACGTTGCCGCCGAGCAAGACGCGTTGATTGAAAAATACGGCCTTAAATCAAATGCCAACGTAGTTATTGCTAATGCCGTAATTCAAATTCAATCCCGCAAAATCGAGACGACGACTGTGGTGGTGCCTGGATCTCCCACAGCCATCAAACAGGCCGCCGCAGCGCCTGCGCCTGCTCCCGCTCCAGCAGCCACCCGCAAATAATTATTTTCCGCCTTACATCTATGGAGACGATTCCCAACAGCACCACAACAGGCGACGACAGCCTGCGTCGCGCGGCCATTGACCGTTCGGTGCGCATTCCGGTGCTGTTCCTGTTCGCGAACGCGGCCATGTGGTTGCTGGGTGCCACGATCATGGGATTGGTGGCTTCGGTAAAACTCTATGCGCCGGAGTTTCTTGATCGCAGTTATCTTTGGTTCATTAATTATGGCCGGCTTCAGCCTGCTCACATGAACGCATTGATTTATGGATGGGCTATCCAGGCCGGGCTCGGTGCCAGCCTCTGGCTGATGGCTCGTCGCTGCGGAGCAGTCCTGGAAAAAGGCGTGGGCACACTGGTAACTGCGGCCGTTTTTTGGAATATTGGTGTTACTCTCGGTGAACTCGGCATCCTGTTTGGTTCCGGCACCGCGCTTCAGTGGTTGGAATATCCCGCTTATGTGTGGCCCTTGTTGCTCGCGGCATTTCTGATGATCGCCTGGCGTCTGGTGGGCATGTTTGCCAATTCACGCATTGAGCGTGGATTCATGATAACGCCTTGGTATGTAGCGGGTGCGTGCTTCTGGTTCCCCTGGATTTACATCACGGCCAATCTTTTACTGAATCACTGGTCTCTTCATGCGCCTCTTGGCGCGATGGGCGCCGGCATCAATGCCTGGTATGTGAACACACTCATCATGCTGTTTTTTGTCCCGGTGGGTCTCGGAGCCTGTTATTACTTTATCCCGAAGATCACCGGCAAACCTATTGCCAGTTACCAGTTGGCCGTCATAGGATTCTGGAGCCTTGCCGCCCTGGGTGGCTGGACCGGTTTCCAGAAATACATGTGCGGCCCGCTTCCTGCCTGGATGCCGGCCATAGGCGGGACAGCTGCCATATTTATGTTGCTCCCAGCGGGGATCGTCGGCTTGAACCATCACCTGACCACTGCCGGGGAGCATGGTATGATACAGACCAGCCCCACGTTGCGTTTCACTTTCGTGGGTTCATTCAGTTACTTGCTGGCCAGTTTGGTGGCTGCATTGCTGGGAACATTCTGGACGGGTTCGACCATGCAGTTCACCTATGCAGAGCATGGGTTTCATTTGCTGGCCATTTACGGGTTCTTCAGTATGACGATGTTTGGCGCGATTTATTACATCGTTCCCCGCCTCACCGGCTGTGAGTGGCTAAGCGCCCGCATGATCCGCAATCACTTCTGGTTCTCAGTCTATGGTATTGCTACCCTGGTGGTATGTATGTTGGTTGGCGGGCTTGCCCAGGGCGAAAGCATCAACGCTCCGTCCAACTGGAACCTGCCCTTCATTGGTTCCATTGTGAACGCCCGTGGCTATCTTATCGGTCGCACCCTGGCCTGGGTCTTTATTCTCTGGTCGAATTTCTGGTTCTTCATCCACTTGGTTTTCATGGTGCTGGGGCTTGGCCGCCGCAGCGTGGCCCCCACACTTTTGCATCGCGAGCATGACGACGCTCACGCAACCGCCTAACCCATTATCGACGCTAGCATGACGAGTTTCCGCAAATTCATCCTCGGTCTGGTTATCAGTTTCGGTTTGCCCTGGCTGGTGTTGGTTGTTATTCCAGCTCTGAGGGCACAAAAACTGGCACCCATTGCCTATGACAAGGATCGCGATGGCATGGAAGGGATCTATCCTGGAAAAGGAATCAATCGCCAAGGCCAGCTGGTCTATGCACGTGAAGGTTGCGTCCAATGCCACACTCAGGTCATTCGTCCTTCCTTTGCGGGAATCAGTGACGGATGGAAGAAAGGCTGGGGCAGTGATCAAAGTGATGTTCCACGGGATGTGGTGCGCGCCAGCACGCCATTAGATTATATTGGTGAACCTGTCGCCCCGCTGGGTGTCCAGCGCAACGGGCCCGATCTGGCAAATGCCGGATACCGATTTAACGACAAGGATGGCAAGGCTGATCGCAATGCCCTGCACGTGCAGTTGTATGCCCCGCGCGCCAGTCACAAGTGGAGTATTATGCCAAGCTTCCGGCACTTGTATATATACAGACTAAGGGAAGGCAAAGGATCCGCTTATGCAATGAAATTGCCGAATGCTTCGGCAAACTCTAAATATGAAGTTATTCCAACTCCGGATGCGGAGGACTTGGTGGATTACATTTTGTCATTGAAGAAAGACGCTCCAGTCCCCGGTCATGTGGTTGCTGAAGCCGCGAAAAAATAATCAGTCATGAACGAAAACCAACCGCAGAACTACGACTCCACCGACTTGGATCGTCTTCACTCCGCCGTGAAGCGCGAGAATCCCGATGTGCAGCCAGGACGCGAACCGATGCCAATCTGGGTGTTCGTAGCCTCATGGATCGTTATGATATTTGGCGGCGGTTATATCGGGGCCAACACCTTAGTGGGCGGCTTTGATTTTAACAAAAGCTCTCCCTTCGCGGGGATGCCGGATGATATCCGCCCAATTGATAAAGGCAGCATGGTTCAACTTGATCCCTTCCAACAGGCGATGAAAAAAGGAGCTACTGTTTATAACAACTGTCAGGGTTGCCATCAGGCGACGGGTGTCGGGCAGCCGGGTCTCATTCCGCCGCTGGCGGGTTCAGAATGGGTGACGGGTGGAACCGAGCGATCTTCAAGAATCGTGCTGCGCGGACTTATGGGACCAGTAACGGTCAAAGGTGCAAACTTTAACAACGTCATGCCGACCCAATCGCACCTTTCTGATGCCGAGCTTGCATGTGTGCTGACTTACGTTCGAAACAGCTGGGGCAACCAGGGCACGATGGTTACCAAGGAAATGATTT
>JAYVOH010000317.1:0-2712 GCA_043758025.1 Verrucomicrobiota bacterium
GTTGGCCAGCGTCTTGATGATGTTGGTCTGGGTGGCCATCAACGCGGACTCGTCGGCGGGCGTGCGCAGTTTCACGTCCGGCCAGGCCAGCAGATCGAAGGGCGGCAGCGAGTAATCTTTATAGCGCGCGGCCAGGCTGGTCGGCGGCGCACTGGCTCCGCGTTCGCGTTTTTCATCGCGGCGTTCCTTCCAGACCTCGGAGAGCTGCGGCTTGGTCTTCTGCAGTTTCGGCGCGGAGGAGTCAATGATCTTTGGCGGCGGCGTGCGCTGAAGATTCAGCGGCAGCTCCAGCGCCACGTCATCATCGTCTTCATCCTCATCGCGGCTGGCGCGCTTGCGTTTGCTTTTCACGGGCGCGGGTTCGGAGAATCCCAGCAGAGCTTTTTCCTGCGCCTCCATTTTAAGCAACTGACGCCGCTCCCAGCGGTGGCGGACGAACTCCACCAGCATGTTCTTGGCCTGGACCAGCACATGGAAGGGATGCATCCCGGTGACAAAAATCATGCCGATCATGTAGGCCACGCCCAGCGCGATCAGCGCTCCCACCTCGCCCAGCATCGGCACCAGCACTTTGCTTCCAATCACAAAACCCAGCCCGCCGCCCGCGCCAAAGGGCGTGACTGTTTTGTTGTTCCAGTCCCAGAATGTTTGGAGATACAGGATGGCCGCGCCGCTCAGAACCATCATGCCGAACCCCAGCCACGGCCGCAGCGTCAGCCGCGTCTGCGAGGTCAGCTTGCACACGCCGAACCACGTCAGGCAGGTCGGGATCAGATAGTTCGCCGCGCCGAAAATCCAGAACGTGTAGCCCGCCAGCACCGCGCCGAAGCGCCCGATGAAATTGTGCAGGATAGGGGAGGGAACTTCGGATAGCGCGAGATTGCACCAGCCGGGCAAATCCGCCGGCTCATACGAAATCAGCGCCAGCAGATAGAACAGCGCCAGCCCCAGAATGAGAAAACCCAGCGCCGCATGACGCGATGAATTCTCCGGCAACTCCGTGGTGCGGGAGCGGGCAATTCGCGGCAGGGTGCGGGCGGACATGACCAAGGTAAAGTTCAGGAAAGCCGGGCCAATAAACCGGCAAGCAGTAAATTTTAGCAGAAATTTTAGTATTATTCAACATCGGCAGCGATTTCTTCAAGAAATAGGCGGCTCGCAAGTCCCACCGTCCACCGTCTTCCTCGAATAGCCGAAAAAAACGAAAGAAGGCAAAAAACGATTAAGCCACCGGTAGATGAGCCCCTCTTCCAACCACCATCTTTAATTTTTTTCGTATCTTTCGGCCATTTCATCCTTCACCCTTCACCCTTCCTCCTCGAATAGCCGAAAAAAACAAAAGAAGGCAAAAAAGGCTTAACACACCCGCAGATGAGTCCCTCTTCTCATCACCATCTTTAATTTTTTTCGCTTCTTTCGGCCATTTCCTCCGTCATCCGTCTTCATCCTTCATCCTTCATCCTTCATCCTTCATCCTTCCCCACGCCTTCACCCTCGAATAGCCGAAAAAAACGAAAGAAGGCAAAAAACGATTAAGCCACCGGTAGATGAGCCCCTCTTCTCACCACCATCTTTAATTTTTTTCGCTTCTTTCGGCCATTTCCTCTTCACCCTTCACCCTTCCCCACGCCTCCTTCCTCCTTCACCCTTTCATACAGTGCCTGTTTGCTCTCTGTTAAATCTGTGGTTCACTTAACTTATTGAGCGAAGCCCAATGACTGCCCTAGCCCATCAGATTGAAGAAAAACTCCAGCGGCTGGATGCGAACACCGCCTCACGTGTGGAGCAGCTCATCCTTGAGCTGCTGGCGCTTGCCGGAAAGGAACAGGCCAAACCAGTGCCCACCTCAGTCGCCTACCGGACGCCTTCCCATCATCTGGGAGTCAATCCAGATCTCGACATGAACAAGCTCGGACAGATCTCGGAGGATTACTGATGGTGCTGGTGGACGTAAACTTGCTGGTTCACGCGGTGAACGCGGATTCACCCGATCACGCAGCCGCGCAAGCGTGGCTCGATAACCTGCTCCAGGGCACCGGACCCGTCGCGCTGCCGTGGGCCGTGCTCACGGGTTTCGTCAGGATCACGACGCATCCGCGCCTATTGCCTCATCCGCTTCCGCTTGATGAGGCGCTCAAAATTATGAATCAGTGGCTCGCGCTGCCCAGCGTCACCGTGCCGCTCCCATCCGTCCGTCACGCCCAGGAGTTCGAGACCGCCTGCCGGGGTGTTTCAGCCAAGGGTAATCTCGTCACCGATGCCCACCTCGCTGCCCTCGCCACAGAGCACGGAGCCTCACTTGCCTCGTGTGATGCCGATTTCTCGAAGTTCCCCGGCCTGCGCTGGTTCAACCCGCTACATTCCCCCCGTTAATCAGGCATATCCTGTATTCTGTCCTCCTTCATCCTTCATCCTTCCCCACGCCTTTCTCCTCGAATAGCCGAAAAAAACGAAAGAAGGCAAAAAAAGGATTAAGCCACCAGCAGATGAGTCCTTCTTCTCACCACCATCTTTCAATTTTTTCGCTTCTTTCGGCCATTTCCTCCTTCATCCTTCCCCACGTCTTTCTCCTCGAATAGCCGAAAAAAACGAAAGAAGGCAAAAAAAGGATTAAGCCACCGGTAGATGAGTCCTTCTTCCAACCACCATCTTTAATTTTTTTCGTATCTTTCGGCCATTTCATCCTTCACCCTTCATCCTTCACCCTTCATC
>JAYVOH010000318.1:0-7833 GCA_043758025.1 Verrucomicrobiota bacterium
AGGCGATCCTTCTCGCGCACGGATGTCTCCTTCAATCGAATGAGTGCCGCTTTAGAAGCATAGAGAATCTCGCGCCCCTTTATCTGGAAGTGCTCTGCATCCTTCGCGAGATTATCGAAGGTCAGGCCCGACATCTGAGTGAAAATGTCCATCTGACATTGCTCGGATTCTTCCACAATACGAATCGCGCCCGGATCGCCATTGAAATCCGCAGGTCTCAGTTCCCGGGCAAAACCTTCGCCGAAAGTTGAGAGTGAATCCAACAGCCGGTCAATATTACCTGGATCATGCGCAACCAATATATCCACATCCTCGGTCAGTCGGACGTAGCCATGCAATGTGACGGCGATACCACCGACCAGCACGAATTTCACGTCCGCATCAGCGAGGCGCACCAACAGTTTTTCGAACGAGGGTTCCATCGTCTGGGGGTGGCCGCCATTTCCCGCCGCGTAGCATGAGAGCGTTTCGCCTGAGCATTTCCAAACGCTCAAGCGGCGGCAGATTAGATAGAGAACCGCCCACCTTGCGGCGAATGGTTTCTTGAAGGTCGGTGTTCAAGGTAGAAGGATAAAGGCAAACGCTCGCGGAGTCGAGTCACGCTTTCTTGAAGACAACTTTTCCCTTCTCCAGCAAACCTTCGACCACGTCGCCATCTTTGAACTTGCCGTCGAGCACGTCGAGGCTGAGCGGGTCGAGGACGAGGTGTTGGATGGCGCGCTTGAGGGGGCGGGCACCGAAGACGGGGTCATAGCCTTCGTCGGCGATTTTGCGCACGGCGTCGTCGGTGAGCTTGAGCGTGATGTTTTGTTTCTTCAGGCGGTCAACCACACGCTGGACTTGTATCTTCACGATCTGGTCGAGATCCTTGGATTCGAGCCGGTCGAAGATGATGACTTCATCAATGCGGTTGAGAAACTCGGGACGGAAGAATTGTTTCAAGGCGTCGCGCACCAGGGCTTCGCGTTGCTCGGAGTTGCTCATGTCCTGAATGTGCTGGCTGCCGATGTTGCTGGTCATGATGATGACCGTGTTGCGGAAGTCCACGGTGCGCCCCTGACCGTCGGTGATGCGGCCGTCGTCGAGCACCTGTAGCAACGCATTGAAGACATCGGGATGCGCCTTTTCGACTTCATCGAAGAGCACGACACTGTAAGGCTTGCGGCGCACGGCCTCGGTGAGCTGCCCGCCTTCTTCGTAGCCGACATAGCCGGGAGGCGCGCCGATCAAACGAGCGACGCTGTGCTTCTCCATGTATTCCGACATGTCGATGCGTTGCATGGCGTTCTCGTCATCGAAAAGAAATTCGGCGAGCGCTTTGCTGAGTTCTGTCTTGCCGACGCCGGTGGGGCCGAGGAAAAGAAAGCTGCCGATGGGCCGGTTCTCGTCCTGCAAGCCGGCGCGCGCCCGGCGCACGGCATTGCTCACCGCTTTGATGGCATTCTTCTGTCCGATCACCCGATGACCGAGTCGCTCTTCCATTTGGGTGAGCTTGTTGCGCTCGCCTTCCTGCAAGCGCGATACGGGGATGCCCGTCCATGCGGCCACGACGCGGGCGATGTCTTCCTCGGTGACTTCTTCTCTAAGCAAGACGTTCTCCGTTTTCCGTTTTCCGTTTTCCGCTGAAGCTTCGAGTTCCTTTTCGAGTTTTGGAATGAGTCCGTATTGGATTTCGCCAGCGCGACCGAAGTCGCCTTTGCGCTGTGCCTGTTCGAGCTCGGTGCGGAGTTTGTCTATCTCTTCCTTGACCTTGCGGCTGGCGTTGACGGATTCCTTTTCCTTTTGCCATTGCAGCTTCAGGGTGTCGCTCTTTTCTTTGAGCGTGGAGATTTCTTTTTCAATGCCTTCGAGCCGCGCCTTGCTGGCGGCATCTTTTTCTTTCTTCAAGACCTGACGCTCCATCTCCATCTGCATGACCGAACGCTCGATGACATCGATTTCTGTGGGCATGGAGTCGAGCTCGATCTTGATGCGGCTCGCGGCTTCATCGACGAGATCGATGGCCTTGTCCGGCAGGAAGCGGTCGGCGATGTAGCGGTTGCTCAGCGTCGCTGCGGCAATGATCGCGCCGTCCTGGATGCGGACGCCGTGGTGAACTTCGTAGCGTTCCTTCAGGCCGCGCAAGATGGCGATGGTGTCCTCGACGCTCGGCTCGCCAACCATGACGGGCTGGAAGCGACGCTCCAGCGCGGGATCTTTTTCAATGTGCTTGCGATACTCATCGAGCGTGGTTGCGCCGATGCAGCGCAATTCACCGCGTGCGAGTTGGGGCTTGAGCAAGTTGCCAGCGTCCATCGCGCCCTCGGCCTTGCCCGCGCCGACGATGGTGTGGAGTTCATCAATGAAGAGAATGATCTCGCCTTCGCTGCTCGTGACTTCTTTGAGAAAAGCCTTTAGTCGTTCCTCAAACTCGCCGCGAAATTTTGCACCCGCCATCATGCCACCAAGATCCATGCTGATGAGGCGTTTGCCCTTGAGTGAGTCGGGCACGTCGCCCGCGACGATGCGCCGCGCGAGTCCTTCCGCGATGGCGGTTTTGCCAACGCCCGGTTCACCGATGAGAACCGGATTGTTTTTCGTGCGGCGCGAAAGCACCTGCATCACGCGGCGGATTTCTTCGTCGCGACCAATCACAGGATCGATCTTCCCCCGCTTCGCGCGCGCTGTGAGATCGGTGCCGTATTTCTCCAAGGTCTGATATTTGCCTTCCGGGTCTTGATCGGTCACTCGTTGAGCGCCACGCACGCCGGCCAGGGCTTGCAAAACGGCCTCGTATTTGAGACCGACCTTCTTCAAGACGTCTTCGATGTCCGTCCGTGTTTTGAGGAGGGCGAGGATGAAGTGCTCGACGCTGAGATATTCGTCCTTGAGCTTCTGCTGCTCTTTTTCTGCATTGGCCAAGGTCTCGCGCAAATCACTCGAAAGATTTGGCTGGCCTCCGCCAGAAACTTTGGGCTGGCGGGCGAGATGACCTTCAACCGCCAACTTTAAAGCCGTGGCATCGACTCCGATTTTTTCGAGAAGCGGCTTCGCCAATCCGCCATCCTGCTCCAACAACGCCAGCGTCACATGAGAGGGTTTCAACTCCGCATGACCAAAGCGCGCGGCGATGGATTGGGCGGAGGAGAGAGCCTCCTGCATTTTTACGGTGAAGCGTTCTGGATTCATAGGTTATAGAAGGTAACGGTGCCTGTAATCGCATTATTCATGCAAATTTTATGTCAATTACACAAGTCGTTGTCGGTGAATTATTTAATGTGTGTGTTTAAAATTGGCAGTAGGGCTTTTTAATGTCATTATGACACTCTAATACAAACTTTATTCTGATCTTAATGAGTCAATCTGACTTAAATTAAACGAAATAATCAGGCTCGTTTTGCCTTCACGGGCCGGGTGCGATTGGGAAACAGCTCCCGGCAAATCGGACACGCGGTTCCATCGCAACCACGCGCGGCGCAGTGCTCCCGGCCATAGAAAATGATCTGGAGATGGAGCTTGTTCCAAGACTCGCGCGGAAAGTGCCTTTTCAGGTCGCGCTCGGTCTGCACGACCGATTTCCCATTGCTCAAGCCCCAGCGTTGCGCCAGTCGGTGAATGTGCGTGTCCACTGGAAACGACGGCACGCCAAAAGACTGAGCCATGACGACTTGCGCGGTCTTGTGACCCACTCCCGGCAGGGCTTCCAGTTCCTCAAGGGTCTGCGGGACCGCGCCGCAATGTCGCTTCATCAAAAGGCGGGACAACTCCTTGATCGCCTTCGCTTTCTGCGGGCCGAGACCGCAAGGACGGACGATGCTTTCGATTTGCTCAACGGGCAGCCGTGCCATCGTGGCCGGATCAGCAGCCAGCGCGAAGAGCTTGGGCGTAATTTGGTTGACCCGGATGTCCGTGCATTGGGCGGAAAGCAGCACCGCGATGAGCAGCGTGTAGGAATCCCGATGATCCAGCGGAATGGGCGGATCGGGATACAATTCCCCCAGCCTTTTCAGAACATGCTGCGCCCGTTCTTTTTTGGTCACGAGCAAAAGCTTCGGCTAGGAACTGCGCTGAATGCGCTGCACCATGTCGCGCACCCGCTGGCTGACCTTCTCGCGATCTTTCATGATGGCCAGACTCTTGGTGAACGACCCCCACTTGATGACATGGATGTTCACATTTCTTGCGCCCCATTTGTTCATGTCCGCCTTACTGGGCTTGTAGAGGTCGATGGTATTCGTGCCCACCAAGGCCGAGCCGTAATCATCCACTTCATAGACATTGAGGTCGCCATCGATCTTGAATTGCGTCCCTACTGGATAGACCGACCAGTCGGCTGCCGCGCTGCGGACGTTGCCGTATTTTAAAGTGCCTCCCGCCGCCGTGGCCGTTTTGTATTTCTTGTGGTCGGCCTCGGTGTGGGTGTAGGCAGTAGTTTTGACCCCGCCAATGACACGACCATTGCCTGATGCCGCCGTATTCCCTGTGCCCTCACAGGAAAGCAATCCAGCGCAAAGCGCGATCAAAGCAAAGAGGCGGCAGGACAACATAGGCAGGCGGTGGTTTGGAACTCTTGACTAACATATTTTGCCGATTTTGCCCCTCCGAGTCAACCTATAAAAGTTATAGATTCCGTGATTTGCCGCCACTTCCCTGTTCACCACCTCTTGCGTGCGGCCCAAAACCAGACTACCCACCCGCCCCACTTCATGTCCGACGCGCCCAACGCCCTGCTCCAACATTATCTCGTCCAGCTTATCTCGCGAGGAGTGACCCATGTTCCTCTGAACGAAAACGCGAAGCAAGTGCTGGGGATCTCCGGCCTGGCACTTCAAGTCGCGAAAGCATCACCATCCCTTGCCGCTCCGGCTTCAAGCAAATCGGCGCGACTGGCCGCACTCGCCGCGCAGGCGGAAAAATCCTCCGAGTGCCGCACCCTCGGGACTTTGCACGACACCATGGTCTTTGCCATCGGCAGCCCCGACGCGGAAATCATGTTCATCGGCGAAGCGCCCGGCGCAGAAGAAGAACGGCAGCGCGAGCCATTTGTCGGTCCCGCCGGGGAGTTGCTGACGAAAATCATCCAGGCCATGGGGCTGACCCGCGCTGGCGTTTACATCTCAAACATTTGCAAATTCCGCCCCATCGTGGACGACGGTCGCTCGCAAGGCAGCCGCAACCGTCCGCCTACCAAGCCCGAGATGAACGCCTGCCTGCCTTTCATCAAGGAGGAAATCGGCATCATCCAGCCCCGGGTCATCGTCGCCCTCGGCGCGACCGCAGCCGCTGGCTTGGGCATTGAAGGCAGCGTCTCGCGGATTCGGGGAAATTTTCTGGACTTCAATGGCACGCCCATCCTCGTCACCTACCACCCTTCGTATCTGCTGCGCTGCGAGATCAATGAAGACAAGGGCATCAAAGAAAAACGCCTCGTCTGGGAAGATATGCTCAAGGTCATGGAATATCTCGGGCTGCCCATCTCCGCGAAGCAGCGGGCCTATTTCTCAAAGGCAGGTGCTTGATGCCGCAGCGCTCAATCTTGTGCTGCGATCAATTCCTGATAGCACGCTTCGAGTCGTTTGATGTTCTTCACGCGATCAAAGCGATCCTCCACCGCCCGGCGGCCGCCGATGGCGAGACCTGCCGCCAGTGTTGCATCGGATATCACACGCGTCATCGCCGCCGTGAGACCGTCCACATCATTCTCCGGCACTAACAATCCGCTCCCGCCATCGGTCACGGCTTCAGGAATACCGCCGTGCCGGGTCGCGATTACAGGCAGACCGCTGGCCATCGCCTCCAGCATGGAATTCGGGATGCCTTCGCGATTCCCGTCCGCCGAGGTGCGGCTCGGATGCACGAACAAATGTGAACGATAAACTTCGTCGCGAAGCTGCTGCTGATCGAGAAAGCCGATGAACCTCACTAGCGCGCTGATGCCAATTTCACCCGCGAGCTTCTCCAAGTCACCGCGCAACGGCCCGTCGCCCGCAATGATGAGTTGCGCCTTCGGCCAAATTTTTACGATGTTCGCGAAAGCCCGCAGCGTGTCATCCACGCCCTTCTTTGCGATCAAGCGGCAGCTTTGCAGCAGCGTCCATTTCCCATCCGCCGGTGTCTCGCGTTGCATGAACGTCCATTCCTCCAGCGGAATGCCCGTGCGTTGCAGCCGCATTTTTTCTCGTGGACAACCGAGCTTGACCAAATCCTCCAGCAAACTCTCCGAGCGCGCCTGCACCACGGTCGCCGATGCGAAAACTTCTCGCATCGCAGCGAGATAAGCTGGTTTATCCATGTCCACGCCCGCGTCCGCTCCGTGAAACGATACCACCACCGGATGCGGAAAAGCTTTGATGAGCGGACGCAAATGCACTGCTGTGTGACCGAAATAAATGTGCAGCAGCTTCGCCTCCGCCCGCGTCAACTCCAGCAGCGCGTGCCGCAATTCCCAACGGAAAAGCGTCCACGGCTCGCGCTTGATATGCTTCGAGACGAGGCGACGCCACCAGCGCAAACGCGGCTTCGGCAACACGATCAAGCGCTTGCTCGGAAACGGAAAGCGCTCCTCGTTTTCGCGCTTGTGCGTCAGCACCCACGGCGTCACTTCCCGCAGCCCCGTGATCTGACGGAACACATGCAGCATGTCCGGCTTGAGAAAGTCGGAAACGTAACTGGCGATGCAAGGAGGAGGCATTGAATTAGGAGATCGAAGATGGCAGATGGGAGATAATGCTGCACGCTTCTTTTTATGCAGCAGATGGCTTTCCACCCCATCTTCCATCTGCTATCTACTATCTTCCAACCATGAACTCCATCGACCAAGCCCGCCGCGTCATCGAACTCGAGATCGAAGAACTCACGCGACTCAGCGCCCGCATCGATGATGGCTTCGCCCGGGCGGTGGACGCGCTGCAAACCAGCCTGGCCGCCAAACGCAAGATTGTTGTCTGCGGCGTGGGCAAAAGCGGCAACATCGGGCGCAAGCTGGCGGCCACGCTCAACAGCACCGGCGCCACCAGCGTGAACCTCAACGCACAAGACGCGCTCCACGGTGATCTCGGCGTGCTCGATGAAGGCGACACCGTGGTGCTGCTCAGTTACTCCGGCGAGACCCAGGAACTCATCGACCTCCTCCCGCATCTGCGCCGCGCCGACGCCCGCCTTATCGCCATCACCGGAAATCCCACCAGCGTCCTCGCGAAGAACAGTGACATCGTGCTCGATGCTTCCGTGCAGCGCGAAGCCTGCCCGCTGAACCTTGCGCCCACTTCCAGCACCACCGTTATGCTCGTGCTCTGCGACGCCCTCGCCATGGTGCTCATGGAAGCCCGTGGATTGAATGCCGAGGACTTTGCCAAATACCATCCCAACGGCGCTCTTGGTCGCGCCCTGCTCACCCGCGTCAGCGACGTGATGCGCAGTGGCGATGCCCTCGCAAAAGTCACACCAGAGACCACCGTCGGGGCCGCACTCAAGACCATGACCCAGGCCCACAGCGGTGCTGCGGTTGTCGTGGAACTTAATGGCAAGCTCGCGGGCGTCTTCACGCATGGCGACTTCGTGCGCGCCTTTCAAAACGATCCGCACATCGCAAACAAAGCGCTCAGCGCTTACATGACCCGCAAACCGGTGAACATTTCTTCCGACAAGCTCGCGACCGAGGTCCTCGCCTTATTGGAAAAACATCCAGTGGATGACCTTGTTGTCGTCAACGAAAACGGCGAACCCGTCGGCTTGGTGGACACGCAGGATCTTACCCGCATGAAGCTCGTCTAGCAGCCTGTCGGACTTGATGCAAAAGAGTGACGATCTCTCGGATTTGCGCTCGTCGTGAACTTTGAGTTTAGCGTCGATTGT
>JAYVOH010000319.1:0-20500 GCA_043758025.1 Verrucomicrobiota bacterium
GAAGAATGGGAAATCCCACGGGAGTTACCATCGGCCCCATCTGTCCCATTCCTCCCATCCGTCCCATCTCTTCACAAAGAATGGTGGCAGGCCCGCATCACGAGGCAGCAGGAAATCGACAAGTCCATCGCCGCCAAGGCCGAGTTTGAATACCTCTACGACAAGCCTTACGACGACAAGAAGAAGGTTCGCGTGGCCGGTCCCTTCACCGTGGAGAGCCTCAGCCCCCACCGCGTGCTCGGCGTGGATGAGGACGATGAATTGATCGACACCCTGAAGGAAGACGCCGCCGAATACGGGGCCAAGCAGACCTTCCCCCAGATGATCCTGGAGAACCTCAAGACCGCCGGCGTGCAGCAGGCGCACAAGGAAGACCGCATCACCTTCACCGCCCTCGCGCCGTGGCCGGGCGAGGGCCGCGTCTGCGCCGAGGGACGCTACCTCGAAGGCGACGTGGAGAAGCGCGCCGGCATCTTCATCGGCCCGGAGTTTGGCACCGTCCAGCGCGCCGACCTCGTGGAAGCCGCCCGCGAGTGCGGCGATGCCGGCTTCGACGTGCTCATCGCCTGCGCCTTCAACTACGAGGCGCACGCCACGGAGTTTAGCAAGCTGGGCCGCATCCCTGTGCTCAAGGCCCGCATGAACGCCGACCTGCACATGGCCGAAGACCTCAAGAACACCGGCAAAGGCAATCTCTTCGTCATCTTCGGCGAGCCGGACATCACCCTGCTGCCCGAAAAGGACGGCAAACTACGCGTGAAGGTGAACGGCGTGGACGTGTTCCACCCCCAGACCGGCGAAGTCATCAGCCACGGTGCCGACGGCATCGCCTGCTGGTTCATCGACACCGACTACAACGAAGAAAGCTTCTTCGTCCGCCACGCCTACTTCCTCGGCGCCAACGACCCGTATTCCGCGCTGAAGACGACGCTGAAAGCCGAGATCAACGCCGAAGCCTGGGCGACGCTGAACAGCGACACGTCACGCGCCTTCGAGAAACCGAAGCAGGGGCGCATTGCCGTGAAGGTGATCAATCATCTGGGGGATGAGGTGATGAAGGTGTTCAGGTGTGAGGGGTAAATTTTGAGCAAAATGCCCTTTACTTGCGTCGAATATTGCGTTTATAGCGAATAATTGCTTGAAAAGCTCACCGATGAGGCGGAGGCTGCCCTCCGCCTCATCGGTGAGCCCAAACGTCCAGACCTAGGACGTAAAAGTCAGGGACTCTCTTTATGCTTACTACTCGCTCCAACCGTCTCGACCCCTCCCTTATTCCTGAAGACCAACTTGCTGAACTGGCGAAGGTCTTTGCCGTGCCTGATCATGTAGCACTGATTGATGAGCACGGAAACCGCACGCACATTCCGGAGGCGTTGTTCACCCATTTTGCCCGTATCGTGAGGCTCATGTCCGAGCGCAAGGCCATCGTGATGTTGCCAGAAGATGAAGCATTCACCACCCAGGCAGCAGCAAACTACCTCGGCATGTCGCGCCAGCACCTTGTGACACTTTTGGAGAAAGGGGAGATACCGCACCACAAAGTCGGGTCGCATCGCCGTGTGACCTTCAAAGATCTGCTTGTCTATGAAAAGAAGCGGGACAAGAGCCGCCGGGAGGCGCTGGACCGGCTGGCGGACGATGTGATCGCAGCCGGGCTTTATTTTCCTGACACTCCCGCTTCACAGGATTCATGAGGGCGGACTTCAAAGTCGTGCTTGATGCGTGTGTGCTCGCCAATTACGGTGTTGCGAACCTGCTCTTGCTACTGGCGGAGAAGCCACGCCTCTATCTACCGGTGTGGAGTGAAGAGATCCTCGCAGAAACCCGTCGCACTCAGGTCGAAAGGCTTGGCTGGGCCGAGCGGATCGCCGACGATTTTCAGACTCAGTTGCGCCTTGTTTTCTCCGAGGCGCTGACTTGCCGCTACGAACACTTGGTCAGCCAATGCACGAACGACGTAAAGGACCGCCATGTGCTGGCCTGCGCCATGCATAGCAAGGCCGAGGTGATATTGACCTTCAATCTGCGTGATTTTCCCACTGAATCCCTCACTCCTTGGGGCATCGCAGCGAAGCATCCACAGGAATACTTGCTGACTTTGTTCGACCTAGAACCACTTCATGTAATGCATCAGCTCGGAAGCATAGCCCAAAAACGTGGATGCACGCTGGAAGATCACTTGATCGATCTGGGGCGCTTCCTGCCCGAGTTCTCATCCCGTGTCCTTGACGAACTCAACTCCTGATTGCTGCCGCGTGGACTTCCGCATCGCTGACACCTTCACCGATAGCCTCGCCCGCCTTACTGGTGACGAGCAGAAAGCCGTGAAAACAACGGCGTTCGACTTGCAAATGAACCCGGCGAGTCCGGGAATGCAGTTTCACAAACTCGGCAAGGCGAAAGACAAGAACTTCTGGTCGCTGCGAGTCAGCGCAGATATACGCATCATCGTTCACAAAACGGCGGGCAGCCTACTGCTGTGCTATGTAAACCATCACGACAAAGCCTATGACTGGGCCGAGCGGCGCAGGCTGGAGACACACCCGAAGACCGGCGCGGCCCAGCTCGTGGAGATTCGCGAGACGGTGCAGCAAATCCTTGTGCCGCAGTATGTGCTGGAGGAGCCGAAGAAAGTCGCGGCACCAAAGAAGCAACCCTTTGCCCATTTGTCTGATGACGACCTGCTGACCTACGGCGTGCCGACGGAATGGCTGAAGGATGTCCGCGCAGCCACGGAAGAAAGCTATCTCATTCTGGCCGACCATCTCCCAGCCGAAGCCTCTGAGGCGCTACTGGAGATCGCCACGGGTGGCACCCCACGCAAGCCTGAGCCTGCGGATCCTAAAGCCAATCCGTTTGAGCATCCTGATGCGCAACGCCGCTTCCGCGTTATGACCAACGTCGAGGAACTGGAACGTGCGCTCGATGCTCCGTGGGAGAAGTGGACCGTCTTCTTGCACCCCGACCAAAAGCAATGGGTGGCACGGGACTACTCCGGCCCCGCTCGTGTTTCCGGCTCGGCCGGCACTGGCAAGACCGTGGTGGCGTTGCATCGTGCCGTGCATCTCGCAAGAGCGAATCCCGATTCCAGAATTTTGCTGACGACCTTCTCCGACACGCTCGCGAATGCCTTGCGCACCAAGTTACGTTGTCTCGTCTGGAACGAACCGCGCCTAGGTGAACGCATCGACATTCATTCCTTCAACGCCATCGGCCAACATCTTTACAAAGCACACTGCGGCCCGGTGAAACTGGCAGAGCGAAAGACGATCCGAGAACTGATGAGCGCATCCTCCAAGGAAATTGGCGGGCATAAGTTCACGCTGCACTTCTTGCTGACTGAGTGGGAGCAAATCGTTGATGCTTGGCAACTGGGCAGTTGGGAAGAGTATCGCGATGTCGCTCGTCTTGGACGCAAGACCCGATTGCCAGAGGCACAGCGTGCAGTGCTGTGGTCGATCTTCGAGAAGGTGAAAAGCGGTCTGAAAGAGAAGAAGCTCATCACTCACGCCGTGATGTTCACCGATCTTGCTGCGACGCTCACCAAGACCAAGAAAAAGCCCTTCGATTTTGTCGTGGTCGATGAAGCTCAAGACGTGGGCATTCCTCATCTTCGATTCTTCGCTGCTCTTGGTGCCGACAAACCGAATGCTCTTTTCTTCGCGGGCGACCTCGGCCAGCGCATCTTCCAGCAACCATACTCTTGGAAATCCCTCGGAGTGGACATTCGTGGCCGTTCTCGCAACCTGCGCATCAACTACCGCACGTCGCACCAAATCCGACAGCAAGCTGACCGTCTGCTCGGCCCCGAGGTGGCCGATGTGGACGGTAACACCGAGAACCGCAGCGACACAGTCTCCGTGTTCAACGGCCCGCCACCGGTCATCCGTATGCTCAAGAACGAGGATGAAGAGGCTAAGTCCGTCGGGTTATGGATTGCGGAGCAGTCGAAAACCGGAGTCCTTCCTCATGAGTTCGGAGTCTTTGTGCGTTCATCCGCGCAGTTGGACCGTGCGAAAGCCGCCGTCAAAGCGTCAGGCTTGCCCTTCAATGTCCTGGATGAGCATGTCGAGACGACCAGCGGACACGTTTCAATCAGCACCATGCACCTCGCCAAAGGTCTTGAGTTTCGCGCCGTCGTGGTCATGGCCTGTGATGACGAGATCGTCCCACTCCAAGAGCGCATCGAGACAGTGGGTGACGACGCCGATTTACAGGAGGTCTATGACACCGAGCGCCACTTACTCTACGTCGCCTGCACCCGTGCGCGGGATCATCTGCTCGTCACCAGTGTCGAACCCGCCTCGGAGTTCTTGGATGATCTGCTGGCGAAGCGCTGACTGGTTTCAATGATAACTGCGAACTGTTACTGCTGCCCAGAAGCCATCGCCGCGATGCTGGCTAACCCCTGCCTTTGCTTTAGCAGCCGGACTCGAGGAGCCGCATCACAGAGGCGGGCGAGATCCAAAAAAATGTGCGTAATGAACCTGCATCACAAAAGCGGATCATACTCGCTTCATCCTCAGGCTAAACATTTCAGGACATAGGAAACATGGCAGGTTGGACGTGGCGGCGCCTTTACTGCAGTCCCCCCTCACGGCACCAAAAAATAATCCGCAGGCAACGCGAAGTGTGCGGAGAGCTTGCGGATGTGGGCGGCGGTAAGCTGGCGCGCGCCGTTGATGATCTTGCTGCCCATGCTGGCTTCCAGATCAAGCAGGCGGCTCAAATCGGCGGCAGTCATGCCGTGGGCATCCAACAAGCCGGTCAGGCGTTTCGCTAGTGAGAGAGGTGCGGCCTTGCTCCGGTCATGGGCATCCTCCCACTCCGCCACCAAATCAGCCACGAGCGCGAACCAGTCCGCCTGATCGCGGCTCATGTTCTTCTCGTGCCCCCAGAGCGGGGCGAGCGCATCCAGCGCCGCTTGATACTCCGCCTTGTCCCGGATCGGGCGCGGGAGCCAGACATTCCGGCAGAGGGCGGAGTAGTCGCGGGGCAGTGACTTGAAGACGATTTTTTCAGTGGAGATTTTCATAGCTTTCCTTTCCAGCGGTCTTTTGAGTATTCAGCGTGTGACATGAAGGCCAGGGCGAACACCAGACCATGATTGAAATGCACGGCGGCGATGAGCCGGAAGGTGTTCCCGCCGATGTTGAATACCAGCACGGTGCGCCCGCTCGCCACCATCACTTGATCGGCGCCGGGAAATGTGCGCTTCAACTCTACGAGGTTCCTCCATCTTCCGGTCTTGATCGCGTCCATCCACCACTCCAGCCCCTGTGCGGCGGCGGGATGCTTTCGCATCCAGTCCCGAAACGTGGAAGGCTTGATGATTCGCATGACGGACACTGACTCAATGTGGACAATTTGTCCAGACTCAAATTCACGTCATCTTTCCGGTGGCGGCGAGCTTCGACCCTATAAGCAACCTTATTGTTACCCTGCAATGCGGGGAATAATTCGCCATAAAACAGAACATGTGCAATTCATGGTTAGCAACCACCTCCCACGCCCCCTCCCACGCCCCCTCCCGCTCGTGCTCCTGACTAAATCCGATTTCAAAGTCGCGCAGACCTGCGCAACCAAGCTCTACTACCGGAAGCGCAAGTATCCGACGACACTGGAGGACGATGAATATCTGGCCTTCCTTGCCGATGGAGGTTTCATGGTGGAGGCACTGGCGCATCTTCATTTCCCTCAAGGAATGGACATGCCCTTCCACGCCGGAGTGGAGGATGCAGCCCGCCACAGCTCTGCCGCCTTCGCCAATGAGCAAGGTGTTCTCTTTGAACCGACTTTGATTGCCGGCAAGCTCATGGCGCGGGTTGACATCCTGGAGCGCAAAGGCCGCGACGTGCGGATCATTGAGGTCAAGGCCAAGAGCATCGACAGCACCCGCGATATGACGGATGTGTTCATGTCCCGAGATGGTATCAGGGCCAGCTGGAGGCCCTATCTGGAAGACGTGGCTTTCCAAACTCTCGTGCTCCGTCGTTTGTATCCTGATCTGTCATTCGCAGCGTTCCTATGCCTGCCCGACAAGAGCAAGACCACGAGCATCGATCTCCTGCACAAACACTTCGTCTTTACTGACGCGCCCAAGGATGTCGGTGCCAAAATGCTTCGCCCGACGGTTGCATTTGTCGGTGATGCGGAGGCGGCCGTGAGAGACAGCTTTCTGGCCTTTGTTGATGTTTCCGAATGGGTGGAGCTTCTGCTGCCGGAGCTGGAACAAGAAGCCGACCATTTTGCCAACGATCTAAAATGCGGCGAGATCAAGGCGCCTCCTGCCATTGGAATCAAATGCGCCAAATGTGAGTTCCGCGTGAGCGACAAGTCACCCAACGGTTTTGCCGAATGCTGGGGCTCACTGGCGGAAGCAACGCCTCACGTTCTTGATTACTACCACGTTGGAAATCTGGGCGGACGCGGGGCTCCGGTCGTGCAAGGCTTGCTCGCGAAGGGCCAGGCTGGTCTTGCCGACGTTCCAGAAAGTGACATCACCGATGCCAGGGGACAAGTCGGACCCGTCGCGCGGAGACAACGGCTGCAAAGGGAATACACGCTTCGCAACGAGGAATTCCGCAGCTCCGAGTTGTCCGGGTTGCTGGCTGCACACGAATACCCGCTGCACTTCATCGACTTCGAGGCTTCCCGAATCGCCATCCCGTATCACGACGGCATGAGACCCTACGAGCAGGCATGTTTCCAATGGAGCTGCCACAGGATCCGCGAACCGGGTGGGCCTGTTGAACATGCCCAATGGATCAACGTCGAGGACACTTACCCGAACATTGAGTTTGTTAGAACGCTCGCCGCAAAGGTTCCCGCGAAGGGAACGGTTTACATCTGGAGCAAGTTCGAGATCTACGCGCTGAAGGATATTCTGCTGCAAATGGAATATTATCGGCAGGGTGACGAAGCCCTGCGATTCTGGCTCGACGCCATGATCAATTCGCGCGACGTGAACGGGCTGGAGGTGGTTGATCTCTGCGACATGACCAAACAACATTACTTCCATCCGGCGATGAAGGGTCGCCTGTCCATTAAGTATGTGCTGCCCGCCGTCTGGGGGAGCAATGCCACACTCTGGAGCCAGCCTGAATTCTCATCCTATTACCGGGAAGGACCGGACGGAAAGCCGGTCAGCCCCTACGATACACTGCCGAATTTGCCCTTTGGCGACGGTGGACTCGAGGGCGAAGGGGCCGATGCCGTGCGGGAAGGCACCGGAGCAGTAAGAGCCTATCAAGAGCTGCTTTACGGACCATCGTCGCTCGTGCCTGAACGAAAAGAAGCCTGGCGCAAGGCGCTTCTCCAATATTGCAAACTGGACACAGCCGCGATGGTGATGATCTGGAAGCACTGGCGCGACCAGTCGCACGGAGGCTCACCAGTTAGTCATCCTTAGTTCTTATTGAGTCTCGCAGAATAGCATTACGAATGTGTTGGGGGCTGCCAGCCCCCATGACGCGGGGCCAAGCTGGCCCCGACACCCGGTCAGCAAATAGTCATCCTATTGCGCGAGACTCAATATTTCAATTCCGATGCGGCTTTGGTGGTCGTGTTTTTTAAATATTGAGCCAAGGGTGTCAGCAAGTCTTTGGCCTTGCTCATTTCTATTACCAGCTTCTGCGCTGCGGCCACGACTTCCGGGGTCAGTCCCTTGGCCTTGGCGAGATTCTGTTTGGCAAAGTTTTTCGGGGAACTGTCCATGGTCGTTGACTGCAAGAGCAGCGCGACTGCCGCCACCTTGTCCTCCTTCACTCCCTGGCCGCGCAGATACAACATACGAGATTGCCGATGGCGAGCGGATCCCCTTGCACCGCAGCCTTGGGATACCACAGGTGAGACTGGGCAAAATCAACCTCACAGCCGTGACCATTTTCATACATCACGCCCAGATTGAATTGCGCATTCGAGTTACCCAGATCAGCAGATTTCCGATACCAAACGAGCACTTCTTTCTCGTCTTTACCGACACCGATACCGCGCTCATACATCAATGCCAGATTGTATTGGGAATCAGACTCACCCTTTTCAGCCGCAGTGCGAAATTCCTTTAACGCCAGCTGAACATTGCCGGCTTCATAAGCAGCAACGTCCTCCTGCAATCCTGCCTGGGACAGGTTGCTCAAAAAAAATACGGCCGCCGCCAGCATGGTGCGTGGCATGTTCTTTCTAAGGTTGAGTGTCGTCATGAATGCCTTTATCCCGAATTCATTGACCGATCAATTAAATCAGCAGCGCCACATCAATACCAATCAACCAGCGCCCGGAGTTTCACATGCGCGGCTCCGCGATCCAGCAATTCTTCCGCCAGAATTTGACCATGCGCGATATCCGTCGCTTTGCCTGTGATGACGAAACCGGCGGCGGCATTGAGGACTGCGAGATCGCGCTTGGGGCCTTTGATGCGACCCGCAAGAATGCCTTCCAAGATTTCGGCGTTTTCATGGGCATCACCACCGATAAGATCACTGATTTTCGCCTTGGCAAAACCGAGCGTGGTGCCATCCAGTGTCGTCGTCGCGATGCTGGAGTTTGCGACATTGGCGATGAGGTTTTTTCCCAACGTGGAAAGTTCATCCATGCCGCGACCGTCATCGGCCTCGCCGTGAACCACCCAGGCTGATTTGCGACCGAGACGTTGCAATATTTCTGCGAATATAGGCACGAGTGCTTTGTCATAAACTCCGACCAATTGATGCGCCGGACGCGCGGGATTAAGCAAGGGGCCGAGCAAATTAAAAATGCTACGCCGCCCTTCAGAGGCGAGAAGTTTGCGGGCCTCAGACACCGCCTTAAATGCGGGATGATAAAGGGGCGCAAAGATAAATCCGATTCCGACTTCGCGGACGCATCGCTCAAGCTTATTCGCCTCCAGATCAATCTTAACACCCAGTGCTTCCAGCACATCTGCTCCCCCGCACTTTCCGGTGATACCACGGTTGCCGTGCTTCACAACACACACGCCGCCAGCGGCGAGAATGAACATGGCAGTCGTGGAGACATTGAAGAGATTGAGTTTGTCGCCCCCCGTTCCCACGACATCAAGCACCGGCCCCGGCATTACGCCTTGATCAATGCCCGGCTCCACGGCGTGCCGCAGGAATTCCTCGACAAATCCTGCGATCTCCGCCGGTGATTCACCCTTCTCCGAGAGTGCACGCAGCAGCGCCGCCTTTCGCTCGGCAGCAGGCTGGGGATCGATGAGGAACGCAGCGGCCTCCCGCACTTGTGCGGGCGAGAGTGCACGGCCTTCTTTCAAATGTATTTCCAGTTCCTGCATCAGCAGATTTTGCAGGATGGGGGCCGAAAGGCAATCAGGTTTGTTTGATGATGCGCTTGCCCCGGCACGGTTTATGCGATAGTCTTCAATCGTCTAAATAAGCGCATGAACGTGGAGCCTGGCAAATCCGATTCACTCTCCGGCTCGCTGCTGCTGGCGTCGCCCGCACTGCGTGATCCAAATTTTTTTCACACGGTTCTTTTGCTGGCCGCGCACACGAGCGGCGACGGCGCGTTCGGATACATCTTGAACCGACCTTTGGAAAAATGTGTCTCTGATCTGCTGCCAGACAGGGATCTCGGCGCGCTGGCAAATTTGCCGGTATATCTCGGCGGTCCCGTCGGCACCGACAAACTCTCGTTTGCCCTGCTCGAATGGAGTCCAAAAAAAGGCGGGCTGCGCTGCCAGACCCATCTTTCCACGGAGCAGGCCATGAAGGAACTCGGCAAAGGCCGGATGGTTCGTAGTTTCGTCGGCTACACCGGCTGGTCGGAAGGACAGCTCGAAAACGAACTGGAGCACAAGTCGTGGATCACCTGCCCGCCGCAGCCGGAGGTGCTGACCAGCAAGGAACCCGCCGAGCTCTGGCGGGAAATTCTCGATGATCTCGGACCTTACTACAGACTGCTGGCCCGGATGCCCGAGGATCCTTCGCTGAATTGATCATCACTCCAGTGACTTGATGAACAGAATCAAGGAATCAAGGAATCAATCTGCGAGTCGTTGAGCACCCGTTGTAGATCGGCATCCCCGCATCCAGCAACTCAAAGCCGCTGCACGCGGCTTGCGCAACTTCGCGCACTACCGCTCACGCATCCTCTACTTTCTCGATTCTCTCAACCTCGCACCCGCTCTCAGCCACTAACTTTGGCCATGAGCGCAGTAATCTCAGCTCTCGAAATACGTGTAGCCTCGCATTCCTTCCTCGTAAGCTTCCATGATGTGATGACGCTCCTTGGGTGAGATGCGTTTTTTAACGACGGCATCCTCGGCGAGCATGCGGAATCGACGCACCATTTCCTTGGTGTCATATTCGACGTAGCTGAGAACATCACCGACGGTGTCGCCTTCCAGTTCGCGGGTGTATTTGAGCCGCCCATTCTCCAGTTTCACACTAACGACGTTGGTATCGCCGAGCAGATTGTGCAGGTCGCCCAGGGTTTCCTGATAGGCGCCGACGAGGAAAATGCCGAGCATGTATTCATCCTCCAGCTTGATATCGTGCATCGGCAGGCTGCTGTGGATTTCACGCGAATGAACGAAGCGATCCATCTTGCCGTCGCAGTCGCAGGTGATGTCGCTGAGCACGACCGGCCGGGTGGGCTTTTCCTTGAGCCGGTGAATCGGCATAACAGGGAAAAGCTGGTTGATGGCCCAAAAGTCCGGCAGGCTCTGGAAGACGCTGAAGTTCCCATAATAGATGTCCGTAAGCACGGCGCTGAGACGCTCCATTTGCTCACTGCTGAATCCACCATCCTTCACCTGTTCGGCAACCCACGTGAGAACTTCCCAATACAACTCCTCGCCAATCGAGCGCTGACGCAGCGTGACCTTGCCGCTGCTGAACTCGGTGCGGATTTTCTCGCGATAGTAAATGGCGTCGTTGTAAATCTCCTGGAGATATTCGCCAGTCAGCTTCTCTCCGTTGTGGCGGATGCGCTCGCGCAAATGGAAGAAATTCTTCAGCAAGGGCGGCGCTTTCTTGGGCAGCTTGTGAATACCGGGCGACTCGAAGCGATTGATGTCCAGAACATTGACCACCAGCACCGAGTAATAGGCCACAACGGCGCGGCCAGATTCGGTAATGAGATCCGGATGCTCCACACCCGCTTCATCCGTGACCTCACTGATGGCCTCAATCACATCCGCGCAATATTCCTTGGTGCCATAATCGGCGCTGCTGGACTCGTTTGATTTAAGGCCGTCATAGCTGATCGCAAGACCACCACCAAGATCGAGGATGCCCATTTTCGCGCCTTCTTGCACCAATCCCACGTAAACCCGCGCGGCCTCAGTGGCGGCATTGCGGATCGCGCGTATGCTCGGAATCTGCGACCCTTGGTGATAGTGCAGCATCTGCAGGCAGTCGAGCATGTCGCACTCGCGCAGCTTGTCCACGGCGGCCATGACCTGCGATATGTTCAACCCGAAGACACTTTGATCACCGCCGCTGCTGGACCAATGTCCCGCGCTTTCCGTGGACAAACGGATACGCACACCCAACGTCGGCCTGATGTCCAATTTCTTCGAGCGCTGCAAAATCAAATCAAGTTCGCTCGGCATCTCCAACACCAGGATCACCTGCAAACCCATCTTCTGCGCGTGCAACGCGAGGTCGATAAATTCCTCGTCCTTGTAGCCGTTGCACACGATGTAGGCTAAGGGATCCTGCATGTAAGCCAATGCCGCGATCAACTCGGGCTTGCTGCCGCACTCCAGTCCATAGTGATATATTTTCCCGTAGCGCGTGACCTCTTCGATGACTTCCTGCTGCTGGTTCACCTTGATCGGATACACACCGCGATACACGCCGCGATAGCTCGCCTCGCGGATCGCCTTGGCGAAACCTTCGTTGATTTCCTCGATGCGCCAGCGAAGCAGATCACCGAATCGGATCAGCACGGGCAACTGCATGCCACGCTCTTTCATTCCGCGCACGATCTCCGGCAAACTCACCGGCTTCGTCTTTTTTCCGTCGCGCAAATGCACCACCACTTCGCCCTTCGCGGAGATATCAAAATAGTTATTCCCCCAGTCGCGGATTCCGTAAATGTCGGCGGACTGGTCAATCGTCCATGACGGGGTCTTTTTGGTCATTGTATTCAGAGTGCTTATGGTCGCAGTTTCGGGTGAACACGACACATCGCGTGTTTTGGGAAAATTAAAAGTGAAGTTTGCTGCGTTGACGCATCATTTTCCAATGCAGAACTGGCTGAACACCGAGTCGAGAATTTCCTCCACATCCACCCGGCCTGTCACTTCACCAACTGCCTGCAAGGCCTCACGCAGCTCGAAGGCGATGATCTCCGGCGCTTCATCGTGATCAAATGCATCCTCCGCATCTTCCATCGCCTCCGACGCGCGCTGGAAACATCTCTGATGTCGCGCATTGATGGCCACCAGTTGATCACCACCTGCGCCCGCACCGCTCCAGACCGCATCCCGCATGGCCGCGCGTAATTCTTCTATCCCCTCTCCATTGACGCAGGAAAGCGCGATGCATTCCCCCATCTGCCATCTGCCATCTGCCATCTCCCATGTCGGATGCAATCCGGCATCCGCCTTGTTCAAAACCAAGAGATGTCCGCGATGCCCCGAAGCCATCGGCACGCGCTGCGCCTCAGACTGGGAAAGACTTCCATCCACGACCTCGATGATCACATCCGCGCGCTCCAGTTCACGCCGCGTGCGATCCATGCCCTCGGACTCGATGAAGTCGCTCGTGTGTTCCCGCAGCCCGGCAGTATCCACCAGCACAAACGGCAACCCGTGAATGTGCAGCACCTCCTCAATAGTATCGCGCGTGGTGCCAGCCTGCGCACTGACGATCGCGCGATCGTGCCCACTGAGCGCATTGAGCAGCGATGATTTCCCCACATTGGGCGCGCCACAGATTACCGTGCGCGCACCGCTGCGGAGGATGCGCCCATGCTCCGCGCTGTCGAGCAGCGAGCGCAACTGCGCATGGATGGATTCAAGGCGTCGCTTGAGCGCAGCACCGGTATCGGGATCAATGTCCTCATCGGGAAAATCAATGTAAGCCTCCACATGCGCGACGATCTGGATCAGATCATTCCGAATCGCATCTGCAACTTTGCCCAGGCGTCCTTCAAGCTGCCGCGTCGCCGCCTGCAGTGCCAGTTCCGACTGCGCGTGAATCAAATCCATCACCGCCTCTGCCTGCGTTAAATCCATCTTGCCATTCAGGAACGCACGCTGCGTGAACTCCCCCGGCCCGGCAGCACGCGCGCCGTGTTGCAACAGCTGTTCAAAAATACGGCGCGTGACCAGCACTCCACCATGCGCGCTTATCTCAATCACATCCTCGCCCGTATAACTCGCGGGCGCTTTGAACACCGTGAGTATAACCGAATCCATCGCGCGACCTTCCGCATCCAAGATGCGCCCATGATGCGCGGTGCGCGGCGCAGCCTCCGCCAATTTCAATTTGCCGGTGAAAATCTTATCTGCGATGCGCAACGCATCCGCTCCGGAAAGCCGAAGCACGCTGATCGCGGCTTCGCCAAAGGCGGTGCTAATGGCGGCGATGGTGTCGGTCATCCCTTCAAGCAGCAGCCGACACGGGGAGGCTCCAGCTCATGTGTCAAATGGGTTTAAGGTCTTCACACCCGACTTGTCGAAGTCTGAAGTATTCCTGGTGACCACCGTCAATCCATGACGATGCGCGGTCGCCGCGATCTGGCTATCAAGCGAGGGAACATTGATACCAGCTTTGTCCCATTTCGCTTTGAGCTGCCCCCAAACGTGCGCGGTGCTGGTGTTGAAACTGAGGACACGGCCTTTCATACAGTCGCAGATGGATTGCAGCCATGCGCGAAGCTGGGTCTTGCGCTTGCCTTCGGGCAGGCGCTCGATGCCACGCTTAATCTCGCCGATGGTGACGGTGCTGACATAAAGTTCGTGCTCGTGCTTGCGAAGCCATTTGACGACCTTGGGTTCCGGCTTGGGTTTGACGGGTTCGCTGTAGATGTTGGTATCGACGAGGTAACTCACAGCGCGGGCGGTTCGGAGTCGTCGCGGTCGCGTGCTGGAATCTCAAAAGTTTCAGGGCAGGCAAGCAAGAGATCAACCAGGCCGTGATTGGCGGGCTGGCTGATGCGACGGAGCGTGATGGTGTCATCGTCTTCAATGAAGACCTCGAAGTCGTCGCCAGCGTGCAGATGCAACTGTCGGCGCACAGGGCCGGGCAGCACAACCTGGCCTTTTTGTGATAGCACGGTAGTCATAGTGGGAAAATCCTACACGCTCGCTGGCGTGAGGCAACCGTAGTTTTGGTAGTGCCAGTGATAGCGCCCTTCATCCCCAAAAGTGTTTGGGCGGAATCGTCCTTCGATAGACGAAGCGCGCTCAGCCTGAACACGAGGAGGCTCAATCAGGAATTCATCAAGGCCCAACCGGCGTTGCCACCAGAACGACGGGCAATGTCCACGTTGATTCAAAATGCGCGTGCCAGAACGCGCGCAGCACATCTCCACCGTCAGTCATTTCCGCTGTGCCGTGAAACTCACGTTTGAAATCACCAGCACGAACGACCTGGCTGACGAGCGGTCCTCCATCGAAGTTCAGGGCGGTCCGAAGGTTTAGCGGAGATTGCTTTAAAAAATCACCCAAGCGGCGCAGAGTAAAGAATCCGGTCTCCGTCGTGCCGAGGATGACGCGGCCATCGTGGTCAAGACCAACAAAGTTGCGGGATGCGAGCCAAACCTTGCTCTCGATGGCGCGGTTCTCGCCGTTCGCATCAATCAGCAAGGGATAAGAAACCATCGCTTCGGGATAGACATTGATGGTTTGAAACACATCCTTGTTTTTCAAATCGAGAATCTCGACACGCCCAGCATCCGCCACAAATGCTCCGTGAGTGGATTGATAGCTAGTCGGTCCTGCAGGCTTGCCGGACAGACGCAGCGGCGTGAGCGGGGCATGATCCGGCCCGCCGAAGTAGGAGCCGTTCACCACCACCGCGGCCCCGAGTTCACGCTGCCAGTCCTCTGCTTTGCGGGTGGCCGTCGTGTCCCAGTGAACGCTGAAACGATAAAGCTGCGGATCGAGCCGCACGAGCACCATGTGATCAACCACCTCATCCTTCACCCGCAGCTCAAGTTCCGCAGTCTCCAGTCCCGGCGACCTCATTTTCCATCGAAGCTCCGAACTCACGGGCACAGGAACGTTTTCCTGCAACGCGATGCGCAGCCATGCCGGACGCGTGGCATAAAGAATTCCCCAGACAAAGGCCACCGACACGCCCAGACCAAGCGCAGAACGCGACAGCCATTTCCTCCGCATGATTAAGCCCATAACTAAGGCCCCAAAACTCAGAGCGAGCAGCAGACCGAAGATCCGGGCCGTGTAGCTTACCGAGGTGTCATTGGAAAGAATCTTCGACAACCAGAATTGGAGTTTCCATTGGAACATAGGCTGACCGTGATGGTGTTGAGTGGTATAATTTCATCGACTGAACAAATCACTGTGGGTGAAGGTGCGCTCGAAACGGACATGGCCTCCATGTTCCATGAGTGTATAAATCAACAGCCAGTCTGGCTCAACATGACAGTCGCGGCTCCCGGCAAAGTTGCCGCGCAACGGATGATCCTTCAAACGAGGAGGCAGCTCTTTGCCTTCGATCAAGCACTTGAGCACTTCCTTGAGCTTGCTCATGTCTTTCCCGCGCCGGATGGCGAGTTTCACGTCTTTCTTGAACTGACCCGTGCGGCTGAACGTCCTCACAGCCCAAGGTCGTCGTAAAGCTCCTTCTTGGTTCGGAACCGCTTCACGCCTTTCCCGGCTTTGCTTTCGTTGAGGGTTCGGACGGTCAGGTCGTTGGGAATGCGAACATCAAAAGGCAGCCCGCCCTGCAACCTGATCTGGCGGTAAAGCAGATGAATCGTCTCCGACGCCGTGAGTCCAAGATGGGACAAGATGCCCTCGACCTCGCCTTTCAGCTTAGGCTCCACACGGGCGCGCACGGTTGCGGTTTTGCTCATGGTGAAGTTGTAGCACGATAAGGACTACACGCAACAAGAGACAATCGCTTCAGGCCGGCAACAACACTTCCTTCAGCGTCGCGATGCACCGCGTGTTCTGCTCCATGGTGCCGACAGAAATGCGGACCCATTCCGGCAGTTTGTATTCTGCCATGCCGCGAACGATGATGCCTTTGTCGAGCATCTTTTGGAAGACGGCATTGCCATCTCCCACTTTCACGAGCACGAAGTTCGCGGAGCTGGGGACGTATTCGAGATTCAGTTTCGCGAATTCGTTTTGCAGATAAGTGCGGCCTTCATCGGTGATGCGCTTCGTTTTATTCTGGTGCTCGTCATCCAGCAATCCGGCAACCGCACCGGCCTGCGCGATGGCGTTGGCATTGAATGGCTGCCGGGTTTTCTGAAGGACGTTGACCAATTCCGCCGGGCCGATGCCGTAGCCAATGCGCAGCCCGGCAAGTCCTTGGATCTTCGAGAAAGTGCGCAGCAGGATCACGTTCCGGCCTTCACGCACGAACTTCATGGTGTCGGGCGGTTCGGGAATGAACTCGTAATACGCCTCATCAATGACCACCACGACATGATCCGGGGCCTTGTCCACGAAGCGCTCCAGCGCGTCCATGCTGACCATGGTGCCGGTGGGGTTGTTCGGGTTCGCGATGAAGACTTCCTTCGTGCGCGGGGTGATCGCAGCGAGCATGGCATCGAGATCATGCACGAAATTCGGGTCAGGAACCTCGATGGTGTCGGCTCCGAAAAGCCGGGCCATGAGTTTATAGACCACAAAGGCGTGCTCGGCGGTGATGATGTTGTCGCCGGGCTTGAGAAAAGCGTGACCGATGAACTCGATGATTTCGTTGGAGCCGTTGCCGAGAATGATCTGATCCATCATGATGCCGAACTTGTTCGCAATGGCTTCGCGCAGACGATAGCCGCCGCCGTCGGGGTAGATGTGCGCCTGCTGCAAAGCGAGCGTCATGGCTTCGACGGCCTTGGGCGATGGGCCGAGCGGGTTTTCGTTGGACGCCATCTTGATGATGTCCTCCGGCTTGAGTCCGCGTTCGCGGGCCAGTTCCTCGATGGGCTTGCCGGGCTTGTAAGAAACGAGATCTTTGAGATGGGCGTGGGCGTGATTCCAGACGTTCATGGGGCGGTGCGATGAATGCAGTTCATGCCACGCGCGGCACCGGTTTGCAAATGAGAGTGTGGCACAGGCTAGTGCCACATCTTATTCGCGGAAGCGCTGCGCAATGGGCATTCTGCGCCCGATGCCGAAGGCCTTGGTGGTCACTTTCAAGCCGGGCGCGGCCTGATGGCGTTTCCATTCGTTCAACTCCACGCGACGCAAGACCCAACGCACAACGGCTTCATCAAATCCGCGCGCGACCGTTTCGGCGACGGACTTTCCCTGCTCGACAAGCTGTTCCAGAATGCCATCGAGAACGTCATACTCCGGTAATGTGTCCTGATCTTTTTGATCGGGCCGAAGCTCGGCGCTGGGCGGTTTCTCAATGCTCGCCCACGGAATAATTTCGCGCTCGCGATTGATCCAGCGGGACATTTCATAAACGCGTGTTTTTGGCAAATCGCTGATGACCGCAAGCCCGCCGCACATGTCGCCGTAAATCGTGCAGTAACCGACAGCGAGTTCGCTTTTGTTGCCGGTGGTGAGCAGTAGATGCCCCAGTTTGTTGGAGATGGACATTAAGATGAGTCCGCGGATGCGAGACTGCATGTTCTCCTCCGTGATGTCCTCAGGGCGTCTGGCGAACAGGGGCGCGAGCTGCGCCTTAACCGACTCGAAGGCGGGCTGGACAGCCACCGTCTCATATTGAATACCGAGATTTTGAGCGAGATCACGCGCATCGTCCTTGCTTCCCTGGGATGAAAACACCGTTGGCAGCGATACGCCCAGCACATTCTGTGGCCCCAGCGCTTCAGCCGCGATGACCGCCACCAGCGCGGAGTCGATGCCGCCGCTCAAGCCCAGCACGCAGGATTTGAAGCCGCACTTCTGCGCGTAATCGCGAAGTCCGAGAACGAGAGCGTCATGCAGCTCCGCTGCGTCGGATTTCTGATTTCGGATTTCAGATTTCGGATTGGTTTTCAACGTTTGTAAATCCGCAATGAGCAGGTCTTCGCCAAACGCCGCCAAACGCGCGGCAATGTTTCCACCCGCATCCACAACGAGCGAATGGCCGTCGAACACCAGTTGGTCATTCCCGCCGACGGCATTGCAATAAACGACGGGCACCCGCAGTTCACTCGCGAGCCGGCTCATCATACGCTCACGCACGGCAGGCTTGCCGAGATGAAACGGCGAGGCGCTGATGTTGACGAGAAGTTCAATCCCCTGCCGCGCCAGCTCGCGCGGAGGTTGCATTTGATAGAGCGGTTGCGGCAGGAAATCATCCGTCCAGATGTCTTCGCAGATGGTAATGCCGAGTCTCATTCCATTGATGACGACTGGCTTGATTTCATCCGCCGGCTCGAAGTAGCGGTCTTCATCAAACACATCATAGGTCGGCAGCAATGACTTGTGAACCACTTGCGCTATGCGGCCCTGATGCAGCACCGCTGCGGAGTTACGAAAGGGCTTGCCGCGACCATTGGTATTGAAATCCACGAACCCGGTGACGAGCGGGACATCGCCCACCTCCGTAGCGATGGCCGCGAGCACTTCCTTGTTGGCGGGAACAAAGCGCGAGCGATGAACCAGATCACGCGGCGGATAGCCCGTGATGGCCAGTTCCGGTGTCAGCACCAGTTCCGCACCTTGCGCGACAGCGCGACGATAGGCGTCGAGAATGAGTGACTTGTTTCCGTCGAAGTCTCCGACGGTGGTGTTGATCTGGGCGAGGGCGATGCGCATGATATTGTATTAGGCACGATGAGCAGGTTCATCACCTATTACTTGAGGCGAAGTGACATTCAAGCCCCTGTGCTGAACCTCTGCCACCTTGATGTGCTTAAAGTTCTTATAATGAGATAATATTCATCATGCGCACTCACTTGCCAGCCCATCTCGGACGGCTTATGAAATCTCATGTGCAACGCGCTGCGTTACAATGATACGATTGAGGAACTGACAGGAGCTTTTTCAGGGTTCGGGCACCTGAGTATTGTGCCGCCGGTTCGTTATAAGGTGACTCCGTCGGAACCGGTGCCGGTGCTGACATTGCGCGGTGGAAAGGCGCAGATCGACATGCTGAACTTCGGTCTGAAGGGGCGGGGTTCGTCCCGGCAATTGATGGCGCGCGGGGAGACAGCGGCGGAGTTGCAAATGTTCCGCGAGGCATTTCTGAAGAGGCGTTGTCTGGTGATCGCCCATGGGTTCTATGACTCGGAGGTTGTGACCAGGTCACTCCTGCAGCCGTGGCATTTTCACCGCAAGGGAGATGCGCTGATGATCCTCGCGGGCTTATGGGAGTCGCAACCGGAGGGCGAGTCCGTCGCGATCGTAAGCGCGCCGCCGAATGCAGTGGTGTTGCGGGTGATAGACCGGATGCCGGTGATTCTGCCGCGCACCGCATGGCACTCCTGGCTGGACCCGGCGGCTACGCGCGAGCATCTCCAGCCTCTGCTCACGACTTATGATGCGGCGGACATGGAGGCGTGGCCGGTAACGCGGAAGGTGAACACGCGGGGCTTTGACGGCCCGGAGTGCATTGCGCGGCTGCCAGAGCGGCAGGGCGATCTGGGATTTTTATCATGAATTAAAGACTGGCGAAGATGTGCGCCGAGCCTGTCTTGCGACACTCAACAAAACTGCGAAGCGGGATGCCCTTTTGCTTGCAGCAGATAAACCCAATGCTCTGGCATAGGACGCCACTCATAAGGCTCTTTTACACTGCAACTGCACCATGACGACGCTGTTGGTAATACGCCGCACGGCTTCCGCTATCATTGTTGCTTGATAATCTGTTGTGCCAGTTGCTCGAGCGCTTGATTCATGGCCGTCACGCGGGCTGACATGGGGGCAGAACTGTTGGGAATGGGGACAGTAATGCGGAAGAAGTGACCACTGGTCTCCTTGTCGGTTACGGGTTGCCGCTTCCAGGTGCCTTGCAGTATCATTTGGTTGGCGTCGTCGGGATCAAACTGGGCGATATTCATTTCCAGCAAGGTGGTGTAGTCGAGCGTGGCGAAATGCTCAACGGGCTGGATGTTGGTGGAGCCGGTCAGGCGGCTGAGGTTGCTGGCCATGACGCGCGCAATGGCGGCGTCCAGCGGCTCGGCCCACAGATCGAGATCGCTCATCATGAGCTGCCCTTTGGTGCGGGTGATGAGTTGCATCCGATCCAGATAGCTCGGAATTGAGGGGCGATTGATGGCCATGGCAGGGGTGGCTGAAGCAAGCTTGCGGTCAGACACCAGTGGATCCAAGACATGATGGATGGCCGTGTCTTTGACGGGCTTGAATGTGCTGCATGCTGTGAGCAACAGCAGCGCGAGAGATAAGTAGGGTTTCATCGTTTGGTGTCTT
>JAYVOH010000320.1:0-43680 GCA_043758025.1 Verrucomicrobiota bacterium
TCAGGACCTAGTTCAATGGATACGGCATGACGCATGCCCACACCTTAACACATCAAGTGCAACTAGTTTGTTATACTATTTCACGCGCACTACACTAGGGAAAGTGAGGCCAGCAGGATGGATTTCATAGAAATGTAGAACGCGGGATTGCGGCAGAATTTGTCATCCTTTTACATCGAAGCAGTAAATCAGATCCTGATCGCGCAGGTAGAGCTTGCCGTTGCAGACGACGGGGTGGGTCCAGATTTTTCCGGATGCTTTGCGCAACATGGACTGCGGATCGAGCCTGAAGCGGCCCTGTTCGCTCCATCCATTTGGCGAGGCTTCGATGAGCGCAACGGCACCGGTGCTTTCTTCAAGCAGATACAACATGCCATCGGCGCAATGGATCGCCCCCTTGCCTAATTTTTTGTCGGCCCACTTTACTTCGCCAGTTTTGAAGTCCTGACAGGTCCAGCCGCCTTTGTCGCTGTAACCGTAAAGGTAGTCGCCAACGAGGATGACACCGCCGTGATGATTGACCATGTTGGTGTTGGTCCATGCTTCCTTGGGGTTTCCGGTGGCCCCAAGCTCGAGCAGTTTGCAGCCGACGCCGTAGCCGCTGGTGACATAGACTTTGCCGTCCTTGAAAATGGGCGTGGGGATGACGGCGGTTTTGCCGGGCCAGTTGGAGAGCCAGAGTAGCTTGCCGGTTTTCGCATCGACACTACCGACGTGCTGCATGGTGAGCTGGATGTATTGGCGGACGCCGTTGTGATCGGCGGCGATGACGGAGGCATATTGCGCGGCATCAGTCCACTCGGCGGACTGCCAGACTTTTTTGCCGGTCATTTTATCGAGCGCCAGCAGAGTGCCTCCCTTGCCGCCGGGTGTGCAGATGACGTTCGCACCATCCACGAGCACGCTTTCCGTGTAGCCCCAGCCGGGGACTTTGCCGCCGTTCTCGGTCATGCTGGCGTGCCAGATTTCCTTCCCGTCTTTCGCGCTGACGCAGATGAGATCACCTTTCCCGCCAAGGGCATAGACGCGATCCCCGTCCACGGTGGGCGTGCCCCGGGGGCCATCGCCCCAGTTGTTGGTGAGCAACGCACCGATGCGTGTCTTCCATAGGGGCGCGCCGTTTTTCGCATCCAGCGCATAGACAAACTCCTCGCCCTCGTCACTGCCGCCCATGGTGTAGAGCACGTCGTTCACAATGGAGAAGCCCGCATAGCCCAGGCCAGCCTTGTCGAAAACCCACAGCTTTTTCGGACCGGCAGCGGGCCATTTTTTTAACAATCCCTGTTCAGCGGATATGTCCGTGCGATCCGCACCTCGGAATTGCGGCCAGTCGGCGCTCCAGGCGCTGGAGATAAACACGGTGGCGAGCAATGCGGAGATGATGCGGGCTTTCATAGTGGGTGACGCTGTGGTGTTGACGTGTTGTGCGGCGACATGCCTTGACCCCTACCCTTACCCACATTTTCCAAGATTCCAAAGTTCTTAAATTCAGCCTAAAGTGCGGAGCCATCCCGGCGGTCGCACTCATTTTATTCGCCTCATTGAGGCTGAACTTCACGAAGAAGAAGGGCGGATATTCCACATGCGGCGGCGGATTGGCGCAATCGGTTATCAAACGCAGTGAAGTTTCTTCAGGGCGACTGCGAAAGAAACGCCGCCAGCGGACTCGTGGGCGAAGCGAGATCACTGACATCGGCGATGCCGAGTTCATAGGCCGTGCGACCTGCTTCAACGGCTGCTTTGAAGGCCTGCGCCATCCTCACGGGATCGCTGGCAATGGCGATGGCAGTGTTCACCAACACGGCGTCCGCGCCCATTTCCAATGCTTCTGCCGCATGGCTTGGGGCGCCGATTCCAGCATCCACCACGACGGGAACAGTGGCCTGCTCGATGATGATTTCGATTTGTTTTCGGGTAGTAATTCCTTGATGCGAACCAATCGGTGAACCAAGCGGCATCACGGTCGCGGTGCCGACATCCTGCAAACGTTTAGCCAGCACGGGATCGGCGTTGATGTAGGGCAATACGATGAAACCTTCCTTCACGAGAATCTCTGCGGCCTTCAGGGTTTCAATCGGATCGGGCAGCAGGTAACGCGGATCGGGATGGATTTCTAATTTCACCCAGTTGGGTAATCCGGCGGCGACCGCAAGTCGCGCGAGGCGCACCGCTTCTTCGGCGTTCATGGCCCCGCTGGTGTTGGGCAGCAAGAGATAGCGGTCGCTGGAAATGAACTCGAGGATGTTCGCGAACGGGTCTTTCTTGCCGGACAAATCGGCGCGACGCAGGGCGACGGTGACGATTTCGCAACCGCTCGCATCTAAGGCATCGCGCATGGATTCGCCGGAGGAAAATTTTCCCGTGCCGAGCATGAGGCGCGAGCGGAACTGGCGTCCGGCTATCGTAAGAGTTGATGACACTAGGCTCATGGAATCACTTTGCCTCGTAACGTTCTTGTAGCCAGCCCAAGCTGTAGAAAAAGCCGCCATGACTTCCACACAGTTTGCGCCCGGCCATTTGCTTCCTCACGCGTGAGATGAAGAAGGCATTTATGCCGGGAATGTTGCAGTTGGCCGGAATGCAGATCTGGCGCTGAGGTTGGTAAAGAAAATTGTCCATATCGCGCCGAGGCGGACGTAGAGAATAGCTCAACCCATTCTGGATTCAAATGGTAGTCACGACGTAGTGGCGCCGTGACGCCGTCACGACATGGACTGACGGAAGCAAAATGTGACCACTTTACCTGTCGGTAAAAGATCAAAACGGTGATTGCAATTGGTGATTATGACACGATCTATCTGCCGCAATGCCACTCTGGCATATTTGTTGCTCATTTCGCTGTATCCCTCTTCAGAATCCATTTTGCCTGAGTGTTCTCTTTGCGACCTTCCTTTTTGCTCAGGCGTCCTATGCGGGCAAGAAACAGACATTCACCAAGTCAGGCAACAAGGTGGTGGTAGAGGCCGTGGTAAATGAGGGGAAAGTTTACGAGGAAGCAGGCAAGCTCTACCTCGTGCCAGGCCAGAGCTACAAATTTAAACTGACCGGGACAGCGGCTAAGAACTGGAAACTGATAGGCGACACTCCGTTGACCACAGGCGTGATCCAAGTTCCAGCTTCCAATCCACCGGATAGTATGGATTTGACTGGTATGACTTTTGATGATGGAGAGAACAAGGTTGCCGTGGTTCCGGTCATCAAGGTGGTGCGACCAGTTCTAGATACCCTAAGCGTGGAGACAGAAATTGATGCTGGCATTTCTCATGACCCCAATGATAAAAGCAACGAAGACCTTTACACGAGCATTTGGATTTTAGGAGGTGGCTCCAAACCACATACAGGGCGAGTAACAATCAAGCCAGCAGCAGCTAGGAAGGAGTTTCAGTTAAGGCTATACCAAATGGTGAATGCCACTGGATCCTCAAATGACGCTGTTATTCAAAAAGAAGTAGATAAGAAAATGGGAGGAAAAGCAAACATTAAAGGCGAAGATAAGTCTTATACAGCCTACAATCATGGTGAGCACACTGAGATAGGCGAAGATAAATTGGAAACTAAATCATCCGATTATCCAGGACTACAGGATAACCGACGATTCTGGGAGGAGACTGTTTTTTATACAAAGAAAGCAACAGTAAACTATTCAATTAATGCCAATCTGTATCTTCAGTATTCCTTAGTAGAAAATAATTCTTGGAATACCGTTGGCAAGGTCGAGTGGGGCGTGAAGGTTGAATTCAATCCTGTAGGAAAATCTAAATTTACTGAGTCAGCCATGGGTGGTAAGATAGCACCAGAAAAGGGTGATGTTAAAAAGGGTATAAAATGGAGTGAAACACCTGTAGCACCCGAATCAAGCGAAGCAACTTTTACGCCCTGATCGATAATAATTTAAAATACAAATCAATCCTAAACCCATATGCGTTTAAGACTCATTGCTCCATTGATTTTACTAATTGCGTCCACGGTTATTTTACGTTCTGAAAGCGAGTCTCTTCGCTTTGAAGGTGGTAGTCGCAAATTAGAGGACTTCAAAATCGGGGTTGAACCTAGCTTTGATAGTCATCAGCTACGTGGAAGTATTAAAAGTTGGAACAAAAAAGGCGGTCAAATCAGTAAATCTTTGACGAGTGAAGAACTTTCGTTGGTCATCAGCAACATGCGTTCCGTCATCAAAAGTCTGGACGCTGAATTAAAAGCCTGTCTGCATCATTTGGAATTGCATGATCAAAAAAGCGAGCCGGATAGCGCACCAGGACCTTGGGAAGAACTCCGAACTGACATCCCCATAGCCCAACAGTCGTTAAAAGAGGCTCCAAGGATGATTGCCGCAGCGGAGACTCGCCTTCAGCAGCTAATAGCTGAGGAACAGAGGAAGGCTTATCAGTCCAGACTGGACTATGACCGAAGCAAGCCCGCGCCAGCGCGAGTGGTGACTAGTAGGATTACCCCGGTGCGCTTGAAGCGTGGGCTAGAGGAAGACTTCACGGTGACGGGGAAGATGCTCACGGCGGGGACATTCACCAGCAAGAGTGGTTACAAGCTGCCCTATCGTCTATTTCTGCCGCCCTATGTGGAGGAGGCGCACAGCCTGCCACTGGTTCTCTTCATCCACGGGAACGGCAGCGAGGCGGGCACGGACAACATCAGCCAGTTTAAGCACTCCCAGATGCTGTATTTCGTGCAGCCAAAGAGCCAGGAGCAGCATCCCTGCGCTTTGTTGGTTCCGCAGTTCCCGAAGGGTGTGGTGCTGAACACCGGCACCTTGCTGCCCGTGGAACAATATCAGGAGCAGAACAAGAAACTGAGCCCCCCGGCACAGGCCGTGGTGGAACTGATGGAGCATCTGGAAGCGGTTAACAAAGCGCTGGATCCGAAACGGCGTTATGGCATCGGCCTCTCCGCAGGTGGTGCCGGACTTCTAGAAATTGCGGTGCGGAGACCGGGTTCATTTGCGGCCGTGGTGGGCCTAGCCACGATGGGCGAACAGCCGGTTCCCGATGACGAAATTCTGCGCACCGGATTTTGGTTTTTCTACAATCAGGATGAAAATCCCTGGCTGATCAAGTCCGGCGAGACCTTCCTCAAAGACGCAGCCCGTCACGGCTGCCAGGCGCGTCAGACGCTGGCACTGGCTCAAAAAGGACACGCGGCCTGGCAGTGGGCGATGTTTCTTCCCGAACTATCGACGTGGATGTTCCAGCAAAAACTGCCCTGACCGGGCATAAACAACGCCGGGCCTCGGCGCATGAAATCCTTCCTGTCTGGACGAATGCCGATGGCTGGAGCCATCGTCTGCGCCGCACTGCTGATTACCGCCATTGCGCCCGCAGTCAAAGATGCGCTGACGCTGAGGCCCTCGGCAGAGTCTTGGAGTGAAGCGCGCCGATGGGACGAGGGTGACTGCTGGCTGCTGCTGCGCCATGTGCCACTGGAGGGCGAGACGGGGGTTTGGGCACCAGGCCCAGAGCAGGCCGTGCAGACTATGCAAAAAGCCATGCGCCTGAGCTACCTCTGCGCCCCGCGCAGGATCGTGCCACTGAGCGAACAAGTGGAACGATGGCCAAAGTTCGTTCTGGTAGGACAAAGTGACGAAGAAAATTTTCTTGAGCATCTCTCAAAACTCCAGCATAAAGGCGCACAGGGAAGCTGGTATCCCGTGGAAACAATCCAGATGGAGTCCGGCGAGTCCACCCTCTATGCCGAGGCCAGCACGGATGACGGCAATCCCGAGCTGGCTGCGCAAGCATCTGAGAAGGTATCCGCGGATCTGGAGAAGATCATGCGCCCGCCGCTTCGCCTGCGGGACGGTGTCTGTCCGGCGGCCCTTATTTTACTGTCCTTGTGCATAGGTTACTGCGTATGGCAAAGGTTTGCGTATGGCCTCGTGGATGAATTTACATCAATGCAGCGGATATCGCTGCAGTTCAACCTCGGGATGAATCTTCTCGGAGTGGTCGCCGCCTGCGGGATGCTGGCGGGATTGAGGTTAGAATGGCCGCTGATTGGTTTGGCGTTGCTCTGCGCAGTTTTGCAGATGATAAAAAAACAACGGCCCGCGCCTGACTTACTGAAATCGTCTGAGCGTCATATGGGGAGAGCATTCCAAGTTATCTGGTGGCTGTCTGCCATCATTCTGTTTTGCTGCGTGTTTGCAGACTCCATGAAGAAACCCCTGAGCGACCCGCCTGGCATGGGCGTGTGGTGCTGGCGGGCGAAAGCGATGCTGGCTGACGGGAAATATCCTTTTGCAGCGCTGGCAAGTGGAGCGTCAGCCGCTATTCATCAGCCGGATTATCCGCCTCTGTTTTCAAGTTTGCTCATGATACTTTCATGGCATGGCGGAGATGCCGCGCTCGACGTATGGAGCAAGCTGCTGCCATTTCTTGGATGGTTCGGGATGCTTGCCTTCTTCTCAGGTTTCAGTTCGGCGACGTGGCTGCAAAAACTGGCGAAGCTTTCAGCGCTGCTGTTTCTCGCCAGCCCAACGGTTCGACAATGTGCTTCAGTAGTCACAGCTGATGCCTGGCTATGGTTCACAATGCTTTGCGCTGTGAGCTTGATACTGGCGAATGAAGACGGATCAAGAACACCCCATTGCATGCTAACGGCGCTTTTTTTGGCTGCCATGTCCTGGTGCAAGCGCGAGGGAATGCTGGTTTCTGTTTTGCTGGCCTTGGCTTGCGTTGCGTGGGGCATTTACCACAACCGCAGGAAACTTTCGCTTCCGCGCTGCTGCGGTCTTGGCATCATGCTGCTCCTGCCCATTACCGCCACCGCTGTCTGGATGGGCTTCTGCTGGTGGTGTGGACTGTCATCGTCTGACCTGCGCTTCGATTTTTTCGTCCTGTGGAGTCAACAAAACTGGCCCGTCATCAAGCAAGGCTGGTGGGACTCCGCGAGAAAAGTCCTGTTTGCCGAACCCGGCGCATGGCTCGCCTCGGTTGCGCTTGCCGTAGCGGCTGGGTGCGTTTGCAGTCGTCGCAGGTTGCCTTCCCTATCTGGAGTCCTGATGATCATCGCCATGGTCTGCGCCGCACTGGCTCCGCTGCTCTTTGTATTTTCGACGTTTCCCGTGTCCATGCTTGATTGGCAGATCACGACGACTCTTCCCCGATTGTGGGTCATTCCCCAGTTGCTCATGGTATCCGTAGTGGCGGCAACCTGCCGACAGTCCGGTTCATGAGTGATGGCGGGACGCCTTCACTACTGTCGCCGCATGTTGCGCCGCGCACTCAGGACGCGAGCGCATCACCTGCCAACGCGGCATTGCCGATGATACCGGCTTCGTTGTGGAATTTCGCAGGAAGAATTTTTAGGTTGTCGGAAGCCACGGTGGAGAGCATGGATTTTACTTTGTTTTCCAGTGGCTCAAACAGCAAGGCGCCCGCCTGCGCCACGCCGCCGCCGATGACGAACGCATCAGGATTCAACAGCCAGGCGATGCTGGCCAACGCGGTGCCGAGCCAATCAGCGATCTCGCCCCAGATTTGTTTTGCGATGATGTCACCGGCGTGCGCGGCATCGGCGATGGCCTTGGGCGAGCAATCCGCAGCCTCACGGTGCAGACCGGCCTGCGAATAACGTTTCACTGCATGATCCGCGATTTGCTGGTTGCCGATATATTTTTCCAGCGCGCCGAGATTGCCGTAATGACCGCTGACTCCATCAAAGTGAATGCTCATCTGCCCGATCTCGCCCGCGCTGAACTGGCTGCCGCGATACATTTTGTTGTCGAGCACGAGACCGCCGCCCACGCCGGTTCCCAGCGTGAGTCCGATCACGTTTTTCAGTCCGCGCGCCGCGCCGTAGCGCCATTCGGCGTAGGTCATTGCATTGGCATCATTCTCCACGGAAACCGGCAGCCCGGTCTGGCCGGACAGAATTTTCTTGAGCGGGATGTGATTCCAACCGGGCACGTTGGTTAGCACGTGAACGAAGCCCTCGTCGAAATCCACCAACCCCGGCACGCCCACGCCAATGGCTGCGATGTCGGAATGCTTGTCGCGCAATTTTGCGATGCGCGCGGCCATTGCCGCGATGAGCGCGTCCGGCCCCTGATGATCGGCGGTCGGGAGCGGCGCGTCGGTCTCCAGAAGTTCGCCGCCGCGGCAGACGCCGATTTTTACAAAGGTGCCACCGAAGTCCACGCCGACGGCGGTGACGGGTTTTGCTGTGGATGATGAAGTGCTCATACGCGGGCATGGAGATTGCCCACGAGCCGCAGTCCGTGCAAGGTCAAATCTGCATTCACCGTCTCAATTTCCGGTAGTCCGCTCGCGATCCATGCCGCGTCGCCGCCGGTCGCGATCACGCGCAGCAGTTCGGGATTTCCGAGTTCTTCTTTCAAGGCTGCGAGCAATCCGCGGATCATGCCGCGATAGCCGAAGGCCGCGCCCGCGAGAATGGCTTGCTCGGTAGATTTGCCGATGACTGACGCAGGCTCGCGGAGTTCGACTTTGGGCAGCAGAGCCGTTCGCTCGTGCAGATAATCCGTCATTAAGCGCAGGCCCGGCGCGATCACACCGCCAATGTAACATGAATCCGCATCCACGATGTCAAAGGTCACGGCCGTGCCGAAATCAATCACGATACCCGGCGCGCCGTAGAGCTGAGCCAGCGCCACTGCGTTCGCCAGCCGATCCGCGCCGATGCTTTCCGGCTTCGGATAGTTGATGCCGATGCCCAGATCAATGTCATGCCGAAGCACCAGAAGTGAATCGTCAAAGAACACGCGCAAAGTTTCTGTAGCCGTGGGGACGACCGATGAACAAATGATGTGCGAGTAGTGCCAATCCTTCAGAACCTGGCGCAAACTATCCGCGCCGAGTGATGTGGTGGGTGCATCGCGCTGGTCAAGGATGGCATCCCGCGTGGCGAGACCGAACTTCGTGCGGCCATTGCCGACGTCGATGAGGAGGTGGTCTGCAGTCATTACCATTCGCCCAGGTTAAAGATTTTTTTCTCCGCATTTTTCATCGTCATCAAATCAAACGCCGTCGCCCCTTTCACCTCCACGGTGTTTCCATTCACCTCGAGCTTGAGTGGTCCTTTCAAATCGGCAGCATCAAGCCAGTAACGAAGCTGCACGTCCTGGGTGGATTGAGCCGGCACTTCCGGTTGCGTTTCAAATGGGAGAAAGAAGCTCGGAATCTCACGATCAACGGAGTTCATGAGCCTGACCTTCGGAGACTGAAGCGTCCATTTTTCTGTTGTGCCGTTTTGCACTCGCAGTTCGATATCGAGCCGGGCGTTGCCATAATCACGCTCCAGGGTGCAGCGATGGATTTTTAGGGGCACACGGATTTCGGATTGAGCAGCGGGAACTCTGTTGCTGCTCTCCGCTTCCGCAGCATCAGGATGACGGCGGGCGAAAACGAAAGCGAGGCCCGCCACGATGACGGCGAGAAGCACCCAGATTTCGATGCGCTTGAAGAGAGGCATGGCTCATCGTGCTCTAAATCTATAAACTTCAAACTGCAAACTTCAGGCCACTCCTGAATTCACTCCGCCGCGGACGCGTGAGGCGGGCAGCAAGTTTGTGTCATGAATAATTGGGTCGGCCGGTGTAAGCCGGATTCTGTTCCTGCGCCATTGCTGGCACTGGCGGCGGTCATTTCTCTCACGCATGCCTTGCGGCGCGCGCGTGCTGCTTGCGCAGCCATGCGACTAATACCCGAGGGTTCCCCGCGCCTTGCGGCTCAGTTGCGGCCAGGCGGGCCTTTCCTCTGTTCTGTCTTGCACCGCGTGGGGTTTGTCCTGCGCCCTCGATTACTCTCGGGCCGGTGAGCTTTTACCTCGCCATTTCACCCTTACCTGACCTTGCGGTCAGGCGGTATATTTTCTGCGACACTTTCCGTGACCGGTCGCTTGCGCTTCCAGCCCCCGCCCTTGCAAGCGGCACGCTGCCCTGTGGTGTCCGGACTTTCCTCTCCCAATCGCCTTGCGACATCTGGCAGCGACAGCCCCCGGCCGACCCGGTTTGAAATTACTAGTCACAAAGGCAAAAGGCAACAAGCATCGCATCGCCCGCATTCTGCCATTGACGCGCGGCATCTTTTTTTCCACAATCCCAACCTTACAATATCTTAAACACCGCCCGCCCATCATGAGCACAGACTTTAAATCACTCCAGGTCGAAAACCGCATCTTCCCTCCCTCTGCTGAATTCAAAGCGAAAGCCCGCATCAGCAGTATGGACGAATACAAAAAGCTCTATGCCGAATCCATCAACTCACCCGATACTTTCTGGGCGCGTGAGGCATCGGAGCTCAAATGGCAAAAAACATGGGACCGGGTGCTCGACTGGCAGCCGCCCATTGCCCAATGGTTCGTCGGAGCGAAAGTGAACATCTGCGAAAATTGCGTGGACCGTCATCTGGAAACGGCCCGCAAAAACAAAGCGGCGATCATTTGGGAAGGCGAACCTGGCGACACCCGGACGCTGACTTATCAGGAGCTGCATCACGAGGTCTGCCGTTTTGCCAACGTGCTGCTGGGACAGGGCGTGAAGATAAACGACCGCGTGCTCATCTACATGCCCATGGTGCCGGAGGCGGCCATCGCCATGCTCGCGTGCGCCCGCATTGGCGCGGTGCACAGTGTGGTCTTCGGCGGCTTCAGTTCAGAGAGCATTAAAGACCGCCTCCAAGACAGCGGAGCCCTCTGTGTCATCACCGCGGATGGCGGCTATCGTCGCGGGAAAATCATTCCGCTAAAAGAGAACGTGGATCGCGCGCTGGCCGATGTCGCCAATGTGAGCCGCGTCATTGTGCTCAAACGCACCGGGCAGGAGATTGCGATGCAAAATGGACGCGATGTCTGGTGGCATGAGGAAGTCTCCAAGGCCAGCGCCGAGAATGCGGCGCAAGGTTTCGACAGCGAACATCCGCTCTACATTCTCTACACCAGCGGCTCGACCGGCAAGCCCAAGGGCATCCTCCACACCAGCGGCGGTTATCTCGTCGGCACTTATTGCACGAGCAAATACGTCTTCGATCTGCGCGATGATGATGTCTATTGGTGCACCGCCGATGTGGGCTGGGTCACAGGTCACAGTTACATCGTCTATGGGCCGCTCGCCAATGGCGCGACAGTGCTCATGTATGAAGGCGCGCCGGACACGCCACATCAGGGCCGCTTCTGGGAGATCATTGAGAAATATCGCGTCACCATTCTTTATACCGCGCCCACGGCCATTCGCGCGTTCATCAAATGGGGCGACCAATGGGTCACCAAATACGATCTCAGCAGCTTGCGACTGCTCGGCAGCGTCGGCGAGCCGATCAATCCCGAAGCCTGGATGTGGTATCACCAGATGATCGGAGGTGGTCGCTGTCCGATCGTAGATACTTGGTGGCAGACTGAAACCGGAGCAATCATGATCACGCCATTGCCCGGAGTCACCCCCACCAAACCTGGCACTGCCACCCTGCCCTTCTTTGGAGTTGATGCGGCGATTCTCGATGAACAAGGCAACGAAGTCGGCCCCAACGAAGGAGGCAAGCTTGTCATCCGCAAGCCTTGGCCCTCCATGCTCCGCACCATTTACGGCGACGCCGAGCGTTACGAGCAAACTTACTGGAGCACTTACAAAAACATCTATCTCGCTGGCGACAGCTCACGCCGGGATGAGGACGGTTACTTCTGGATTCTAGGCCGCATTGATGACGTGCTCAACGTCTCCGGTCACCGCCTCGGCACGGCCGAAGTGGAAAGCGCGCTCGTCAGTCACGAAGCCGTCGCGGAAAGCGCCGTCGTCGGTCGTCCCGACGAGATCAAAGGCCAGGCAGTCGTCGCCTTCGTTACGGTCAAACAAGGTTACGAAGCCAGCCCCGCGCTTGCGAAAGAACTCAAGGCCCACGTCACCAAGGTCATCGGTGCCATCGCCCGTCCTGACGATATCCGCTTCGCCGCCGCGCTGCCAAAAACCCGCTCCGGAAAAATCATGCGCCGCCTCCTGAAAGAGATCGTCGCCGGCGGAGCCGTCAAAGGCGACACCACCACGCTGGAGGATTTGAATGTCGTCGCGGCCTTACAGGCAGGCGGGAAGAGCGAAGAATAGAAAAGAACCAACTGCCCGAACAAATCAGGTGCTAGTTGAGTCATGCGCCTCTCACCCATTTCCCGCAGTGACCTCATCAAACGCTTGCGTGCGATGGGATGGGAAGGCCCGTTTCCCGGAGGCAGGCACCCGCACATGGTAAAGGGCGAAGTTCAGATCAGCATTCCTAATCCGCATGGAAGCACTGATATCGGCGTGAATCTTCTCAAACTCATTCTCAGCCAAGCTGGAATCAGCCGCGAAGAATGGGTCAGGCGGAGATAAGTTCTTTCCTCATGTTCGCAATCTTCGGGAGACCAATCCCACGCTTCAATGCGAGATCCACCCAATCTTCCAAAGTGGATTCGAGTTCATTCATCGCCTCCCGTTTCGTGCCACCAACGGCAATCAAGCCGCGAAAGCCCGTAATCGTAGCTGCAAAACCCTCCGTCGGCCCGAGATCGGAGATCTCCGCCAGCTTCAATGCATGCTTGCGATACTTTGTGAGAGTGTCCACTTCAGGAAGCATGACAGCGAAAGACAAAGCATGCAAGAGCCATCCATCCGCGGCTTATTTTTCTTAAAAACCTCCAACACAACGTCTCGTCCACCTCGCACTATTAGATGACCTCACGGTGGACTATCTGATCGGCGGCTCAGTGGTGAGCGGAGTGCATGGTGAAGGGAGCGATACAATTTCGCATTCCAAATCCCCATTAGAGTGAATCTGTTAAAACTCATTTCAGCCCCGACGCGCCTTCAATCCTTCAGAACTCAGAGCCGATTTTCTCAGGCTGGTAATCTGGAGGAAGGGGTTGGAATCCATGCTGCACCGCGCGCGTCCACAGGAGCGTGGCGGCGGGTTCCTTGCCCGGGATGCGCAAGACATGATCGCCAGCCTCCATGAAGGCCGATTTTGAGAAGGGTTTGCCGTCGAGTTGCACGATAATCCCTTCACCCCCTTCCATCACTAATGTGTAATCGGCCGGGATCTTGATGGTGAACCGGATGTTCCCTTCGCGATCTGGCGCGGGTAATTTTTTTCCGACGACGCGAAGCTGGCCGACCGGAATGTAATTGTCCTCGATGAAGTGCCGTGCCCCTGGAGGGAGTCTGTGAGTAATCGTCATCGCTACGCAAGTCCGGGTGGCGACAAGGCGATCAGAAATTTCATCAGGAAGCAGGCCGTTGTTCAGGCGGGCGCGGGTGAAAGGCTCCAAAACATAATAGTATGGGCGCGGACGAAAGACGGCTTCGCCTTTGTGGGTCATGATGTATTCATCAGGATGGGTGAGGGCGAGCGCTTCAGCAATGAGATGATACTCCGGAAGTGTCTGATCGATCGTGATGGGACGCGCCAGCATGACCCAGCCAAGCATCGCGACCACCAGACACGCGAGAAAAGATGCGGGTGAAATTCGCGAACGTGATGAAATTCGTTCTGCCGCAGAGATGAGTGGCACGCAGAGGATGAGCATTGCCAGCGGATAGACCGGAAGATAGTTTTGGCGGGTGTTCACCGGCCAGGCCAATTCAAGCACGCTGAGGAGGAGTCCCGCGTGGAGAAAGACCGTTGTGCGACGAAATGCGGTTCCCTCGTTTCCCCAGAATCGGAACAAAATTCGAGCGATGAGCGTCAAAATCAGAACGGCGAGAGCCAGCAAAATCCATGACGGAGTCCGGCCCTCGACATGCATGCCTGCCGGCAGGATGTTGTGCTGGAAGATACAATACTTCATGTCCGCAAGCGCCCCCTGTCGGGCCAGAAAAACCACCAGCATTCCTGGCACAACTACGAAGCCTGCCAAGGCTGAAGCAATGTTTGCCAGAAACCTTGCCAGCTTGAACTCTCTCCAGATCGCGGGCGCAACGAGGAAGGCCACACCTGCTGCTCCGGCAAGTGCTCCGATGAGCAGCCCCGTCTTAATAGAAGCCGAGAGGCTGATTCCGGCCAGCAAACCGGCGATGAAACTTCGCGGCAACGAGGGGCGGCCCGAGATCAAAACCGCAAGAGCCAGCAGCCACACCGCCGCCCATAGATTGTCGGGACGAAACTCGATTGTCGGAAAAAGATAATTGGGCAGAGCGCCTGCGATGATGGGTGTCCAGAGACCGACACGTTCGGAAAAAAGCACCTTTCCCAGCCAATGGACTGCACCCAGTGAGAGGAGAAAAAAGGGCACCATAAATAATCGGGCATGATCGAGGATGTCCGCCCGTTCCCCCAGCCATTTCAAGACCGGGGTCATGAGGATGGGAAACAGCGGGGCGTGGTTGTCGAAAAAATCCCGATAGGCCACCAATCCCTGCGACCACTGCCAGACCACGAAGAGGTGCTGTGGCTCATCGCTGTCCACGCGATAGCGGAAGATATAAACCAACCGCAACACGAGCACCGCGAGAAACAGCAAGGCCACCACGATCTTCTCACGCCTCGTGCAGGGGATGGCAACATGAACGCCCGAGTTGCCGGACAAAGGGCTTTTTTGCAAAATCGATCTTACCATGTGAAAGGGACTGGATAGTATTTTTTGCGCATCATTGAGGGCTGCCCTCCACTGCCAGTGCGTGATACACAGATTTTGCCGGTTGCTGCTCTTGTGACCCCACTATGAGCATCACCCCCGGTGCGGATTCTCCAGGAAATCCGCATAAGCATTTTTCAATCCCTCGCGCAAACCGATGCGGGGCTTCCAGCCCAGCGCGGCCATGCGCGAGGAGTCCATGAGCTTGCGCGGCGTGCCGTCTGGCTTTGAGGGATCAAACACGATGTCGCCTTCAAAGCCAACCGTCTCTTTCACCCGTTCCGCGAGTTCGCGAATGGTAACGTCTTCTGCGCATCCGATGTTGATCCAGTCGGGCGGATTCGCAGTGCCGAGAAGATGCAGCACACCTCGCGCGAGATCGTCCACATGCATGAATTCGCGATGCGGTTTGCCGCTGCCCCAGACGGCAACTTGCGGGGCGCGCGCGAGCTTGGCTTCATGAAAACGGCGCAGGAGGCCAGGGATCACGTGCGAATTCTCAGGATGGTAGTTGTCGCCGGGGCCGTAAAGATTGGTCGGCATGGCAGAATGAAAAAGCGCGCCGTATTGGCCGCGATAGTGCTGGCAGAGTTTTAATCCCGCGATCTTCGCGATGGCATAGGCTTCATTTGTCACTTCAAGTTGGGATGTCAGCAACGCATCTTCACGCATGGGCTGCGGGGCTTCGCGCGGATAAATGCAGGAACTCCCAAGGAAGAGAAGCCGCTTTACGCCATTACGATAGGCGGCATGAATGGTGTTGCCGGCGATCATCAGATTTTCGTAGATGAACTCGGCACGATGTTCCTGATTCGCATGAATGCCGCCCACTTTCGCCGCTGCGACTACCATGATTTCGGGCTTCTGCGCAGCGATGAACCTCTCCACCGCTTCCTGCCTCGTAAGATCAACCTCCTGATGCGTGGCCGTGATGATGCGCAGACCGGGGCGCTTCTCAAGCTCGCGCAGGAGTGCGCCGCCGACCATTCCACGATGGCCGGCGATGTAGATGGATCTGGCTTGTTCGAGCAGCATGAATTTGTCGGATGATTTTGCCGCGCCCTGCTGGGGCTACAACCGCTATTTGCCATTCGTCGCGCTGGCGATAGGCTGGGCGTCCACGGGAGGAGTGTTGGGACCGATAAGCACTTTTTTGCCAAGAAACATGGGCTTGGTGCCGAGGACTTCCACATCGAGCACAGCCTTGATGCGAGCCGGGATCTCGCGAAGATACATTTTGAACATCCATTCGTCGGCCACATCAGGGGCATTATAGGCCACGGCGTCTTTCATGCCTGAACGATGTGCAATGTAAAGGGCGCGCTCGTTGTGGAAGCGTTGGGAGATGATGGTGAAGTCGCGCTGGCCAAAGACGCGCTGGGCGCGGACGATGGAGTCAAGCGTGCGCAGGCCGGCGTAGTCGCAATAAATGTGATCGGCTGGGACACCCTTCTTTACGAGGTCTTCCTTCAGGTCGGTGGGTTCGTCATAGCCGTTACGATGGTTGTCGCCACTGACCAGTAGGAACTGGACTTTGCCCGCGTGAAAGAGTTCAGCGGCGGCTTTCACGCGGCTGTTGAAGAATACGTTTTCATAACGACCGACTTGCTTCACGCAGCCGAGGACGACGCCCAGATACCGCGGAGGGACGTCGTCAACGCTGTTGTAACAATGGCCTTGCGCAGTCCACCCGACGAGAAAATAAAGCGCGGCAATCAAGAGCGCCGGAATCGCGACCATCACGGCGATTCGCTTCCACCATTTTCGGAGAAACCTCGCGATGCGGCCTTGATTTTTCGGTTGGTCTTGACTCACGCGTTAGGATGTCGCCGCATGGGAGCCGTTGTTCAACGAGTTTCCGAAGCTGCCGTTTTCATTGAAGGCAACGAAGTGGCACGCATCGGTCGTGGATTACTGGTTCTCGTGGGCATTGAAGAAGCAGACCACGCAGAGGATGTGGAGTGGCTCGCGGACAAGGTCGCGCGTCTGCGTATTTTCAGCGATGCCGGGGGCAAAATGAATGCGAGCCTTGCGGAAGCTGGAGGAAGCCTGCTGGCGGTCAGTCAGTTCACCCTTCACGCCAGCACGAAGAAGGGCAACCGCCCATCATTCATCCGCGCGGCGCGACCCGAGGTGGCCGTTCCATTGTATGAATCGTTCCTGGCCAAACTAGAGCAAGAAGCCGGTGTTCCGGTGGCTCGCGGTGTGTTCGGCGCCGACGTGCAGGTCTCTCTGGTGAACGACGGTCCGGTGACCATCTGGTTCGACACCAAGGCGCGCGAGTGACACGGTTTGCAAAGCCGCCCCCCGCGTGTAGTTTGACGGTTCATGATGAGCCGTCACCACCTGCCCAGCCCACGCCTCCTGTGCGTCTGGCTGTGCCTGCTTGCATGCTGTGTGTGGGCGGCGGAGAACAAGGTCACGGACGATACCGCTGCCACCAAGAAAAAATCCAAGCCGGCCTCAAAGGAAGAGGACACTAAGAAACCCGCGCCCAAGAAAAAGGAAGAAACACCACCGAAAAAGCCTGGCAAATCGAAGGACGAACCCACCGACGTGACTAGTCAGAAGGCAGGACGTGATCGGGAAGGAAAAAGCGTTGATAGCAGCGGCGACAGTGAATTTGACAAGCCGTCACAGAGCGACAAGGCCGCTGACGAGGCCAGAAGAAATGCGGAGGCGAAATCTACTTCCGCCGGCAAGAAAGAGGAAGGGAAATCCGGTGCCGGGAGCATGGCGGGCTGGGACCTCATTCATTATCAGGATCGCGATTATGTCACTGCCGAGAGCATTCATCTCTTCTATCGTTTTGCGGATCACAAGATCGACGGCAGCGCGGTCTGGTTCACCTCTCCGGTGCTCATCATGAAAGGCCAGATCGGCAGCCAGGATCTGTTCATCAACAACATCAAATTCGTTCTGAGCCATCCTATCGAAGAAACAAATGGCAAGATTCTCATCTCGCGCCTCGATCTCTGCAAGCTCATCGATCCCGTTCTGCGGCCCAGCTACATCAACACCGCCAGTGTGTTTGAGACCGTGGTGATCGACGCCGGTCATGGTGGGCACGACTCTGGAGCGCGGGGCATTTACGGATATGAAAAGGATTTTACGCTGCAACTGGCCACGCTGCTCAAGGCCGACCTGGAAAAGCGCGGTCTCAAAGTGGTGCTGACGCGCAAAGACGACACTTTCATCTCGCTGGGTGGCAGGGTGGAGATTGCCAATCAAATTCCCAAGAGCATTTACATCAGCCTCCATTTTAATTCCGGCGGAAGCGCCGCCACGGGGATCGAAACTTATGCGCTAAGTCCGCAGGGCACGGCCTCCGACTATGGCGCGAGAAACGTTGACAGCCTGGCCTTCAACGGCAACCAGCGCGATTCGGAAAACATTGCGCTAGCCACCGCGATTCACGCCTCCGTGGTGCACCACTTCAAGCTGGTGGATCGCGGCGTAAAACGCGCGCGATGGTATGTGCTCACGGGATTGGAACGCCCCGGGATTCTTTTTGAAGGCGGCTTCGTCACCAACGGCGGGGACGGCAGACTCATCGCGGCGGCCAATTTCAGGACGGAGCTGGCCCACACCATCGGCGACGCGATTATGAACTATCGTAGAGCCTTGCAACCACCGCAGCGCTAGCTTTTGAATCCAACACGCAACTTATTTCGCATAACCAACACTATGACTTCCATCTGGCGACAATTTCTCATCATGGTCCACCAATGGTGGGATACCGACTATCACCCCGAAGGCGCAGAAGCCGTGCGCCAGCGCGAGGACAAGGTGGACTGGAAACGCTGCATTCCTTTTATCATCCTGCACCTCGGCTGCTTGCTGGTGATGGTCGTCGGCTGGAGCTGGGCGGCGGTGGGCGCGGCGGCCCTGCTCTATTTGGTGAGAATGTTTGCCATCACGGCATTTTATCATCGCTATTTTTCCCATCGCGCCTTCCGCACCTCGCGTTTCATGCAATTTTTGTTTGCCGTGCTCGGGAACACCGCCATGCAACGCGGCGCGCTCTGGTGGGCTTCAGTCCATCGTCATCATCACATTCACTCGGATCAGGAGCCGGATGTTCACTCGCCCGTGCAGCACAGCTTTATCTGGTCGCACATCGGCTGGATCACCAGCGCGCGGAATCATCCCACCGATTACAGTCGCGTGAAAGACCTGGCGAAATTCCCCGAGCTGGTCTTCCTCAACCGCCATGATCAAATCGTGCCCTGGGCTTTCGCGATCCTGACGTGGATCGTGGGCCTGGCCTTGGAAAAATTCGCTCCGTCCCTGGGCATGAGCGCCGGACAATTTTTTGTCTGGTGTTTCTTCATCAGCACCGTCGTCCTGTTGCACGGCACCCTTTTCATCAATTCACTCGCGCATGTCTTTGGCCGCCGCCGCTTCAAGACGGACGATGACAGCCGCAATAGTTTTCTTCTCGCGCTGCTAACGCTCGGGGAAGGCTGGCACAACAACCATCACCGCTACGCCCACGCCGCGCGCCAAGGCTTTTATTGGTGGGAAGTGGACGTGAGTTACTATGTGCTCAAGACGCTGTCCTGGTGCGGACTAATCTGGGAATTGAAACAAGTGCCGGGACAAATTTATGAGGAAGCACGGCTTCCGAATGCTGCGCAGGCCTTGCCCGCCGATTCCTGATCATTCGATGTTAAGCACTGGAGCTACGGCTGAAAATAAAGTTCGCCCGCATAAAACGCTGCCCGCTCCACTGGAATCGCGCCTGAGTCGTTTAGAGGCTGGTTTGTTCACGCTCCTATTTGCCGGACTATTGGCATTGCGGGTCTATTACACTTCCCGGTATCGGATCGACTCGGATGAGCCGCAGCATCTGCATGTGGTCTGGGGGTGGGTGCACGGACTGCTGCCGTATCGGGACATTTTCGATAACCACACGCCGCTTTTTCAATTCTTGTCGGCTCCGCTCCTGTGGCTGTCGGGTGATCGGGCGGACGGGATCATCTGGATGCGTTGGGCCATGGTGGCATGGCAGGTGGTGACGCTGATGGCTGTTTTCAAGATTGGGGCGGCGTTGTTCTCAAGACGCACTGGGTTATGGGCAGCGGTGATGACCGGGTATTATCCGCGCTTCTTCCTCATCTCGATGGAGTTCAGGCCGGACGATCTTTGGGTGGCGCTTTGGGTGGTGTCACTCTGGCTGATGCTGGCGGGCAAGCTGACGTTGCGAAGGGCGTTTTGGTGCGGGGTGGTGATCGGCGCGACGTTTACGGTTTCTCTGAAGACCACATTGCTGCTGCTGTCGGTGATAGTTGGCGCGATGCTGTGCGTGGTCGTGATGCTGGTGGCGCGTGAGCCAGTGCCCTGGTCTGGGATTCTGCGGAAGGCGGGTGCGGCGCTGGGTGGGATGCTCATCTTTCCCGCCATCGTCTGTCTGGCGTTTTTCACCGCAGGAATCTGGCGGGAGTTCTTCTACGGCACGGTCACCCACAACGTGATGCCAGGGATGGGGCGGTGGGGTAAAGTTCCCCTGCTTTTGCGATGGTCGTTCCCGCTTTTCATCGTGATGGCCCTGCCCGCGGGCTTGTGGCTGGTGCGCACCGCTTCGTCGAAGGGGATGGGATTGCGCCGAAGCATGTTCCTGTTTGTGACCGGGAGCGTGGTCACCTTGCTATACGGCTACTGGCCGCTGATCGAGCGGGAGACGCTGCTCGCTTTCATACCCATTGTGTTGCTGTTGACAGCCGCTGTGATTGTCTGGCCGGTGGAGCGGGTAGTGATCTCACGATGGAAGATCGGGCTGCCTCTGACCAGCGTGATGCCATTTGGACTGGTGGCGTGGTCGTTGATGCAGATCATAGAACAGAATCCACCCGGGAAGGATCGGACCGCTGCTTTCGTTCAGCATGTGGATACCGTTTTGCGCCTGACGGACCCCAACGACTACGTGATGGATGCCAAAGGCGAGAGCATCTACCGACGACGTCCTTTCTTTTATGCCTTGGAACCGATCACCGAGGCCCGGATACGGGCGGGCTTGCTTGCTGACGACATGCCCGAACAAATGGTCTCCACCCGGACCTGTGTCGCGACACTCAACCGCCTTCAGGGGAAGGATCGGTCCTTCGTGACGAACAACTACATCCACGTCACCGGAAGTGTCCTGGTGGTGGGGCGATGGATTAAACGGGGACTGGACGCGACTGATTTCGACAATGAGATTGCCACACGCTACACACTCATGGCGAAGCAGGGACCTGTGTCCGGCACAGTTGATGGGCAAGTCTTTAATGGTTCCTTCTATCTAACCCGGGGTCCGCATCAGATAAAGATCAACAAAGCCAAGGGCAAGGTGGCATTGATTTGGGCGCAGGCGGTGGAGCGTGGAGGCTCGCCGTTCGGCGACTTTGATGCTGACGTCCATTGCGGGCTTAATGTGGACGACACTTAGAATGCGCAAGGATGGAGACCTCCGTGGAACATCCCCAGAGACTGTGGTTATGCGCCAACTGCCCGCTCACTCACGGTTCGCGTCGGCCCGTCGAATTCATGGGCGCGGCTGGCAAAGAGCGAGAGCACTTGATGGGATACGGCGTTGAGCGTGGTCAGCACGTTGTGACCGCGTGAGGCCACGGCTTCGTAGCTGAAGAATCTTTGCGGGCCGTTGTTGAGCAAATACTCCATGTATTCCAGCGGTGCGGCGTTGGCGGCATCGCGCTTGTTGTATTGCAGCACGGTGGGGATGTGCGCGATGGACTGGCCGTTGATGCGCAGATTGGCCTCGAAGTTCTGCCAGGCCTGGATGTTCTCGCGCTGGCGATCCATCTGGGAGTCAGCGACGAAGACGACGCCGTCGGCTTGTCGGAGCACGAGCTGATAAGTTGCATTATAAACAATCTGGCCCGGAACGGTGTAGAGATGAAAGCGGGTGCGGTAGCCGTTGAGCACGGCGGCATCCACGGCGAGGAAGTCAAAAAAAAGTGTGCGGTCCGCGGCCGTGGCCAGAGAGACAAGGTCGCCGCGCGTCTCGGGGTCGAGGCATTTGTGCACGTGCTGCAAGTTCGTCGTCTTGCCGCCCAGCGGCGTGCCGCAATAGACGATCTTGAAACTGACAGTGCGGTCGGCGTGATGAATGGACGCCATGACGCGTGGATCAGACAGGCGGATTGTCGCGCAGCATGGCCGCAAGCTCGCGGCCAAGGAGCGTGATTTTTTCCTTGAGCACCGATTCACGTCGGTGCGGGTCGTGCAGCACGGCGAAAGTGACAGAGCCTTGCAGGCAGAAGGTGGCTTCACCTTGGCCGCTCTGAATGTGGAGCGTCTCTGTGTCCTCAATGCCTGTCAGCGCGGCGAGGGAAGGCAGCATCCGCATTTTCAACGGGGCCTCGCGCAGAAAGCGCTCCGCTTCGCAAGTTTCGTCTCCGTCGGCTGCGACAACGCGGTCTTCATGCAAGCACAAGACGGCGGATACGCCAGGAAGCTGCCGAGTCAGGTTGGCGAAAGTGCCGACATCAGGGACATCAGATGTTCCCAGCAGAACCGCCAGCATCAGACGACGGGTTTCGTTGCTGTTGCCCACAGGTTCACTGCGGACAGTGGCATTACGTGGTGGCAGCGGTGCGACTGTTTTGAATTCGGGGATTCCGGTTGCCTGATTTGCCGGAATGAACACCTCGGGCCTGGCTTCAACTTTATTGTCCTGCGGCACTACTTCGGAGAAGGCCGGTGCTTTTGTTTCAATCGTGAACGATTCTTGTTTGGCAAGCGTGAACAGAGTGGAGGGCACGGCAGCGGTGGGCAAATCCGCCCAGAAGCGCGATTCAGCCTCCTTGTTGACCGGAGCCTCTTTCCATTCTGTTTTTGCAGGCGCGGCAAAGGGGTCAATGGGCTGAGCAAATGTATTTTCCGGGTCGAGGTTCGAGACGGGAGTGTCGGTCTCTGCTTTCAGCGTCGTGTTGCCGGTCAGAGCGTGGAAGACTTCATTGGTGGCCAGATCGACCATCAGTGCCGGGCGGGCTTTCGCAAAGATGCCGCGAACTTCCGGCTCCAGTCCTTCGAGAATAGTCGAGAACGGCACGGTCACACGTCCTGTGGCCAGCTGACCCCGGATCGGATCCACCTCCAAAGAAAAATTCACCCATGAGGGGATGTGCTCGGGACTTGTTCCCAAATCATCGGCAGCACAGTTTTTCAATGATGCGGCCAGACCGAGCTTGATGACTTCGGGTTCGCCGGCCTCGGACGCGTCTGTTTCTTTGGCAATCTCAGAAACTTGATCCCGTGCGCCGATGGTGGGCAATCCCAGGCTCTCAAAGATGGAGGCGTTGCTTTTGCCAAGTAGGGGTTCTGATTCGACGGGCGCAAGCGGGGGCTCCGGATTCAAGAATCCACCACCGAATGCAGGTGGCTCTGGTTTTGCGGGTGATGTGGGTGCCAGAGGCGATGCCGATGCCGTTTCTTTGGATTTGGCCAGCGCCTGAATTCGGGCAAATGGATTCGTCAGGGTCGTGGCTGCGGGTGAAGCAAAGACAGGCGTAACTTCCACGGGTTTTTCAATCTGCGCGTGGATTCCGAATTCTGACCCCATGGACGGGACGGGCGGGAGCTGGGAAGTAGAAAATTTATCAGCAGGCGGTGCACTGAAAAACGGATTGATATCGGCGGTGGCTCCAAATCCGAATGCGGACGTAACCGAGGCCGACGATGCGGGCTGCGTAGGTGAAGCGGGCGTCGCCGCAAAGATTCCTCCGGTTGCTTCGATTGCAGGATCGATTTTGGAGGGAACAGGCGCACCGAATTTTGGGAACTCTGATTTGGCAGGTTCGTCTGTTGCGGCTACCTGCCCAAAAAAGCCTTCCATATTTTTTTGCGGGAGAGTTGTCGGCTGGAAGAGAGCGCCTCCTTGCGAATCATCTTTTTTATTTTCAGTGATGACGGGTGAATGGGAGACGCCCGGAGGCGAGAAGGGGGTTGGCGAATCTCCGAACCCGAATGCAGGATGGGCTTGCGGCGTGTTGACCGATGGAGGTGAACCAAGGGGAGAAACTTCAGGAGTGCGCTCTTCCAGAGGCGGCGCTTGAGTTATGGTGAACGGGCTGCTGGGTGTCATCGCCGGGGCAGTGAAGAAGGGATTGGCGGAGGACGGATTGCTCTCAGCTTGCGGCGCTGGAGAAACTTGCGAAGCGCCCGGTATTGCTTCGACATGTTGCGATGTGGCTATGCCGAACGGGGATGGTTGATAGATGGGCTCTACGGGTGTCGCCGCGGCGGGAGGATTCGCACCCATGCCGAACGGAGATACGGGTGATTGTTGGGCGGCAGCGAGATGCGCTCCAAAACCAAAGGGGCTGGCGTTCGTTGGCAAGGCCGGTGCCGCGACGTTCCCTGGCGGGGCGCTGGGATCGGCTCGATGATTTTTCGCGTGCAGAAGTTGTAAAATTTTCCCAGGAGGCAGCGGCACTTCTCGGGGGTCATGAGGACTCACCGGCATTTGAAACATTTCAGGACAGGCTTTATACAGTTCGAAGATCGAAACCAAAGCCCGGCCACTTCGCTGCACGTTTTGCAGCACAACTTCTGGCAACACAATCACTTGCAGTGGTGACAGATCGGGATTTTTCGACACATCCGCAGGCAGTCGGGGGAGGATGTCGCCGACCGTGAGTCCGGCTGATGCGCCCGCATCCGCAGGAGTGAAAGGATTGAATGGCGCGGCTTGAACAGGCTGGCCAAGCTGTTCGACGCTACTGTGCGTTTTGAATAACAAGGAGTTGGCAAAAGGGCTCTCCCCGGTTCCGGGTGCTATTTGGAAAGGACTCGCGGGAACATTCATGTTAACAGGAGGCTGCATGGTGCCTACCGGTGCTTCAGCAGTTCCATGACCGGAACCACCTTTACCGAAAAAGCTGCGAAAAGAAAAACCCATGATAAGGAAATATCGACCAAATCCTAATCACATATATTTACCATAAAAAATCGGTAAATTAAGAATGCGACTATTAAGAGACAATAAATATCAATGCAAACGAAGGCAAGAAAAAAATTCTTGCAATGTCATTCTCGTTTTTGCGCATCAACTCCGTTGTTACATAATCAAAAAGCTTTTACGGAAATACTTTACTTCATAAAGCCAAGTGGCCCAATGCCAACAGCCCGTAGTAAGTATATTCGCAATCAAGATGATCGTCGGCCCAGTGACCGTGAAAGCCGCCTTCGGCCGACCAGAGTGAGTCCACAAAATCGAGGCACGATTCACGCGCGCCAGCATAAGAAACCTCCATGCTGTCCAGCGCATGCAACGCGACCGCCGTGCTGAGCAAATCCGGCAGCGGTGCCTGCGGCGTTGCGAGAAATCCCCCGCTGGGGTGAATTTGTCGCAACAACCATGCGCCCGTTACCGCATTCAACTTGTGACCCAGAAAACGACAAAGCGTGACTGCCGCGCCGGTTGCGGTCGTGCTGCCTTCGGTAATGCCGGGCTCATTGGCAAATGATCCGTCCGGCAACTGCAATGCCAGCAATGAATTTAGTAATCGCTCTGGCTCAGGCAAGGTCATGCCTAAATCCGTATGCGCGCCCCAAGCCAGCAACGCACCGTAGGCCGAGCCGCGCGCTTTGCCGGGAGCTCCATGAAAGCCGCCGTCCGCCGTGCGATATTTCTGCAAGCGCGATGCGATGGCAGATTTTTCGGCGTTGGAAAAAATTTCACCGTCCACTCCAGCCGCAGCCCGCGCCATTGAACACAGATGAACAAAATCCAGCTGGTCTGCTTTACGTTTCCGCAGAAACGCTGAGAGCCGTTCGCGCGGCAGCTCCAGTTGCAAGGCTAGCATCGCCTCTACGCCAAAAACCGTGTAATAAAAATCGGCACGGCCTTCTCGATCAACGAAACCTCCGTCCTCCGAGAACTTGCTGTGCAGAAATGCAGCAATGAGTTCGGCCGATTCACCGAGAAGCTTCGGCGCAAGCCTGGCGACTTGGAGCATTTCGAGCCGGAAACTGGCGGGGGCGGACATCCTTGCGCTAGCGTCGAGCAGCCTTTTTTTTCTTGGCGACTGGAACGCGCTTCTTCGCAGTCTTCGCCGGCTTTTTGCGAATATCAGCCAGCTTTTTCTTGAGGCGCTTCATCTCAACTTCCATCTCTGCGAGCCGTCGGGTCGTTGTTTCCAGCCGTCTCGCCGTGACACGCGCGATGTATTCGAAAAGCGCGGCATAGAAAGCGGGATATTCTTCGCGGGGTTTGATGTCCTGAAGAAATTTTTGATCCACCGCCAGACAGAGTGCCTGCGTTTTTGCCACCACGGTGGCGGAGCGGCGATCTTGATTGACCACGGCCAGTTCGCCGAAGACCTCGCCAATGCGATTGATGGTGGCGAGGGTTTTTCCCTCCCGGCACACGTCCACCTCGCCGCCAAGCAGGATGTAAATTCTGGAGTCGATCGCGCCCTCATGGATGATTACGTCGCCCGTCTCGCATTGAATGTAGCTGCTGGAGTCCAGCACATCGTCCAGTTGTTCGTCGTCGAAAGAGCCGAGAAACGGAAGCGCCCTCAGCGCCTCCGGCACCCGGCCGTGGTCGTGAATGAAGGCAAACTCTTTCATCATGGGACTATATTGGCAAAAACTGGGCGTCTTGAAAAGCTTCTTATTTAGTTGGCGGCATTTTTTCCGCAGGCTGCCAGATTACATCATTTTTTGGCCTTTCAAAACAAATGTAAACATTTGGATCGAACAACACAAAATGCGCTTTGCAGCGTTGCGTTTGCTCCCGTCCCAGCTAGTTTCCGCCCCATGAAAATCCCGCTCCAGTTACCGCTTCGTCTTGCCACTTCATTCGCGCTCGCGTTCAGCTTGGCCTGCTGTGACAAAAAAGACACACCTCCGTCCGCAACGACCCCCGCGGCAAAGACCGCCGAAGTCGCACCAGCTTCCTCGACATCCCCCGCAACCACTTCCGCAATTCCTGCGGCGCCCAAGGACCCCTCGTTGGCTGATCAGGCCGCCAGCCTCGGGTTCGCGAGCAAGCTTCCGGCGGACACGGAATTCTATTTTGGCAGCGCCAATCTCAAGAGCCAGATTGATGCCCTTAAAAAGTCTGCATTCTGGAAAGAGGTTTCCTCATTCATGGATGACAAAACCCCGGCACCCACTGCGGGCGACAAAAGCATGGCCGCGTTGCAGAAACTATGGGGCGATGACTTCTTCATCGCAGGACCCAAGGGGATGACCCAGAGCGCCGCTTGGATGGTCGATTTCAACCATGTTTATAGTGAGATAAACTTCCACGCCTTGATGACGGGTGGAGTGGCCGGCATGGAAGGCGGGAAAGACGGGAAACCCAGCCCGATGATTTACCTCCAGACGTTGATGCAGAATCCCCGGCAGATTGATCAGGTCGGCAAGCTCATCACCCAGTTCGAGCTGCCAGCTCTGTTGATCGGCTTCAAGGTGGAGAATCCCGCCGCGCTCGCCAAGCAGCTTATTCCTGACGAGACATTCAAAGACATGCCCAAGGACAAGTTCACCCTGTCCACGCTCAAGACGCCGGACGGCAGCAGCTTCCAAGTAATTTCCACCGAAGGCTCAAAGTTGATGACCGACGTCCAAAAAAAGGAGATGCTCGCCAATCTCCCGCCAATTTTTGATGATCATGCGCGCCAGGTGGCTGAGAAAGCCATGACCGACATGCAGGCAAAAAAAATGGCCGTCGGCTGGGGCGCAGTTGGTAACTACCTCGTCTTCGCCTGTGGCAAGAACCTCGACCACCTCAATTTCGCCATCACCCCCGGCGCATCCCTCCTGTCCAAACCCGAGATGGCCCGCCTCGCACCGCACGTTCAGAAGAGCCTACTCGGCATCATCTATGGCGATGCAGGAATGCTCTCCGCGGCAGCAGACACCCAGCCCTTCACTCCCATGCTCCGGGGCGTGCTTGGCGCGCTGAAGGAAAACAAAACCTTTGGTGAAATCGGCGCAAAATTGAGCCAGGAACTCGAAGAATTTTCCACGCTCGAGACTGCTGTTTTTAAACGCGAAAACACCACCATGACCGCCGCCCTCTGGTGGGACCGCGGTCTGCATCTGGAAAGCTACGGTGGCCCTCGTGCCCGCGTCTTCCAGACCGGTGTGCCGCTTAAATATGCCGGCTTCGTCGATAAGCCCGGCGTTATCCTCGGTGTGAACTATCAGCGCAACAAAGCTTACGAGCTAGCCTCCCGCGCCTGGATGGAAAAACTGGTCGGAATGATCTATACCGGAGCCCAAGAGCTTATGAAAACGGGCATTGCCGGACCCAACGGAGGGCAGCAGTTGGCCATGTTTGAGATGATGGCCATGCCGACCTTGATGAAAATGTATCAGGCAGACAAAGATTTGACCGACAAAGCACTCGGTGACGAAAACGCCTTCATCATCGACATCAACGGCAAGATGCCCGCATTGCCCGGAGTTCCGCCGGAAACCAAGGGCATGAAGTTTCCCCGCATCATCACCATATCTGATGTCAACAACCGCGCGGAAATCGGGGCCAGCTGGCTGAAGATGAATGAAGCCATCACCCAGGCTTCTTCCATGTATTTAGGATTGAGTCAGCAGCCGGCACCGGATGGCAAGCCGCCCGGAGAAGCACCCGCGCCAGCGCCCGTGCTCCCGGACCCCATCAGTTCCGAAAAGAACGGCATCACCAGTTATTTCTACGGCATGCCATTCTTCGCCGGCGATATGCTCCCTTGTGCCTCGCTCAATGATAAAGTCTTCATGCTCAGCACCTCCAAGGACTGCGCGGAATCTTTCGCCGCGGAGTTGGCCAAACCATCGACATCCAAAGTGGACGGACTAATCTGGCGCTTTGATCCTGCCGCACTGGTCGAATACGGCGTCTCTCTTTCCAAGTTCGCTCCGGAACAAAAGCCCGACCAACAGAAGGAAATGAAGCAGGTTCTGAAATGGGCCAAACCTTTCCGCGCCATGCAGGGGCACGTGTTTGAGGAAAACAAAATGCCGCGCACCAGCTTCTCCTGGGAGATCACCGACCTCGTCTCCTTTGATTGATCCCGCCGCGTCATCCCGGCAGCACTGTGCGAAGCAACACGTTTTACAACGACCTCGATATCGCCCGGCTCCATCAGGAGCCGCGCGGTTCGGGCGAAGATTACCGCAGCGCGTTTCAGATTGATCGCGATCGCATTCTGCACAGCGCCGCGCTGCGGCGCCTGCAAGGGAAGACGCAGGTCTTTCAATCGTCTCTTGTCGTCGAAAACGACTCCTACCGCACGCGGCTGACACATAGCCTGGAAGTCGCGCAAGTGGGCCGATCCATCTGCGGGTGGCTTGCCTCATCCAGCCCGCTGCTCGGTGACGATACTCAAATAGATCCTCATCTTGTCGAGGCCGCCTGCCTCGCGCACGATCTCGGTCACCCGCCTTTCGGTCACACGGGCGAGCAGGCCTTGCATCGTCTCATGCAGCCCTACGGCGGATTCGAAGGCAACGCCCAAACGCTTCGCCAGCTCACGCATACACTCTTTGATGAAGGTCTCAAAGGCATGAACCCCACACGCGCGTTACTCGATGCGATATTAAAATACAAAACTCTGCACAGTGAAATCCCCGGCGCGGATAACCATTACCTCTACGACGATCAGCGCGAGCACCTCAACTTTGTCCTCAATGCAAAAACGTTTCCCGCAGAATATGCGTCCGGCGAAAAACGCGACGCCCTGAAAAGTCTCGAGTGCCAGATCATGGACTGGGCCGATGACACCGCCTATTCCACCAACGATCTCGCAGACGCCGTGCAGATTGGCTTCATCACCGTGACCAAGCTGGAAAACTGGGCAGAAAAACAAACTCTCAACGACGAGGAGGAAAATCACCTGCAGTTTCTCATCGATGCCATCCGGGAAAACAAAGTTGAGCGTCGTCTCGCCCGAGGGATCGGCGCCAACATCCAGGCCTGTTCCTTGCGCGAACGCTCCGGTTTCCTGAGCAACGACACCCGCCGCTACGCGCTGGAACTCGTGATCGAAGAAGGCGCGCGACGCAAAGCCCGCTTTCACAAGCGCATCGCCCGCGAGCTGGTCTTTGCCAGCAACGTGCTGCAACAAAGCGACTTCAAAGCGGAACACATTCTGGACAGCCTGTTCGAAGCCCTGCACGAACGATACATCGAGCCTGGCACCCGCGGCCGACGTCATCTCCTTCCCAAAGCCGTCGAGCAGCCCATCGAGCGCGAAGAGAATCCCATCGTCCGCGCCCGTCTTGTTTGCGACTGGCTGGCCAATCTCACCGACCGCGCCGCCATCCGCGTCTATCAGCGTTTGTTTGACGTGGGCCACAGCTCCCTTGCCGAACTCGTTTGAGCGGACCGCTTCTTCAAAATCGCCGTGTCCGGTTTTCAGATAATCCGCACCTGACGCTGTGTCTGGGACGCGAACGCTTACGTCCGCTTCATGGCCGCATCCGCCTTCTGCAACGCGGCAAGCGTCCAGACCACGGGATATATATTCTCATGATACCAGAGCCTTGCAAAGTAGAGCCCGATGGGCGCGGCGATGAAATGAGTGCCATTCTGTGTGTGTTTAACGAGCCACTCTGCTCCCCGCACCACGGCTGCCCGCAGCTTGGGAATATCTGCATTCGTCATGGCTCCCGAATCCATGACTGATGCGAGGGCATTAACTGCATTCGCCGTTTCTTCAATCGTGGCCAACACGCCCGCCGCTCCGCCCCAGCCGCCATCATCGTGCTGGCAACGCAGCAGAAATTCCACCGCCGATCGCATCATCCCGTCGGACTCTTTGTCATGCGAACCAGCTTGCGACAACCCCAGCAGCACCATCGCGCTGCCATGCACCGGGTTCTCTTCATCAGGCCCATGCTCATTGCCGAACCACAACGGATGCCACGCGCCTTCTCGACCCTGGCAGTGCCGCAGATACCGCAACGCCTGCCTGACCGCAGCGTCCACCCGTTGCTGTGCCTCGGCGCGCAGATGCTTGCGCCAAGGCGAATACGCCCACAATGCATGAGCTGTTATCTCCGGCGTGCTGCGGTCAAACGGCAGCGCGCCCCAGCCCCGACAGAACGTCGGCATGCCGCCGTCGCGGTTTTGCAGATCTAGCAGCCATGTGATGCCGGCCTCGACGGCGGGAACGATTTCGCGCCGCTCTTCATCGGATTCACAAAGATGCCACAAAGCGATGAGCGCGCCGCTGGTGTCATCAGCATCTGGCACGCCCCCAGGAAGATCCGTCCAAGCCCAACCGCCCGGTGCGGCGTTGGTGAAGGGGTGAATCGTTTTGTATTGCTGCGCGAGGAGCCAGCCTCGCAAGTAGCTCGACATTCTGATGTCGAGACCGCAGGCCCCCAGACTCTCGACATCGGAATGTCGAGCTACCAGCGCCTTGACCGAAAGAGTCGTCGCCCATGTCGCCAGATTGCTATCAATCGCCCAGCTTCCGTTTTCTCGCTGCGAGTTGAGCAAAAACCGAACGGCTTCCGGCACACAAGAATGATGTTTCTCCCCAGCACACGCGAGCGCCATCGTCACAAAGCTGGTCAGTGGAGTCGCCTCCAAATATCCGCCGGTGCTGGGCTGGAGCGTTTTTAGCATCGGCGAGATGCGCGGCCACAGCGCAGTGCGAATCCATCGCAACGGATTCCACCAACTCGGCGGCGCGTGATGAAGACGCGCATGGCCTATCGCGATCAACGCAGGCAGCGCATAGCTTACAACCGGAAAACCAATCGCTCCAAACCACGAGCGCGGAAACGCCGCCAGTTCGAATGGCAGTGCCAACACACGTCGCCACGCTTCATCATGCGGTCCGAGCCGGCCGCCGATGGTGCAGGTCATTAGAATGGGAACGGAGAAAGTCTTGTCTTTGCCGTAACGCGCAACCACTGCCTGGCAGATTGCATCCGGTTCCAATGATCCAACGCGCTCGCGAATCCATGCTTCACAACGATTTCGCACATTGAGCCGTTCAACAGGCACCCGGCCCGTAATCGGTTCGGCCCGGTCTCTCGCTGCCTGAACAACGCGTTCATACAAACTTAGCGCAGACCAACAAAGCAGAGTCGTGGAAAGATTCGATTTACTGATCGTCGTATCGCCCCAGCCACCATCTTGGTTCTGGTTGGTCATGAGCCATCCGGCACCGCGTGAAATGCGCCCTTCATTCGCCGCCGCATCCACCAATGACAGCGCCACGATGGCCGTCGCGGTGGACAGCGCGCTGCTGGAAAGCCGCCCCTCCCAGTGCCCCGCAGCATTCCGCAACGAAAGCAGGTGCGCTCTCGTGTTGGCGATGGCGGTGTCGAGACCTTCCATCATGCTCGGGATCGGGCTAGCCCAGTGCCTCCAGCATTGCCTTCAACTTCGCAAGCTGCGCGCTCCAGTCGGCTTCGCGTTGCTGGTGTTCGTCGAGGACTTTTTGCGGGACCTTGCTGATGAAGTTTTCGTCGGCCAGCTTGGCTTTCACCTTGCCGAGTTCGGTTTCAACCTTCGTCATTTCCTTGGTCACGCGGGCGCGTTCGGCATCCACATCGACGATACCATCGAGCGGCAGGAAGAGTTCACCAAGAGGCGTGAGCACAGCGGGCGTGCCTTTCTTCGCGACGAAGGCGGCATCCACGTCGAGCGGCTCCGCATTCAAGAGGATGCGCAGCACTTCTATCTCGTGCTCAGGCAGTTCCTGCGCAGGATTCAATACGAAGCGGACCTTCTTGTTGATGTTGAATGCGCTCTTGAGCGTGCGCCCGAGATTCACAGTTTCGTATTTGTCGTTCGCGGCTTGCTCGTCTTCCGGCAGGATGCCGAAGTGCGCGAGTTCATCGGCGTCCATGGGTTTCGGCCACGGAGCGAACATGATGCTCTTGCCGCCTTGGTTCTCCGGCATGTCGGCGTTGAAGCCCATGCCGTGCCACAACTCTTCCGTGATAAAGGGAATGAACGGATGAAATAGGCGCAGCGTGTGGCCGAGCACGAAGTCGATGACGGCGACGGTGTTGGCGCGCTGCGCTTCGCGCGTTGAGAGGTTGAGAGGTTGAGAGGTTGAAGATGCGGTGGCCTCAACTTCTAAACCCTTCAACCCTTCAACAGGCCGCAACGCGGCCTTGCTGGCCTCGACATACCAGTCGCAATACTCGGTCCAGAAAAAGCGATACAAGGACTGTGTGGCGTCGCTGAAGCGATACTCCTCGAGCGCAGCGGTGACCTCGTTGATCGCGGTGTTGAGGCGCAGGAGAATCCATTTGTCGTCGCTGGTGAGCAGCGCGGGATTGATCTCGGCTTCTGTGGCATAGGCCTCTGGCCTGTGTGTCCGACGAGCATTCTGCTCGTCACCTTCTGGATGGCGTTCAGGCAGAATGCCCGAACTACACTCAGGCTGCAAGCCTGTGCCACTTTGCATCTGGCGGAACCTCGCGGCATTCCAGAGCTTGGTGCAGAAGTTGCGGCCCAGCTCCACGTTCTTCTCATCGAACGCGATGTCCGCTCCGACCGGGGCGCTACGCATGATGCCGAAGCGCAGGGCGTCGGCGCTGTAGTTGGCGATGAGTTCCAGCGGGTCGGGCGAGTTGCCCAAGCTCTTGCTCATCTTGCGACCCTGCTTGTCGCGGATGATGCCGGTGAAATACACGTTCTTGAACGGCGGCTCGCCCATGTATTCGTAGCCCGCCATGATCATGCGCGCGACCCAGAAGAAGATGATGTCCGGGCCGGTGACGAGATCGGTCGTCGGGTAAAAGGCCTTCAAGTCAGCGGACTCGTTTGGCCAGCCCATCGTGGCAAACGGCCAGAGCCAGGAGCTGAACCAGGTGTCGAGGACATCGGGGTCTTGGGTCCAGTTCTCAGCGTCTGGGGGAGGTTCTACATCGCAATAGGGATCATACGACGTATCGGGCGTATTTTTGGGATACCACACCGGCACCCGATGCCCCCACCAGAGCTGACGCGAGATGCACCAGTCCTGCAGGCCGCCCATCCAGTGATCATAGACCTTCGCCCAGCGGTCGGGGAAGAAACGCATCTGTGCAGATGCTTGGGGAGCACGCGCGCCCTCGCGTGTTGTCTTCGGCGCCCTCGCCGAATACTCATCAACCTCACGCGCAGCGTCTATATTCTTGGCTTCGCTATGCGCTCCAGAATTGAAGACGGGGGCGCCTTCAATGACACGCGGGGCGCGTGTGCTCCCCAAATTCCCGCCCATCGTGCTGGCGAAGTCCTGAGTCACGCAAGCCTTCGCCTGCTCCACACTCGGATACTTCAAGAACCACTGCTCGCTGAGGCGATGCTCAATCGGCACATCGGCGCGCTCGGAGTAGCCGACGTTGTTTTGATACGGCTCTTCCTTCACCATCGCAGCGATCTCGGCAAGCAACTCCACGGCACGCTTGCGCGCGGCGAAGCGCTCCATGCCGCCGAGGTCTTTGCCGGCGAGTTCATTGAGGATACCGTTTGGATGCATCACATCGATGACGGGCAAGCCATGACGTTGCGCGATCTCAAAGTCCGCCTTGTCATGCGCGGGCGTCACTTTCAGGACGCCAGTGCCGAAGGTGAAATCGACATGCTCGTCGCCGACAATGGGCAGCTCGGCCTGGTTCTCCAAAGGCAGAGGACGACGCACGTGCTTGCCGATGAGGTGAGCGTAGCGCGGGTCCTTCGGATTGACCGCGATGGCGGTATCGCCGGGGATTACTTCGGGGCGCGTGGTGGCGATTTCCAGCCAAGTGCCGGGCTCTTCGATGACTTCCACTTTGAAGTGATACATGGTGCCGTTCTGCGGCTTCATTGTCACCTCTTCATCGCTCAGGGCGGTGAGGCTGGACGGGCACCAGTTCACCATGCGCTTGCCACGGTAAATCTGACCCTTCTTGTAGAGATCGACGAACACGCGCTGCACGCAGCGTGAATACTCGGGGTCCATGGTGAAGCGCTCGCGGCTCCAGTCGCAGGACGCGCCGAGCTTCTTCAACTGCTGGATGATGATGCCGCCGTGCTTCTCCTTCCATTCCCAAATCTTCTCCACTAGCCCTACGCGGCCAAGGTCATCACGATGCTTGATCGCGCCCTGTTTTTTGAGGTTCTTCTCCACCACGTTCTGCGTGGCGATGCCCGCGTGGTCGGTGCCAGGAAGCCAGAGCACTTCCTTGCCGAGCATTCGGGCGCGACGGCAAAGGATGTCCTGGATGGTGTTGTTCAACACATGGCCGAGCGTGAGGATGCCCGTGACGTTCGGCGGCGGAATGACGATGGAATACGCGGGGCGCTTGTCGCTGACGCGCGCAGGGTCGGCGACAAAGGCGTTGTCATCGAGCCATTGCTGATACCAGCGGGCTTCGACTTCCGCGGGTGTGTAGGTCTTGGAAAGTTCGGGCATGGGGAGCGTGGAAGATGCATCATTTGGGTGATTCCGCAATCAGCTGTGACATTGATGTTGCACTAAACGCAGAAATGTGACACATTGAGACACAATTCTATGAAAACCGTATCCCTCCGCGATCTCCACGCCCGCACGGGAGCCCTCGTCCGCGAGGCGGCAAGGCGTCCGCTTCAGATTACCGATCGTGGGCGCGTGCTGGCCGTCATCCAAGCTCCGGGCGTGGGCGCACAACAGGGCGCGCCCCTGCCCGATCGTGAGGCCTTGATTGCAAAACTGCCCAGACAGATGAGTGATTCCGCCGATCTAATCGGCGATGACCGCGACCGCTGATGCTTTACTTCGACTCCAATTACATCCTGAAGTGCTACCTGCCGGAGCCGGATGCGCATCTGGTGCGGGCACTCGCGGCGAAACCAGTGGCCAAATGCTGTTCCATGTGGGGCCGCGTAGAGGTTGTCACTGCGCTGCATCGAAAACTTCGCGAAGGAAGCCTTACACGCTCATCGCAGAAGCTGGTATGGACGCGCTTTGAAGCGGATGAAGTCGCTGGTGTGTGGACCTGGCTGCCCTTCGATCGGGCGGTGCAAAAGGCCGTCACTCAAACCTGCCTGAAGCTCGACGCCGCAGTGTTCATCCGCGCGGGTGATGCGCTGCATCTCGTGACTGCGGCGCTTCACGGATTTCCCGACATCTATTCTCACGACAAGCACCTGCTCAAAGCCGCGCCGGAATTTGGATTGCAGGGAATAGATGTGCTGCCCTGAGTGTGCCGCAAGGGTTTACGAAGCAAGTTTCACCGCGGTGCCATAAGCCAGCACCTCGGTCGCGCCCTGGGCGAACTCGGTGGCGTCGTAGCGCATCCCGATGATTGCATCAGCTCCGAGTTCCTGCGCGTGTTGCACCATCAATTCAAAGGCCTGCTGACGCGCGGCCTCGCACACTTTGGCGAACTGGCTGATGTTGCCGCCCAAGAGCGATTTTAAACCGCCGAGGATGGAGGCGCCGATGTTGGGTGTGCGGACGACAAGGCCACGCACGACGCCAAGATAATCAGTGACCTGTGCGCCGGAGACTTCGTTGGTGGTGGTGACGATGGGGAATTTTTGTGACATGATGAGGTGATTGGTTATTGGGGAATCCACAAAATGCCCACAGCACCGGCGGTGATGTTGGTCTTCTTCGGCTGAAGTTTTGTTGTTTCCAAAGTTATCGCACCGGGATTGTATTGGTCGTCGATCTTCTTCGATTCCTCGTCGAGCTGCGCGTCGAGAGCCTTGAGTTGATTCTTCAAGTCTTCGATCAGGGCTTCCGTTGCACCCGCTTGCTGAGAGTCTTTATAGGCCGAGCCAGCCTTGTTGATGGTGGATGCGGTGAGAATGCTGCTCTTGCGCCCGAGGAAAGATCCGAGCAGACCGACTCCAATCTGCGCAACGGTTGATAGCGTGGATCCTGATTGCGCGGCCTTCTGCTGCTGCAATTTGGCGAACGCGCTTTGCAGATCGTCCTGAATGGACTTCGCCTGCTTGCCAAGCTTCGTGCGCAAATTTTCGACAGCCTGATCCCGCAGCTCGCGCGCGGTCTGGGTCACGCGCGCGCGGAAATCTTGCTGGCTTTCGCCGACGTTGGAATAAGCATCCAGCAGCGATGCGTAATAGACCTCGGACTGCACGTTCGCATAAACCCAGTCGGGGAAATCCTTCGCTATCTTCGTGTAAGTTGCCGCCTTCTGTGCGGCGGCAGGGAGATCGCCAAAGCTCGCGCCGTCCACCGGGTCTTTGTCGAGCTTTGACAAATCAATGTCGCGCGGGATGTCCACGAACTTGTCCCAGTCCACGCGAGAGTTCGCGGTATCGATCACGTTCGCGACAGTGACGGTGACGCGGCTGTTGATCTTCTTTTTCTCGTCGATGTAAAGCACCGTCGCGGAACGGAGCAGCGCGGGTTGGTAACTCGCCTTGCCTTGAGCAGGCATGAAATATTCTGAGGCACCGTCGGGGATCTGTGGTCGCATGACGTTTCCAGACTCTGATGGAGACGTATCCCTCGCTTCAGGTGGTGTGAAGCCGTCGTCGTCTGCGGCTGCTTTACTCTTCACAGGTGCAGTGCCGGATTTGACCGAAGTGATCTCGAACTCATCGCGCTTGGGATCCATCAAGGTTTTGATTTGATTGCGCGATAGCGGTCCGGGCAGGTAGCTCATGCACCAGCGGACTTGGAAAACCACGGGCTGATCTTCATGCACGTTGTTCATGAGGAAAATGCGGTTGCCGAGTGCGGACATCATTTTTTCCATGTCGGCTCGATTGAACTTTGCGTTCTGCGCAGCAGCGGCACCTTCGAGTCCATCGAGCAGCCGCGCTTTATCGCGCTCCGTTTGCAAACGGCCAATCCACCAGGTGCCCATGTTCGAAAGCGCCTTGTAATCTAGATCCACGGGGTTCTGCGTGGCGAGCAACATGCCGAGGCCAAAAGCGCGCGCCTGCTTGAGCAGAATCATCATCGGCTTCTTCGACGGCGGCATCGCTGTCGGCGGCAGATAACCGTAAATCTCATCCATGTAAAACATGGCTCGCAAGCTGGTGGTGCCGCTCTGGGCGCGCATCCAACTGAGAAGCTGCGTCATCAACAGGCTGACGAAAAACATGCGCTCGTTGTCTCCGAGATGCGCGATGCTGAAGATGCTCACGCGGGGCTTGCCTTCCTTCGTGTAGAGCATGTTCTGGATGTCCAGCGGCACGCCCTGAAGCCACGCTGCAAAGCTGGGCGACGCGATAAGATTGTTCAATTTCATCGCCAGCTCGGTGCGCTTTTTCTCGGAAAGAAAATCATCCAGCGCGACCACACCAACTTTGCGAAACGGCGGCTGCTGAGTCATTTTCACCAGCGATTCCAGCGTGAGGTCCTGACCCTTCTGCCAGCAGGTGGTAAAAATGCTGGAAAGCAAAATGTGCGTCGGCGACTGAATGGGATCGCCCTCCACCCCTGCGAGACTGAGCAGGCTGGCCACGGTGCTTTGCACGCGTTCGGTGAAAATTTCCGCATCCTCCATGACGGCGGCATCGGGCGCAGCGAGCGACGCCACAATGCTCACGGGAATCCCCGCACTGCTGCCGGGCGTGTAAATGGTGATGTCCGTCTGCGCGCGAAGTTTCTTAATGCGATCCGCGCCCTGCCCCCAATCGGCGAGTCCCTTCTGCCAAGTCTGCGCCTGCGTGGCGGCGAAGTCATCCACGGATTGTCCCTTCCGCTTGGCGTCGTCCTCGTTCACCCAAGGCCTGAACTCATCCGCGCTGAGATTCGGGAATGTGAGCAGCACGTTCGCAATGTCGCCCTTGGGGTCGATTGCGATGACGGGGATGTTGTCCATCGCGGCCTCCTCCAGAAGCGTGAGACAGAGGCCCGTCTTGCCGGAGCCGGTCATGCCGAGCACGACGCCGTGGGTCACCAGGTCCTTGGAATCATAGAGGACGAGCGAGTCGTCCATCTGCTTGGTGCCGATGTCGTAGCCGCGTCCGAGGTAGAAGGTGCCGAGCTTTTCGTAAACGTCCGGTTTAATGTCCATCCGGGTAAATCGGACTGTAGGCCGTTTGTGTCAAACGGCTAAGCACGTCTTTCGGGCCGTTTGACACCAACGACCTACAAGCAACCAGACAACACAGATGTCCGCTCAAAGCGCTTCCAGCTTTTTCACAATGGCGTCCTTCGACTGCACACCAGTGACGGAGTCCTTGAGTTCGCCGCCCTTGAAGAAGGCCATCATGGGTATGGCGCGCACGTTGAACTTGGCCGAGATGTTCGGGCTTTCGTCCACATTGACCTTGGCGATCTTGTAGGCCGCGCCTTTTTCATCCGCGATCTGGTCGAGGATGGGGCCGAGCATCCGGCAGGGGCCGCACCATTCCGCCCAGAAGTCCACGAGGACGGGCACGGTGGAGTTCTTGATCTCGGATTCAAAATTTTGTTCGTTTAAAAGCAGGACGTTTGCGCTGGCCATATAAGTTTGGGTTTAAAAATTGTTACGCCGCATGTAGGCGCGCGGACGGAGTGAATCAACCGGAAATGCGTCCGATGATTGGCCGAAAGAAGCGAAAGAGGAACAAAACACGGGGCATCAAACATCCAGGCAATCCTTTTGCATTATTCGATTTTTTCAGCTAATCACACTTCACACGATGAATCATCTGCCGCGCCTTTTTGCCCTCGCCGCCTTGATGCTGCTTAGCCAGTGCAAGACCGCGCCGCCGCCCGCACCGGGCGACGGGGCTTATCGCGGCGCGCAGGTCAAAGCCTACCGCGCCGGTTATCATCACGGGTCCATGGATGGCGGCAACGGGCTGGAGGAAAACTTCGAGCGCTACCACGACGAATATCAGCCGGAGGCGGCAGATGTCTTCGCGCGCGGCTACCACGTCGGCCATGAAACGGGCCGACAGCAGCAGTCCAAGGCCAGCACGGCGGATCAAGAACTATCCAGGCGCGATGGATACGACGCCGGCCGCGCCGATTGTGAGAACGGCCTTGCTCCATCTTTTAAGCGCCATCGCACGGAATACTCCACGGCCACAGAAACCTCCTACAGCCAGGGTTACACCCGCGGATTCCATGATTTCCGGTCGCAGTAGCAGCGACCCGCGCTGCATGTCTTTCTTGACCGCGATGGCGCATACGACTAACTCTCGCGCCTCATGTCCGAGCGCCAGAACACGCTAGCCAAACCCGCCTCCCTCGAGGGCACCTCCTTGCACACCGGTGAAAGGGTGACCCTGACCCTGCAACCCGCGCCCGCGAACCACGGCTTCAAGTTCCGGCGCATTGATCTGGACGACAAGCCGTTCATTCCCGCCTCCGTGGAAAAAGTGCAAACGGTCGAGCGCGCCACCACGTTGTCGGAAGGCGGTGTGAACGTCCACACGGTCGAGCACGTCATCTCCGCCCTCACCGGCATGGGCGTGGACAACGCCATCATCGAGATGGACGCCAACGAGCCGCCCATCGCCGACGGCAGCTCGCTGCCCTTCGTGGAACTCATCAAAAAGGCCGGGCTGCAAAAGCAGGACGAACCCCGCAGTGTCTTCGAAGTGCGGGAGCCGATTCATCTGGAGTCGCGCGACGGCTCACTGCTGACCATCGTGCCCGACAAAAAATTCCGCATTTCCTGCACCCACGTGGGGCCGAAAGGACGCACGACACAATTTTTCTCCACCGAGATTACCCCGGAGAATTACGAAAAGGAAATAGCCCCGGCTCGAACCTTTGTTTTCTATGAAGACATCGCCCCGCTCATGGAGAAGGGCCTGATCAAAGGCGGCACGCTGGAGAGCGCAGTCGTCATCCGCGGCGACGCTGTGCTGAGCAAGCATCCCCTGCGATTCGACAACGAGTTCGTGCGGCACAAGATCCTCGACATCGTCGGCGACCTCATGCTCTTCGGACGCCGCATCATGGGCCACGTCATCGCCGTGCGGCCCGGCCACGGACCGAACACCGATCTAGCGCGCGAACTGCTGAAGACCTACAACAACATGCGCGCGATGGTGCCCGCGCCCTTCACCATCCCGTCCGGCGAGGCCGTGCTCGACATCAATGAGGTCATGCGCATTCTCCCGCACCGGTATCCGTTCCTGCTGGTGGATCGCATCGTCGGTTTCGAGGGCGAGACGAAATGCACAGGCGTGAAGAACGTCACCATCAACGAGCCTTTCTTCCAAGGTCATTTCCCCGGCCATCCCATCATGCCCGGCGTGCTTCAGCTTGAAGCCATGGCCCAGGTCGCCTCCATCCTCCTGCTTCGCGCGCCGGAGAATCAGGGGAAAATCGGCTACTTCCTCAGTGCCAACAATGTGAAGTGGCGCAAGCCCGTGCTGCCCGGCGACACCCTTTTTATCGAAACCGAAATCCTCAAGATCAAACGCAACATCGGCCAGGCCAAGGGCCGTTGCATCGTCGGCGGCAACGTCGTGAGCGAAGCCGACTTGATGTTTAGTTTGATTGATAGGTGAACAACGTTTCCCGTTAACCGTTTTCCGTTGACCGAAACACAAACATCTTCAAATCCTCGCAGCACTCGCGTTACCAACACGGAAAACTGAAAACGGTTAACGGAAAACGAACTTCATGATTCACCCCACCGCCATCGTTGATCCGGGCGCCGTCATTGGCTCCGATGTCGTCATAGGGCCGTATTGCATCATTGGCGACAAAGTGGAGATCGGCGATGGCACCTGGCTCCAGCATCACATCACCGTGCTGGGGCCGACGAAGATCGGAAAGAACAACCGCTTCCACGCCTACTCCAGCATCGGCCAGCAGTCGCAGGATTTGAAATATGCGGGCGAACCGACCTATCTCGAAATCGGCGATGACAATAATTTCCGCGAGTTTGTTACCGTCAATCGCGGCACACTTCCGGGCACGAAGACAATCATCGGTAGCTACAATCACTTCCTGTCCTACGCGCACATCGCGCACGATTGCATCGTCGGCAATCATTGCATTTTCTCCAACAACGGCACGCTCGCCGGACACGTCATCGTGGAAGATCACGTCATCATGGGCGGATTGACCGCCGTGCACCAGTTCTGCCGCATCGGCGCGCACGCCATCACCGGCGGCTGCTCAAAGATCGTGCAGGACGTGGTTCCTTTCACCATCGCGGACGGCAATCCTGGACGTGCGCGCGGCGTTAACCAAGTCGGGATGCAGCGTCACGGTTATGGCGAAGAGCAAATCACCGCCATGCGCGCCGCCTTCAAAACGCTCTACCGGAGCAATCTGAACATCAGCCAGGCTCTCGATGCCTTGCGGGCCGACGCTCCGGATGCCAACGTGCAGCGCGTGATCGATTTTGTCGCTTCCAGCCAGCGAGGCATTACCACGGCGGGACGGGAACAGTAGTTTGACATTCCGATGTCGAGAATGCTGGCCGGGAACATCCCGACATCGGAATGTCTGGGCTACCCCAACAAAAACGCCGTGCCTTAGCTGCCGAGGTAACGAGGCACTAACTGGAAGTTCAGCGCGTCGTCTGCTACAAGCCCACCGCCGCGCGCACGCGGTCCATGGTCTTTCGCGCCACCGCGCGGGCCTTCGCGGCCCCGGCTTGCAGCACATCGTCCACGTAGTTCTTATCCGCGACGATCTTCTCGCGCTTTTCTCGGGCTGCGCCAAAAAATGTCCACGCCTTCTCCAGCAGTCGCTTTTTGAAGTCGCCGTAGCCGGTTCCGCCCTTTTGGAAATCACTGACCATTGCGGCATATTCCGCATCGCTCGCAAAGAGCCGGTAAAGACTCAGGATGGCTGAATTCTCGGTGGGCTTCGGCGACTCCACCGGCGTGGAATCGGTGGGAATGCCCATGATTTTTTTCTTCAACGCTTTCTCGTCCTCGAAGAGCGCGATGGTGTTTCCATAGCTCTTGCTCATCTTCTGACCATCGAGACCGGGCACTACCGCCGTCTCCTCACGGATGCGGGCAGTGGGGATTTTTAGAGTGCCTTCGCCAAAGGTGAGGTTCATCTTGGTGGCGATGTCGCGCGCGACTTCGAGATGCTGCTTCTGATCCTTGCCAACGGGAACGAGATCGCTGTCGTAAATCAGGATGTCCGCTGTCATCAACACGGGATAAGTAAACAGGCCCGCGTTGGGCACCATGCCGCGCGCGGTCTTGTCCTTGTAGCTGTGGCAATTCTCCAGCATCGGCATCGGCGTCACGGTGCTGAGAATCCACGCCAGCTCCGTGTGCTCCGGCACGTCGCTTTGCTTGAAGAACACGGCCTTGTTGGGATCAAGTCCGCACGCGAGGAAATCAATCGCCAGGTTCCGCACGTTCTCACGCAGCTCAACTGCATTGTGGAGGCTGGTGAGCGCATGATAGTCCGCGATGAAGTAGTAAGCCTCGCCCTCATCCTGCAAACGCAGCGCCGGCTCCATCATGCCGAAGTAGTTGCCGATGTGAAGCCGTCCGGTGGGCTGTAGTCCTGAGAGAATGCGCATTCGAGACTGTTAGAGGTTCAGGGTTCAAGGTTCAAGGTTCAATGCGGGCGCAACATGCTGGAGGGGGCATCTTAAAACGCACCCGGCAGAAACTAACTTATTTCTTCGAGTTCCAACTGTTGGGTCATAAATATTGCCTTTCGTCGTTTCGCCTGCCACATTTGCATTATGGCCAAGACCAACGAATTCAACGTGATTATTGAACGCGATTCAGAAGGATATTTCGTGGCCTCAGTTCCAGAATTAAGTGGATGCCACACGCAGGCAAAATCATTGGATACCCTGATGAAGCGCATTCGCGAGGCCATTGAACTTTGCCTGGAAGTCGAAAAGAACGTTCACAACCGGCCGGATTTCGTCGGAGTTCAGCGTATCGTCGTATAAACCATGCCGAAGCTCCCAAAGCTCAAAGGCAGGAAGCTGCTCAAGATTCTTGAGAAGCAAGACTTCTCCGTCATACGCATCAAAGGCAGTCATCATTTTCTAAGGCATCCGGATGGACGATGCACCGTAGTTCCAGTTCATGCAGGCGAGACACTTGGACCAGGCTTGCTTCTGAAAATCCTCAAGGACACTGATACCATTTGGAGGTATCAATCAGTAAAACGTTGCGCGCATTGCGTTCTCTATGAACTTGGGAGGATGGCGTTGCCATTCAAGCCAGTAGCGAGGGGTTGAGCGCACAGCGATACCCCTCGAAAATGTTCATCCCGTGTTTCGCATCGCGGAGCGACGCCAGCATATTCTGCGTGCCAG
>JAYVOH010000321.1:0-2674 GCA_043758025.1 Verrucomicrobiota bacterium
GGCATAGGCCCGGAAAATTAAATCCTTCCCGGCGAACGCGCTCACCAGCATCATTAAGGTGGACTTGGGCAGATGGAAATTCGTCAGCAGCGCATTTACCACGCGAAATTCATAGGGCGGATAAATGAAGATGTCTGTCTCTCCGCGTTCTGAGACGATAGAGCCATGCCGGGCGGCGACACTTTCCAGCACACGCGTCACGGTAGTGCCCACGGCAATGACGCGCCGCGCGGAGTTGATTTTCTTGGCCGCAGCTTCGCTCACTTCATAGTTCTCCGAGTGCATCACGTGCTCGTCAAGTCGCTCGGCTTTGACCGGCTGAAAAGTTCCGACGCCGACATGCAGGGTGACAAATACATGCGGAATTTCCCGCAACAGTTCCTGGGTGAAGTGCAGTCCGGCTGTAGGCGCGGCAATGGAACCCTCCACGCGCGCATAGACGGTCTGGTAGCGTTCCTTGTCCGGCTCACGCTCCTCACGTTCCATGTAGGGAGGCAATGCAAGCTGGCCATGTCTGGCTGCATCCACAGCGTGATCAAACTCGATGAGCCGGTCACCGTTTTCGAATATCTCTGTCACCGTTCCTGTCGCATGACCGATCTTGATCTGATGGCCTTCACGCAGTTTTTTACCCGGTTTCACCATGCAGCGCCAGAGCGTGGGGGAGAGAGCTTTGAGCCGCAGCAGTTCCTTCATGCCGTCATTGGAGAAGAATCGCGCCGGCACTACGCGCGTATCATTGAGCACCAGCAGGTCGCCCTCGCGGAGAAATGTCTTCAATTCGGCAAACGCATGATGCTCGATGCTGGATGCATCACGATTTATCACCAGCATCCGCGATGCGCTGCGCTCGGCCAGCGGCACGCTGGCGATGAGTTCGGGCGGGAGCTGGTAGTCGAAGTCGGAGGTGAGCATGGTGAGATGGTAGCGTTACCAACGCCAGGCTCCAAAAATAAAAACCATGGCCACACCTGCTGACAAGATCAAAAAGCCGAAAATCAAATGCGTGATCACCATCACACGCACACCAGGCTCCAAAAGCGCAGAGCCGGGCATTTTTGGATCGTAATACACAAGCATGGATTTTCCCGCAGGATGTTTTTTCAAAAATGCATTGGCAGCGGTCTCTCCAGTGTGATTCAAATCCGCAAATGCGATGCGCGTTCCCTTGTGAACTTCGTCTGCTACAGAGTAGGTGTATTCGATATTGGGAAAGCAGATGTCCGGCCCGTCCTCACTGCTGGAATGATAATCAAGTCCGCTGTTCACGACACGGCCGTCAGCCCTGGGCCAGCGGTAACTTGAAATGGATTCCCTCAGTTTGCGCAGCGCGCCAAGTCACCATGATTCTGGCCCACACGAACGGCCACGGAAAGATGTGCGTGAAAAAGAAAGGCAGTCCGCCTGTGTTCGATGACTGCGACATGAGACAAGAGGTTCTTCGGTATTCTCGAAGTTAAATCGTCATCGCCGAATAACCGCCATCCACGATCAGTTCATGCCCCGTGATGAAACTGCCTGCGGCGTTGGAGGCGAGAAGCAGCGCTGCCCCGACCAGTTCGCGCGATTCGCCGAAACGGTTCATCGGCGTGTGCCCCATGATCTTGGCGACGCGTTCGGGCACGAGAACCTTTTTATTTTGTTCCGCCGGGAAGAAGCCGGGGACGAGCGTGTTCACCCGGATGCCCAGCGGTGCCCATTCGCGCGCGAGATTCTTGCTGAGATTGTGAACCGCACCCTTGCTCATCGAATAAGTGAACACGCGGCTCAACGGAACGACGCCGGACATGGAACCGAGGTTGATGACGGACGCGGGGATTTCCTGTTCGACGAAGTAACGTCCGAAGACCTGGCAGGCGAGAAAGGTGGCCTTGGTGTTGATGTCCATGATGCGGTCATATTCATCCTCGCTGATCTCCAGAAATGGGGTCGGCGAATTCACCCCTGCCCCGTTCACGAGAATGTCGCAGCGTCCGCTGCGCTTCAGCACCTCCGCCAGCAGTGCTTCCAGTTCGGATTTCTTCGACACATCACAGGGCAGAAAATAGCCGCGCCCGTCGCCGGACTTGATCTTCTCCAGCTTTGACTCCGCCTTGGCCGCATCGCGTCCGACCAGCACTATTTCTGCGCCTGCTTCCGCAAGTCCCATGGCGATGGCCCCGCAAAGTTCGCCGGTTCCGCCGATGACAACTGCGGTGAGGCCCGAGAGATCAAAAAGTTGTGCTGGATTCATGGTTGCCGCCATCATGCCTCGTCATGGCAGGCGGGCAAGACGAATCCTCCAGCCGCGCAAAATCAACAGGAGAGCCAGCCCGATCAACGCGCCGCAGGAATCGATCATGACATCCCGCACAGACGGGCCACGCGTGGGAATGAATGACTGATGAAACTCATCCGAGGCCGCATACAACACGCAGATGAGAAAGGCGAGAGCGGCGCATTTCATCGTCTGATCGCCGGGCTTTGCCGCACGAAATTGCATCAGGGCGCGCCAGCACAAAATCGCGAGCATGGCATACTCGCTGAGATGCCCGCACTTGCGCACGACGAAGTGTGCCTGCTCTATGGCGGCCGGGCTGATCTGCGGATTCAGCCAGCGCAATAATGGCTCCAGAATGCGTGAGGTGTGCGCTGCGGAACCGGTGTCAGTGGACATAAAAAAAATCAGTCCCAT
>JAYVOH010000322.1:0-7746 GCA_043758025.1 Verrucomicrobiota bacterium
CAATGCGGTTCCCAGGAGTGTGGCGCGCGCGGCGGTGACCAGCGGCGCGGCTTCCTGCGCGGCATTCGCGGTGAAGTAAGCCGCCAGCGTAGCCAACTGAGCCTGGCGCTCCTCCACGGTGGGCGGAATGGCAAGAGTGCCGTTGAGGAATCCGGCTGCTTCCCATGCCTGTGTCCACCCAGAGCCGAGGTAGTTGGCCAGAATGCCACGCGCGGTGGCGATGAAGGCTTTGGCATTGGAGTCCGCCACTGTCTGAGCGGTGACCAGCGTCACTTTCGCCGAGCGGCTGGCGTGATAAGTATTCTGCGCATTCAGCAGCCCCATGCGGGCGGCGTTCATGGTCGCCTGCGTGTTTTGCAGGATGCCGATGGCGGCAGCGTAGGTGGTGAGACCATCTTCCATATCCTCAGCGAGGGTAAGAAGCTGGTCAATCTGGTCGGGGAGTGCGTTGGAGGCCATGGTGGGTGGGTGGGTTTGAGGTGGGTGAGTTCAGCGGGAAAAAGGCCCGGAAAAGGCGCTAGACAGCACATCTCGGGAGCAAAAAGTTTCTACTGCGTGTAAAACCGGCTTCCGGGGAAGCCAGACGCCCATGTCGAGGGCGCGACCGGACTTCCCGAGAGCAAAAAGACCCTGCCGAGGCTGCGGCGCGGTGTTCTGGGAGTAAAAACCTCTGGTCGCGTTCTCGGCACGACCTGCGGGGAGCAAAAATGAACTGTCGCCGCCCCGGCTGGCTCCTCCGAGAGTAAAAATGTGCTGTCCGCGCTGCGACAGGGGCACCCGGAAGCGGGGAACAGGCGTCGTGCTCGCGACCGGGTCCCTGCGGGACTTGATGACCGCGTCTAACGCACGGCAGGAACTTTTTGCAGCCGGAAGCTCCGGTTTTTCGCGCTTGACTCTCTGAATTTGAGGCGCTTGCCCTAGATTTTGAGCCGTTGAGCCGTTGAGCCGTTGAGCCGTTGAGCCGTTGAGCCGTTGAGCATTTTGGGGCTGGCGTTCATGGAACCGGAGGCTGAATTAGAATGGAGAAAATTGCAAGTGGAAAATACGGTGGAAGATGAAAATCATGGAGCAGCGAATGGAGCTTGCGAGTTATCGGGCGCGTGTCGCGGTTGCGGGGGAAGTGGTGAAGTTTCTAAGCGGGCGTTAGCCGATAAGCTTCTAAATCATGATGCCAGAGGCATCTCAGCCTGTTAGCCGGGGGTTGAGCGAAGCGACACCCCCGGTCACGAATAACAAAATTTCCGCATCCCTGAGGAATGCAAGCCACTGACGAAAACTGGTGCGACATTCGCATCCGCGTCGGCTTCGATCCCTGCCGGGACCGGTTATTCTTATTCTATGTTCCGGGGTTTTTGCTCGTTCCTCGCTCGACCCCCGGCTACTGGCTTCGATGCCTCCGGCATCGATTGCCTTGAGGATTATCGGGGCTATGGGATTGCGGGAGTTGCTGTTTGAAGCAACTATTGAATTTTCCTTGAACCTTGATGCTTGAGCTTTGAAGCTTTCCCCCCATGTCTGACGAATCCTGTCACATTCCTTTGATTCCAAACCTCGACGACCGCTTCATGCGCGAGGCCTTGCGTCAGGCGAAACGCGCGCTGGCTGCGGACGAGGTGCCCATTGGGGCTGTAATCGTGCATGATGGAGGCATCATTGCCCGCGCGTGGAACCAAGTGGAGACTCTGAAGGACGCAACAGCTCACGCGGAGATGATCGCCCTCACGCAGGCGCAAAGCGCGGTGGGGGACTGGCGCTTGAACGAATGCGATCTCTACGTCACGAAGGAACCTTGTCCGATGTGCGCCGGGGCCATTATGCACTGTCGAGTGCGGCGCGTGATCTTTGGTTGTCCCGACCCGAAAGGTGGCGCAGCGGGCGGCATGTGGAACCTGCTCCAGTCGCCGAATCTCAACCATCGAAGCGAGATCACTTCGGGCGTGCTGGGCGAGGAATGCGTCCAGATGCTTAAAGCCTTTTTTAAAGAGGCGCGCGGCCGCCGCACCAATGGCGAGGCGCACGTTAAGGGCGTCCTGGGTAGGTCCGGCAATCCGCATGAATTAAGTTAAGCTCTAATTCGACGGGCCTACCAAGGCGGCCATTGCGTTTGCAAGAAAACAGACCGATTAGAGTATTCTAATTTCGTAAAATCTGCATCGTAAAGAATTCATCCAAGACGCATGAACCGCGTCCAATCTATTATCCTGACCAGCACCCTTTGCGCTCTCGGCCTGACTATATTTGCTGAGCCCCCTGCATCGTCGAAGGCTCCCATTGCCTCTGAGCCATCCAGCACAGCATCATCAACGCGAAGCGTGGAAGGCTGGACACTGCATATATCAGATAATCTTTTGGCAGAACAAAAAACCGCAGTGGATGCGGCAATGCCTTTTCTGGAAAAGCAGCTCAAGGAAATCGTCTGCGTCGTTCCGCCTGCTGCAGTGGCCAAGCTGCGCGAGGTGCCGATCTTTTTTACCTTGCCACCGAAAAATTCTCGCGGCACGGCTGAATACCATCCCGAGGCCCAATGGCTGCGCGAGAACGGACGCGACGCCGCAATGGCCAAGGGCGTCCAGGTCTCCGACGTGGCCAATTTTGAGAAGGAAACCAACCGGATGCCAAACTTCATATTGCATGAACTGGCGCACGGTTATCATGACCGCGTGTTGACCTTTGAGCAGCCGGACATCATTGCCGCCTACAAGCATGCCAAAACCGCGAAGCTGTATGATCGCGTGGAGAGATGGCACGGCAATGGCAAACCCAACACCCTTGAGCGCGCCTACGCGATGACCGATCCCAAGGAATACTTCGCGGAAACAACGGAGGCATTTTTCTCGCGCAATGATTTCTTTCCCTTTACACGCGACCAGTTGGAGAAACACGACCCCGACATGTTTGCCGTGTTGCAACGCATATGGGGCGTAACCAAGTAACCGGATATGTTTGTCAGCATTTTCAATGATGTCATCGGTCCCGTAATGCGCGGGCCGTCGAGTTCGCATTGCGCGGCGGCGTTGCGAATCGGACGGCTGGGGCTTGATCTCATGGATGGTAATCTGCGCGAGGTGCTGGTGGAGTTTGACCGCAATGGTTCCCTGCCGACGACGCATGACACCCAAGGATCGGACATGGGCTTGTTCGGCGGGTTGATGGGCTGGGACGCAGCGGATGAACGTCTGCCCGGATCGATGCAAACCCTACAAGACACAGGAGTAAAAATTCGCATCGAAACCGTCGATGTTAACGATCCGCATCCGAATGCCTACCGGTTGACGCTGACGAATGAAAGCGAGAGCCACACGCTGCGCGCGATTTCCACCGGCGGCGGGATGATGGAAGTGCTGGACGTGGATGGATTCGCGATCTCGGTGTTCGGCGATTATTTTGAGACCCTGCTGTGGGCGACGGGCGATGGTGCGGTGCTGCGGGACAAAATCGAATCGTTGCTAGACGCGGATGCTGTGCTGCTCCACGAGCACCAAGGAGTGCAGTTGGTGGAGGTGAAGGCGCAGCAATTTGTCCCTGATGCCGTGCTCGCTGAATTGCGCAACTCGGGACTCGTGAGTGCGGTGAAGCGGCTCTCGTCAGTGCTGCCGGTGAAGTCACGCCGCACCACTCACATTCCATTTTCCACCTGCGCCGAGATGCTGGCCTTCGATGCTGGAAAAAACACTCCGTTGTGGAAGCTCGCGGTCGCCTATGAATGCGAGCGCGGCGGATTGAGCGAGCACGAGGTGATGGAAATGATGATCGGCATCGTGCGCATTCTGCGTCGCTCCATTGCGCAGGGTATCGCGGGCACCAGTTACGAAGATCGCGTGCTCGGGCATCAGTCGGGCGGGTTTCAAGAAATGATGAATCAGGGGCGACTGCTCAATGCAGGCGCATTAAACCGGATCATTCTTTATGTCACCGCGCTCATGGAAGTGAAAAGTTCCATGGGCGTCATCGTGGCCATGCCGACTGCGGGCGCATGTGCAGCGTTGCCAGGCGCGGTCATTGCGATGGCGGAGGAGATGAAGCTTGTCGAAGAGGAAATGGCGCGCGCGATACTGGCTAGCGGATTGATCGGAGTCTTCATTGCAACGGCGTGGACGTTCGCCGCCGAAGTGGGCGGATGTCAGGCAGAGGGCGGCTCCGCAGCAGCGATGTCTGCGGCAGCGTTGGTCACAATGGCCGGCGGCACACTTGCGCAATCGGTCGGAGCGGCCTCGATGGCAATGCAGAGCATGATAGGACTCATTTGCGATCCCATTGCGAATCGCGTGGAAGCGCCGTGTCTTGGTAAGAATGTCATGGCTGCCGCCAATGCCTTGTCCTGCGCGAACATGGCGCTCTCGGGTTTTGACCAGGTGATTCCGCTCGATGAAGTCATCGAGACTGCCAAGCAAGTGGCGATACAGATGCCGCGTGAGCTGCGTTGCACCGCACTTGGTGGCCTGTCCATCACGCCCACTTCGCTGGCCATCGAACAACGACTTGCCGGCAAACGCGCCGCATGTGGTGCCGTATCCTGTGGTTGCAAATGATGAAGCACATCACGCCAATCCTATTTTTCATTCTCGCGGTCGCAGCCCGTGCGTCAGACGCTGACAGAGGTCGCGCCCTGCTCAGTGAAATGAACTGCACGGCGTGCCATGCCGCAACCAAGTCACAATCTGCATGGCTGATTCCCAAGACTGCTCCGAGACTTGCTGACATCGGTAATTATGCCAATCCCGACTGGGTGAAAAAGCATCTGCTCGCACCGCAAAATTCGATGCCGCATGTGTTGCACGGACTGGCTGCGGATGAACGCGAAAAATCGGCGGAGGCGCTGACGCATTATTTATATTCCACATCTGCGCCGAAATGGAAACGGGTCGCGCCGGACAAGGGCGCAGTGGCTCGTGGTGAGAGCGTGTTTCATCGTGTTGGATGCGTGGTGTGTCACGCCCCCCAGCGAGGCGTGAAGGTTGGTGAGAACCCGGCGCCGCTCGCCGGTATGTCGGAAAAGTGGGAACTGGGCGGACTACGACGATTTCTGGCAGACCCGCTTGCAATTCATCCATCGGGCCGGATGCCGTCGCTGGGACTGACGGAAGGCGAGGCATTTGATGTGGCGCATTATCTTCTGCGTGACACAAAAATATTTTCTCCACTGGAGGTAGCTGTTTATCGGACGCAGATTCGCTCGCTTAATGAGATCGACACCGCCGAGGTGACGAGCACCACGCCGATGCCAGGCTTGTCCATGAACATCCCCGGTGCCAACGGACGACTGGTGCTGCGATTCAGCGGTTGGTTGCGGGTTGATCAGGCGGGGGAATACACATTTTTTCTGACGGCGGATGGTTCAGCACGGGGTTCACTGGATGAAAAATGGGTGGAATACGAGGATTCATGGGAGAACGAGCAGACCAAGGCCAAGGGCACGCTGCATCTCGATGCAGGCTGGCATTCGCTGAAGCTCGATTTTGCGCAACGGGGTCAACTGCCTCCGAAGTTGCTTGCGGAATGGGAGGGGCCGGGCCTTGCGCGAGAACCGCTGCCGATGAATCGAATGCGCGCGGATCGCAATGTGGAATCAACGACCGAGCCCAAGCTTTTTGCAGTGGATTCCGTGAAAGCTGCCCGTGGAAAAACCTTGTATGCAGCGATGAATTGCGCGGTGTGTCATGAGGGCAAAGCACCCTCGAAGTCGCTGCCCGCACTGGCCGCGCTGCAAGTCACACGCGGCTGTCTCGCTGAGAAGCTTTCCGCATCAGTGCCAGACTTTCATTTTTCCCAAGAGCAGCGCACCGCTGTTCAAGCTGCGCTGACTGAATTAAATCGTTCCGAACTTGCCGCGCCTGCGCCGCAACAGCGCGTTGCTCAGACGATGGCGACTTTCCGTTGTGACTCATGTCATGTGCGTGATGGAAAGGGAGGTGTCTCCAAACAAATCGACTCCTTCTTCACCGCCAATGTGGACGATCTCGGCGACGAGGGCAGACTGCCGCCGTCGCTCGATGGGGCGGGAGATCGCTTGCGTCCTGAGCGGTTGGCAAAGGTGCTGAACCAAGGCTCGGTGGTGCGCCCCTATTTGAATACGCGGATGCCGCAGTTCGGCGTCGCGAATGTCGGTCATCTCACGGAGCTTTTTGTCGCGCTCGACCGTCACCCGCAGCCACTGGCCCCAGTGAGCGACTCCGCCGATGTGTTGCTGCGAGATGCCGGTCGCAAACTCGTCGGCACCGACGGGCTTTCCTGCATCGCCTGTCATCGCTTTGCCCGTCAACCCGCCCATATGTTACAGGTGATGGATCTCACGACCGTGACGGAGCGGCTCAATGAAGACTGGTTCCGCGCGTTTCTCCGCGATCCGAATCGCTACCACCCCGCCACGCGGATGCCACCATTCTGGCCGGGTGGACGCAGCGTAATTCCCGACGTGCTCGGCGGTGATACAGACCGGCAACACGCGGCGCTCTGGACTTATCTCGCTGATGGCGCGCGCGCGAAATTTCCCGAGGGATTGAGCCGAAAAAATATGGAGATTGTCGTTGGTGGCGATCCCGTTCTCTATCGCGGCAAACTCTGGGAAGCTGGATTCAGGGCTATCGCTTTGGGCTATCCCGACCAGATGAACGTAGCGTTTGATGCCGAGGAAATGCGCTTGTCGCTGCTATGGCGCGGACGTTTTATTGATGCCTCTCCGCATTGGAACGTGCAGGGCATGGGTTCGATTCATCCGCTGGGAAAAGATCCGGTGATCTTTCCGCACGGCACGTCCTTTGCGGTGCTAAACGATTTGACCGCGCCTTGGCCTGTTGCACCAGGCAAGGAAGTGGGAATGAAATTTCGCGGCTATCAGTTGGACGCGCTCAAGCGCCCGACCCTGCTCTATGCTTTCCAGGAAATTGGTGTGCAAGATTCATTCACCAACATCGAGCTGGATGGAAAGCCAGCATTGCATCGCACGCTGAAATTCGCCGGGCCTGAGATTGCCGGGCTTCACTTTCGCGTTGCCGCAGGCAAGCTGGCACCGGCTGGTGATAATACATGGCGTCTGGACAATGCGCTGACATTGCATATCGGCAACCCGATTAAAGCCATCACTCGCGGTGAGGGTGCGCGGCAGGAACTTCTCCTGCCGGTTCGCATCGAGAATCAAAAGGCTCAACTGGAGATCGACTATGTTTGGTAATCGCACAATGGCTCTCGCCACCCTCATGCTCGGCTGCTCGTTGGCTGTTGCGCAGCAGAAGCCTAAGCCGAAACAGGATCTCAACACGGACAAACTCGCGGAGGTGCCCGTCAATGAACGCGAGACAGAATATTATCGCATCTCCGAGGTGCCGATGCCGCTGGGCGCGGTGATGGAAGCTGGCAGCATGGTTGCGCTTCCGGATGGTCGGCTGGCAGTGGGCACGCGGCGCGGTGATATTTACTTTGCCACTGGCGCGGACAAGACTCCGCCGGAGCCTGTGTGGAAACTTTTTGCCAGCGGGTTGACCGAGGTCTTCGGCCTCGCCTGGCGTGACGGTGTTCTCTACGCTACCCAGCAAGCGGAACTGACACGCATCACGGATACCGATGGCGATGGTCACGCGGATCGCTACGAAACCGTGAGCGATGCCTGGGCATGGGGTGGCGAGCATGAATTCAATTTCGGCTCCGGCTTTGACAAGGACGGTGTGATCTGGACCGTGCACGGACTCACGGGGAGTTACACTTCAGAGCGGCTGTTTCGTGGTTGGGCAATGCGACACTTTCCAGATGGAC
>JAYVOH010000323.1:0-20049 GCA_043758025.1 Verrucomicrobiota bacterium
ATTGTAGCCAGCTTCTCCGGGGGGGGAAGTCAAAACGTTGAACGGCAAGCAAGTAACGAAAGCTACCTGACTCCGGAAAAGGGGTGGGTGGGTGGGGGATAGATTTATCGGCGCTGCAATCACTCTCCGCCCGTTGCCGCCTTCAGGCGGTATTGAGCTTTGTTTAACTCCATGACCGTGTTCACATAGTCGAACTTGGCGCGGGTGGCGTCCTGCTCGCTTTGCAAAGTTTCCAGCACGATGCCCACGGCGAATTCTTTGCGTTCCCGCGCCAGCTTGAGGGCTTCCTGCGCCGCGCTCACGCCGGTTTTGGCGAGATTGACTTCTTCGCGCAGGAGCTTGACGCGCTCGTAATTTTCCACCACCTGCCGGATCACTTCGTCTCGAGTTTTTTCCTGTGAAATGGACGCCTGGGCCGTCTGGCTTTCCGCCTTTCTGACGCGCGAGGTGTCAAACAATCCGCCGGGGCCGATGCGCCAGCCGATGGTAACTTGATAGTCTTCGCTGCCGCCGAAATTTCCGGTGTCTCCGTGCTGTCCACCGCCAAGACCGCCCGCAAAAACCTGCGCGCCGACCGTGGGCACGAGCGGGCCATACTTCGCGCCACGCACATTGGCCTGATTGGCGTTCACCAGCGCCTGTCCTTGCTTCAATTCCGGCCGGCGCGCGATGGCGTCGCCGATGAGCTTGTCGAGCTTGCCGCCGGACGATAGAAGCTTCAGCGGCACGGCGTCGTCTTCACGCGGCAGCAGGGGAATGGCGCTGTCCAGATGCAACAGCTGCGCCAGCTTCGCCGAGGCCACGCGCCGCTGTTCCTCGGCCTGTTTCAACAGCAGTTCATTGCGGTGGAATTGGGTCTCCGCGCGCAGTTGATCGCCCTTGAAGGCCACGCCCGCTTGCACGCCGCCGGTGATCTGGTTTCCATAGTCCTTGGCGATTTGCACGGCTTCATCCGCCACGCGCACATTCGCCTGCCATCTGACCAGCTCAAAGTAAGCTTCCGTGGCCGCGAGTATGCTCTGCTCTTTTTGAGCGGCCAGGCCATGAGAGGCGGCAATGGTGTATTGTTTTGCCGCCAGTCGTTTGTAAATCGCATCTCCCAGATCAAGCTGGGCGACCACGGCGGGGCCGACCGAGTAGGATTGTTTGTTGGCGTCAAGGATCGCGCCTTCGACATTCTGGATGCGGCCATCATGGGCCTTGTAGCCTGCGCCCGGCGCCACCCACGGAAAGAACTGCCAGAGCGTTCCCGCTTCATTGGCGCGGGCTTCGTTGAGTTTCTCCGCAGCCAGCTTCACATCCAGATTCTGCGCACCCGCCAAACGCAGCACCGCAGGCAGATCAATGCGTTCCGGTTCCACCGCGTTCACCGTGGTTGCCAGAGAACATGCCAGCACCACGGCACGACAGATGCTTGAACCTCGAACCTTGAACCTTGAGCCTTTCATGGCTTCGCCTCCTTGATGGTAACGGTTTGTCCGTCGGTCATCGCGGTTGTGCCCACCAGCAGAATCTTGTCATCCGCCGCGATGCCTTCCAGCACTTCCACATTTTTTCCGTCATTGAAGCCGGTCTTCAAGACGGTGCGCTTCGCCTTTCCATCCTTGAAGAGAAAAGCGACAGGCGTGGCTTTTTCCATCACCAAGCCCTCCATCGGCATGATGGTCGCGGCCTTGTGTGTCTCCAGTCCGACTTTCACCGTGGCATACATGCCGGGGCGCAGTTCGCGTTTGGTGTTCTCGACTTCCGCTTCCACCAGCAGGGTCTTCGTCGCCGCATCGAGCGCGCCGGAGAGGCGTGAGACGGCGGCATCAAAAATTTTGCCAGGCAAGGCTTCCACGCTGAATTTCACCGGCTGATTTTTGGTAGCCAGCGCGGATTCGTTTTCCGGCAGCGCGGCCTGAAGCCTGATCTTGGAAACATCCGCCAGCACGAACAATCCCGCCTGCTGGGTTGCGCCGTTGTTGGTCGCAGCCGGAACGAACGCGCCCTTGTCCACCCAGCGCTTGGTGATGATGCCAGCGAAAGGTGCTTTCACTTGGGCGTATTCCAGCAAGTTCTCATTCTTTGACGTGTTGGCCTTGGCGACATCCAGCCGCGCTTTGGCCGTGTCCAATGTTTGCGCGATGACCAGATCGGGTGCTTTTTTAATGGCGGTGCTGGTGCGATCGTAATCTATCTGCGCCACATTCAGCTCCGCTTTGAGCTTATCCCGTTCGGCCAGCAGTTCCGGCGCCTCGATTTCTGCGAGCACGGAACCCGCCTTGACCTCATCGCCGATGTCCGCGTTCACGGATTGAATGTAACCGCCGACCTTGGCGCAGAGCGTGGCTTGCTGATAAGCCTTCACCTCGCCGGGCAGCGTGACCCAGCGCGTGATGTCGCCCTGTGTGAGTTTCGCAACGGGAATATCGGCGGCAATGGCGGTGCAGAGACAAACGGTCGCTGCGCAAAGTCTAGGCAGGAATTTTATCAGTGAAGTCGGGTTCATATCGGAGGCTTTCGGGGTCATCGGGGTCGAGGGAAACGGATTTCTTCGGCTTGCCCATCATCAGCAGGGCAAACACGGCGGGCACGACGAACAGCGTGGCCGCGGTGCCGAGTGCGAGGCCACCAACCACCGCGCGGCCCAGCGGTGCGGTTTGCGCGCCGCTGTCGCCGAGACCGAGCGCCAGTGGAATCATGCCCGCGATCATGGCGAGACTGGTCATCAAGATAGGCCGCAGACGGCTCTTCGCAGCCTCGATGGCGGCTTCGACGGGCTTCATGCCGGCGAAGCGATTGCGCTCCGCAAAAGTGACGAGCAGGATGGAGTTCGCCACCGCGACGCCAACGGCCATGATGCTGCCGATGTAAGACTGGATGTTCAAAGTGGTGCCGGTGAAGAACAGGGCGAGCGCCACGCCGCAAACCACGGCGGGCACGGTGGAGACCACAACCAGCGCGAGGCGCAGGCTTTGGAAGTTTGCGGCGAGCAGAAGAAAGATCACCACTACTGAGAGCAGCAATCCGTTCTTCAAGCTGTCGAGCATCTGCGTCATCGGCTGCGACTGGCCGCGCACGTCCACCTTCACTTTCGCCGGCGCATCACCGGCGGCTTTGATCGCCTGGTTCACTGCGCTGGCGATGCGGCCCAAGTCGGTGCCGGAATAGTTTGCGGTGAGTGTGACGAGCCGCTGCATATTGTAGCGTTCGTATTGTGCGACGGCTGCGCCTTCCTTGATGGTGGCGATGTTCCGCAGGAGAACAGGCTGGCCGTCTTTGCTGCCCACGGGAATATTGCGCAGGTCTTCGACGCTTTTCGTTGCCGTCTGCGGCACTTGCACCTGCACGTTGTAAGAGACGCCGGTTTTCGCATCCGCCCAGTATCCCGGCAGGATGAAACGCGTGGAGGATGTGGCCGTGGCCACGGAGCGCGCCGCATCCGACATCTTCACACCCTGCAAGCCGGCACGTTCGCGATTCACGGTCACATCGAGCGTGGGGTAGTCGAGCGTTTGCGTGAACTGCAAGTCGCGCAATCCCTTGATTTTTTCCATCTCGGTTTTGATCTTGTCGGCAAAGGCTTTGTTATCCGCGAGCACGGGGCCGCTCACCGCGACCTCGATGGGCGTGTTTGCGCCGAAGCTCATCACTCGGCTGACAATGTCCGCCGGCTCGAAGGAGAAGCGCGCATCGGGCAGTTCTTTCTTCAAGCGCTCGCGCATTTTCTCCTTCGCGGCTTCGAGGTCGGTGCCTGTGCCTTGTTTCATCTGAAGTTGCACCACCGCCTCATCCGTGCCGCCGTTGAATTCATAGATGAGGTTGATCGGATAATTCGGCGCGTGAACTCCGACCAGGCCCATGGTGATGCTGACTTTGTCACGCCCTACAACGTCTTGCATGATGTCCAGCGCCTTGAGCGCGATCGCTTCTGTCTTGTCCAGTTTCGTTCCTGGCTCGGCTCGGACGCGCAGTTTGACCTGGCCATTGTCCACCTTCGGAAAAATCTCGGTGCCGAGAAAGGGATAAAAACTCATCGTGACCAGGACCACGCCGCCGAGCGCGGCGGGCGCGACGATGAACCGCGCTTTCACCGCCGCCCATACGATGCCGCCGTAGCTTTTCTTGATGAGGCTGAACAAGAAGCCTTCTTTCGCCGCATAGTTCTTTCCGAGCAGCCAGATGGACATGACCGGCAGCAGCGTATTCGACAGCAGCCATGAGGCGAACATGCTGAATCCGACCGCGAGCGAGGTGGGCACGAAGAGCGCTTTGCCCGCGCCTTCCATGAAGAACGAGGGAATGAACACCGCGATGACGCAGAGCATCGCGAGCAGTCGCGGCACCGCCGTATCCACAATGGCCTTGCGCACCGCGCGCGCGGCGCCGAGGCCGTTGGCGAGTTCGTGATGGATGTTCTCAATGGCGACAGTGGCTTCATCCACGAGAATGCCGACGGCCAGTGCGAGACCGCCGAGGGTCATCAGATTGATCGTTTGTCCGCAGAGCCAGAGGGCGAACACCGCGCTGAGCAGAGCGAGCGGGATGTTGATGACCACGATGAGCGTGCTCCGCAGATCGCGCAGAAAGAGCAAGACCATCAAGCCGGTGAGCGCCGCGCCGAGCAATCCTTCCTGCACGAGATCACTGATGGCGCGCTCCACGAGCGGGCTTTGATCGAATTCATAGCTCACCTTCACATCGGATGGCACCGCCGCCTGGAACTTGGGAATACTTTGTTTCACCAGGTTGACCACGCTGAGCGTCGAGGCATCGGAGCGTTTGGTCACAGGGATGTAAACCGTGCGCTTGCCGTTCACGAGCGCATAACTGGTGACGAGGTCCGCGCCGTCGCTCACGTCCGCGACATCGCGCAGATAGACCGCAGGATATTGTCCGGTGCGGATCGGGACAGTTTCCAGGTCTTTGATATTTTTCACCGTCGAGTTCACTGGCACCTGCGGATAGAGGTCGCCCATTACGAGATTTCCCGACGGGCTGATCATGTTCGCCGCCGTGACCGATGTCGCGATTTCATCCGGCGACATGCCGTAACTGCGCAGCCGGTCGGGCTTGAGATTGATCAGGATGGTGCGCGCGCTGCCGCCGAACGGCGGTGGTGCGGAGACACCGGGCAGTGTGGCGAAGAGCGGGCGCACGGAGTTCAACGCTGCGTCCTGAAGCTGCGCCACCGTCTTGGTCTCGCTGGCAAAAACCAGTTGTCCAACGGGAACGCTGCCCGCGTCGAATCGCATCACGAATGGCGGCACCGTGCCCGGCGGCATGAAAGCGCGCGCGCGATTCACATAGCCGACGACCTCACTCATCGCCTGATTCATATCCGTGCCCGGATGAAACTGGAGCTTCATCAATGCCGCGCCCTGGATGGACTTGCTCTCCACATGCTCGATGCCCGTGATGTAGAGAAAGTGATACTCGTAATAGTAAGTCAGGAAACCTTCCATCTGCGCCGGATCCATGCCGCCGTATGGTTGCGCGACGTAAATGGTCGGAATCTTCAGGCTGGGGAAAATGTCGCGCGGCATGCGCTGCAAGGCGACCCATGACGCGAGAACCAGTGCGATCACGGCGACCACGATGGTCACGGGACGGCGAAGTGATGAGGTAACGAGAACCATCGGTTAATGATTTTTCATCTCCGCTTTGTGGCCAGTGGTCTCACGGCATAGCCGGGAATGGTCATGGTGTGGCATGATAGACTCGCACTTCCGCACCCTTGTTGCCGCGTGTTGGCGCCGCAAGGAATAATTCGCTGCTCGCGGCATTGAAGAAACACGTTCGCGCACCGGATGACGTGGCAATGCGGGTTCTGGCTTGATAAACATCCGCGCCCGATTGCCCGATGATGTCCAGAAAGCCCTCGCCGCCGGACAGATAAATACTGCTGCGCGCCGCATCGTAGAACAAATCATCCGTGTCGCCCGAAATGGCGACATTCGTCACGACATGCCCGTCGTTCGTGTCCAGCACCACGAACCGCGCCGGATTGCGGCAGCCGATGAAAAGCCGCTGATGCTTCTCATCAAGCGCCATCGGGAAGTTTGCCTTGAACTCGTGGAGCGGCCAAGTCGCGATGACCGCCTGCTTTACGCGATCCACCACCGCTACATGACCGGCCTCCGGGACATTTACAAAAATGCGCGGGCCGTCTTGTTCAAGTTGAAACGATTCCGGATGACCCGCGAGCTTGATGTTGCCCGTCTTTTGCAATGATTCAGCAGAGATAAGTGCGAGTGCGCCTCCTCCGTAGCCGACGCAGATCGTTTTTCTCTTTTCATCGAACCGCACGTTGTCCGCGTCATCCATGCCATCGAGCTTTTTGACCAGCGTGCCGGATGCGGCGTCATGGAATTGCACGGTGCCTTCACCACCATTGGCGACGCAGATGCGTTTAGAATCTTGGAGAAACAGAACACCCTGCGGTTTGTGGCATCCGGTGATGCTGCGAACGCGTTGTCCCGATTTGAGATCGAGAATCTCGACCGTGTCATTGCCGAGCGCGGCGATGAACAACTGCTGGCCCTGCCGGTCAATCGCGAAATGATCAATGCGGCCTTTCACTTCTGGGAGCGGGATGGTTTTCTCGTAGGTCAGCAGTTCCTGTTCCGCAGTGAATGCGAACTCTGCCAGCACGAACAGGAATAATACCCCCGGCACTTTCATCACTTCCTACTTCATGGTTAGCTCCAGCGCTTTCTTGATGTTCGTGGCCAAGCCAGTCGCCGTGCCCCTGCCCCAGTAGTGAAGGAAAATGTAGCGCGGGGTCTCCCCTACCATGTGATGATGTATGGCCACGATGTTGATTCCGGATTTGCGAAGCGATGCAAGGACCGGCTGAAGTTCGTCCACCAGGGCCACGAAATCGCCGTCCACCACGGCATTGTCATCCGAGCCAGCGAACGCGGCCCAAGTGTTCACGCCCATGTCTTTGCCAACCTCGCAGTCACACGCCATTTTTGTTTTGCGCCCAAACACAACTTTATACATTCCGTCTTTCGTCTCACCCTTGGCACGGAAGATTTGCTCGAGGGCATCAGCGCTGACGGAACTTTTCGCCGGTAGTTTTTCTCCGCCGAATGAGCTGGATGGAATTTTAGTCGTATCCTGAACCTGCTTGACGGCATCTAGTGCCGCTCGGACTCCCTTGGCGAGCGTCTCGACAGATCCCTCTCCTCCAATGTGCATGAAATACACTTTGGGATCGTCGAAGAAGAAGTGATTGTGCAGCGCGGTGACGGTCAGGCCGTTGTCCAACGCGGTGCTCATCACAGGATTCACTTCGTTCTGCATCAGCACCAAGTCGCCCATGACCATCGCATCCGCTCCCTTGCCCTGAGTGAACGCAGCCCACGAGGTCAGGCCCATGAAGGGCGGCATTTCCCAGCCATCCACCTTCACCTTCATATCCGTGCGCGGGACACTGACTTTAAACACATCCGCTGCCTCGTTTAGTTTTCCTTTGAGTCCGGAGAGAGATTCGATCTTTGCTGTGTCCAGCCCTGCATGGAGTGCAGAGGCAGATAAGAACGCCAGCAGGGTAGGCATCAGTTTTGCATTCATGACAAAGTTCTTATGTCAGTGAACGAGATGAATCAAGTTGAAATATCTGTTACTTATCCCACAGTAGGAATCCTCCCTGATGTTGACGCATTCATGGCTTCTGCTCCTCTACAGTCTCACCTCCAAACACGGGGCGGCACGTCTGAGCCTCTGGCGGCATCTTAAGCGCATCGGTGCGGTGCCGCTGAAAACCTCCGCTTCCATCCTTCCAGACCGGCCCGAACTCTATGAGTGTTTTCAATGGCTCGGCCAGCGGGTGCGCGAACAAGGCGGCGATGCCACACTGGTGCGCGTGGCGCATGTGGACGGCGTGACCGATGAGGATCTGGTGGCCCTTTTCCAGCGGGCAAGGTCGGCGGATTACCAAGCGATCATGAAGAGCGCAAAAACCTTGCTCCCGCGAAAGGGAAGGCGGCGCCATCAGGCACCTGAGGGCTTGGAAAAGTTGCACGCCCGGTTCGAGGCCGTGCGGCAGATTGACTTTTTCGAATGCTCAAAGGCAGCGGACACGGAAATGCTGCTGCGCCGACTGGCGGCTGGCGGATCTGCGAAGTCCGCTGCGCCCACGAAGCTGTTGCCCCGCAAGAGTTACCAGGGGCGCAGGTGGCTCACGAGGCCAAAGCCGGAAGTGGATCGCGTGGGTTCGGCATGGCTCATCAAAAAGTTCATTGATGAGAAGGCCACGTTTGTCTTTGGCCGCGATCCCGCTGCCCTTCCTGCATCCATCCCGTATGACATGGTGGACGTGGAGTTCGGGCATCACGGCGAGGACTGCACCTTTGAGACTTTGATAAAGCGCTTCGGAATCACGGATCGCGCTGTTGGTGAAATCGCCGCCATCATTCACGATACGGACCTTGGCGATGAGAAGTTCGGACGTGTCGAAGGTGTGGGTTTGCTCGCCGTGCTCCGTGGGTGGGCGCAGATGGGCCTGGGCGATGATGAGATACTGACCCGCGGCTTCAACTGCTTTGACGCGCTGCACCAAGTGTTATCAGCGCGGACGTTTCACCGCGCTGTCGCACCGTGAGTCAGGCGGATGGCGAAATGATATTTGGGTGCGCTGGCAGGGCAATTTGGTTTTCTCTTTGTAGAACCTTCGGCGCGCACCGCCTTTTTCACTGAAGCCGGAGAGAACGCGTGCAGGGGCCGGTCAACAGGAGCCATTATCGAATTTCGATTGCGAGCGCCGTTACTAATCGTCGCGCCGGAAACCATCAAGTGGAAATATTCGACGTCTCTTCTTGAAGTTACGAAGGCATTGCAAACTAGGACGGTGACCCATGTGACAACTTCAAAGTGATTCCGCCATGTGCCGGCGCCAATGTGACAAATTGTTCACACAAGCTCGTTTGCCGGGCTTGCGCAGGGATTGCATGGGTAAGGGTGGCCGGTTTTTCCGGCCCGAAAGATCCAAATATAACCCTACCAACATGAGAAAACACATCCTCAAATACGCTCTTTGCACCCTGGCCTCGAGCCTGGCCATTTCCGTTTCCGCCGCGCCCGTGGCGGTTGACGCCTCCATCCCGGAATACAAACCCGTCAGCGGCATTTCCGGGAACTTGAACTCCATCGGCTCGGACACGCTGAACAATCTCATGACCTTCTGGGCCGAGGGCTTCAAGAAAGCCTACCCCAACGTCAACATCCAAATCGAGGGCAAAGGATCGGCAACTGCGCCGCCCGCCTTGATCGAAGGAACTTCGCAGATCGGCCCCATGAGCCGTCCAATGAAGAACGAAGAGATCGACGCGTTTGAGAAAAAATTTGGCTATAAACCGACCGCGATCAAGGTGGCGATCGACGCCCTCGCCGTCTTCGTTCACAAGGACAACCCGATCAAGGGCCTGAGCCTCACGCAGGTGGATGGCATCTTCGGCAGCACTCTCAAGCGCGGTGGTAAGGACGTAAAGACTTGGGGCGATCTGGCCTTGACCGATCAGGCCACGACAGCGATCTCACTCTACGGCCGCAACAGCGCCTCCGGCACCTACGGCTTCTTCAAGGAGCATGCTCTGCAGAAAGGTGATTTCAAGGCCACCGTCAAAGAACAGCCCGGTTCCTCCGCGGTCGTTCAGGGTGTTGCCTCTGACAAGTCCGGCATCGGTTACTCCGGCATCGGTTACATCACCTCTGGCGTGCGCGCTTTGCCGCTTTCCGACAAGGGCGACAAATTCATCGAGCCGACCTATGAAAACTGCCTGAGCGGTGATTATCCGATGGCCCGTTTCCTTTATGTTTATGTGAACAAAAAATCCGGCACGCCTCTCGACAAGCTGACCTCTGAGTTTATCAAGTTTATCGCGTCGAAGCAGGGCCAGGGAATCGTCGTCAAGGACGGTTACTTCCCGCTGCCGGCCGACATCTCCGCTGAATCGGCAAAGGCGACCGAGTAAGCGCAATTCGAATTTTCGTATTGCACGCGCGCGGCTATGCTCCAACAGGCATAGCCGCTTCTCATTTAAATTTTTCACTCCGTGCCAGCATCAGAATCGCCCATGCCCCCGAGTTCACCGCGCGTCAGACGTCCGGTGCCGGAGCGCTTTCTCGCTTCCAAGGCCACATTGCGACTCGACACGCTGATGACGTGGATCATCAGGATCGGCGGCCTGGGCGTCATCGTGGCGGTTTTTGGCATCTTTATCTTCATCCTCAGCCAAGTTTTACCCTTGTTTCAGGGTGCCACCGTCACCGAGGACAAGGAAACGGCGGTGGTGGCGGATGCGGCCAAAGTCAGGGCGCTGGGCGTGGATGAATGGGCGAAAATGCCGTTCCTCTACGAGGGCGGTGATGAGTTGCGCTTTGTCGATCTAATGCAGGACGGAAAGATCATCACGGAAAAATTGAACCTGCCGGGAGGAGCCAGGCCAAGTGCCTTGAACTACTACGCGGCGTCGCACCGGCTGGTCTTCGGCACCCAAAGCGGTCAGATCGGCTGGATCCAGATCGAATACACGACCCAGGGAAGCGGAGACCAGACACGCGTGCAGGGTTCTGCCAAAGTCAGCGAAATGCTGCCCATCGGACTGCCCGGCGCGGCGATCGAGAAGGTGGCTTACGGCGATTCCGGTTCCGGCAAGTTCTTCGCCGCCGTGCAGAATCAGAATGGCGCGCGGAAAGTTCTCGCCTTTCCCCTGGCGCAAAAAAAATCACTCATGGGCGCAGGTAAAATCGTCAAGGGTGATGAATTTGACCTCACTTCGCAGATCAGCGGTCAACCCGCGTTTTTGCTGGTGCCGCAGATGGGGGACGGCTTGCTGATTGCCGATGACGCGGGCACGGTCCATTATTTTTTTCTCAATGATGGCAAGCTGGAAAAGAGGCAGGAGTTCAAACCCTTTGGCGATTCCAAGTCTCCAGCCATCACCTCGATGGATTTTGTCTTTGGCGATGTGTCCATTGTTTTCACCAATGCTGCGGGTGAATCCCGCATGTTCAGCCTGCTCATCCCCGAGGGTGGCGACCGGCGCATCTATGCCCAGACCAAGACATTCCCGGCGCTGGCGCATGGCGCATCATTTTTCTGCGGCAGCCAGCGGAATAAATCTTATCTCATTGGCGCGGGCGATTTCGCCTCTCTGCGTCACGCCACCACGGAGGATGTGCGCTGGGAGCAGAAGCTGCCTTTCCAAATCGCCGCCGCGACGGTGGACGGGAAGTTTGAGCACATGGTTTTTCTGGGCACCGATGGAAAGCTCCGACGCTACTTGCTGGACGATCCGCATCCCGAGGCCGGATGGAAGGCGTTTTTCGGCAAGGTCTGGTATGAAGGTGCGAACCAGCCCAAGTATGAATGGCAGTCCACGGGCGGTTCCGATGAATTCGAGCCCAAGCTCTCGCTCACACCTCTAATCTACGGCACGTTAAAAGGCACGCTATGGGCGATGATGTTTTCCATTCCCGTCGCGCTGCTGGCGGCGGTGTATGCCGCGCATTTTCTGCATCCCGATGTGAAACGCGTCGTTAAACCCACGATGGAAATCATGGCCTCGCTGCCTTCGGTCGTGCTGGGGTTTCTCGCCGCGCTCTGGCTCGCGCCGATTTTGGAGACGCGCGTCATTTCATTTTTCCTCGTCTGCGTCGGAGTGCCTGCGTCGGCCATCTTCGCGGGCATCATCTGGGGACGGCTGCCGGTGCGCACGCGCTCTCGCTTGAAGCAAGGCCGGGAGTGGCTGGTCTTTCTACCGATCATGTTCATCGTCGCCTTTGTAATGTGGCATCTTGGGCCATTGATCGAGTCGCTGGTGTGCATTATCACCGATCCTGCGACTGGCAAACAGACGGCTGATTTCCGTCTTTGGTGGCCGAAGGTTTCCGGTTGCAGCTTTGATCAACGCAACTCCCTCGTCGTCGGTTTTATGATGGGCTTTGCCGTCATCCCCGTGCTGTTCACCATCGCGGAAGATGCCATTTCCAATGTGCCGACATCGATCATTGCCGCGTCCCACGCGCTTGGCGCGAGCCGCTGGCAGACTGTGCGCCGCGTGGTGCTGCCCGTGGCGTCTGCGGGAATTTTCTCCGCGATGATGATCGGCCTTGGGCGCGCCGTGGGCGAGACCATGATCGTCGTGATGGCCACCGGAAACACGCCCATCATGGAATGGAATTTGTTCAACGGCATGAGAACACTGGCGGCGAATATCGCTGTCGAACTGCCTGAAGCGCCGGTCCATTCCACGCATTACCGCGCGCTGTTTCTCGGCGCGATGGTTCTCTTTGTCCTCACTTTCATCCTCAACACCGTCGCGGAAGTTCTTCGCACACGGTTGAGGGAAAAATTCAAGCTCGCCTGATTTCGCATGGCTCCTTTGTTCAAAGCAAAACCAGTGCCGCCTCGCGGCGAATCCTTCGTCTGGCTCACGGCCATGGGGCTGGCGGTGGGTGTCACCATGGTGGTGGGCCTGCTGCTGCTCGTCTTCTCACACGGCATCACCGTGTTCTGGCCGTCGCGCGTGACGGAGTTTGAATTTAAGGATGGCAAAACCAAGGTCGCGGGAGAGATCACCCGCGTTCAAGTCAAGGCGGACGGCTCCGGCGAGTTGCAGCTTCACATCGGCAACAAGGATGCTTACGGCCTGTCATATCGTTTCATCTCGCAAAGCGAAATCGCCCGCCAGACCATGCCGGAGGACATCATGGCGGCAGAACGCATCGAGTATGGGAAGGCCATTTTTTTTCCCATCTCCCTGGAGATGAAACAGGGTGGGGCGCTCATGGCCTCCTCACCGGAGTTTGCCGACAAGCTGCGGAGTCTGGTCAACGAGGCGGCACAACGCAGGAAAAACATCGAGATCATTGAGAAGAGATCCATCGGCGCCATCAATCGGAAAATGACCGCGCTGGATGCCGAGTTGCGTTTGCTGGAACGCGACGAGAAGCGGGACGCAGCAGCACGTGAAGCCATAAAACTGACCATCAAAGAAACCCGCGCTTCGTTGCAGAAGGAATACGAAACTCTCGCCACCCAGGCCAGAGAACTGCAGGCACAGCAGAAGGACAACACCTTGCGCTACCGGCTTTCCACGGGAGTAGAACGGACGCAGAGCGTGGGCGACATCGTGAATTTTCATTTCCCAAACCGTCTCGGCTTCATCGGGCGGGTCGGGGTTTTCTTTCATCACATAGGCGGCTTTCTCTCGCAGGATCCACGGGAGGCGAACACTGACGGCGGCATTTTTCCGGCCATCTTCGGCACCTTCGTGATGACATTGATGATGAGCCTGCTGGTCACGCCCTTCGGAGTTATCGCGGCGATTTACCTGCGGGAATACGCCCGGCAGGGATTCATCGTGCGCGCCGTGCGCATCTCCGTGAACAATCTTGCCGGCGTGCCGTCCATCGTTTTCGGCGTCTTCGGCCTTGGCTTTTTCGTATATCTGGTCGGAACAGAGATGGACAAATACTTTTTCTCGAACACGCTGCCGACACCCACCTTTGGCACGGGAGGGATTTTCTGGGCTTCACTGACGCTGGCGTTGCTCACCTTGCCGGTCATTATCGTCGCCACCGAGGAGGCTCTGGTCGCAGTGCCGCGCGGCATTCGCGAGGCCGCGCTGGCCGCCGGGGCGTCGAAATGGCAGTCCATTCAGCGCGTGGTGCTGCCCAGCGCGATGCCGGGCATTCTTACGGGAGTGGTGCTGGCCATGGCACGGGGCGCGGGTGAGGTCGCGCCATTGATGCTGGTCGGCGTGGTCAAGCTTGCGCCCAGTCTGCCGCTGGACACCATTGCACCTTTCGTCCATCTCGACCGCAAATTCATGCATCTCGGATTTCACATCTATGACCTCGGCTTTCAATCGCCGGATTCCGATGCCGCGAAGCCGATGGTCTTCGCCACCGCGCTGTTGCTCATTGTGCTGGTCGTGATCATGAACCTCACGGCGATTCTCCTTCGTAACCATCTCCGAAAAAAATATGCCATCGGCACTTTCTAACATGCCCCGCAAAGCCATGACCGACGAAACCACATCCGTATCCGTGACTGGCGCGCATGAACTCAATCCCCGGATGATCGAGGTGCGCGACTTCAGCTTCTGGTATGGCGCGAAGCAGGCGATCTTTAACATCACCATGGAGATTCCCGAACAAAAAGTCACTGCCTTCATCGGGCCGAGCGGCTGTGGCAAGTCCACCTTGTTGCGCAACCTCAATCGCATGAACGATCTCGTGGAAGGCGTGCGCCATGAAGGCGACATTTTGCTCGACGGACAAAGCCTCTATGATCCCTCCGTCGAAGTCATCTCCCTGCGCAAGCGTGTGGGCATGGTCTTTCAGAAATCCAATCCGTTCCCCAAGAGCATTTATGAAAACGTCGTGTTCAGTCTTCGCGTGGCCGGCCGGAACAAGAAAAGCGAACTCGATGAAGTCGTGGAAACCAGTCTCCGCTCCGTGGCGCTCTGGGACGAGGTGAAGGATCGTCTGCATGAAAGCGCCTACGGACTTTCCGGCGGCCAGATGCAACGCCTCTGCATCGCCCGCGCCATCGCCAACCGCCCGCAAATCCTGCTGATGGACGAACCGTGCAGCGCGCTGGATCCGATTGCGACCTTGAAGATTGAGGAACTCATGTCCCAACTTAAAGAGGAGTTCACCATCGTCATTGTCACGCATAACATGCAGCAGGCGCGCCGCATCGCCGATGACACCGGATTTTTCCTGCTGGGGAAAATGATTGAACTCGCGCCCACCACGGACATCTTCCAGAATCCCAAGCGCATTGAAACAGAGCGCTACATCTCCGGCCAGATGGGTTGAACCGTGTCCTTCCGATTATAATGAACGAAACACCGCACATTCTTTCCAGCTTCGACAAGGCGCTGGGCACACTCAGGCAGGACATCCAGCGCATGGCCGCCATCACCACGGAAAGTCTTAATGATGCCTGCCGCGCGCTTGCCCGGCGTGACGAAGCCATGTGCAACCGGGTCATCGCCGATGACGAGCTGGTGGATGATTTGGAAATTCAAATCGACCGCGAGGGAGTGAATCTCATGACGCGCTTCATGCCGCTGGCGCATGATTTCCGAAGGGTCTTTGCCACCATGAAAGTGGCGGCTGACCTTGAGCGAATCTGCGACCAGGCGGTAAATATCGCGCGCCGTGTGAAGCGTCTGCTCCAGTCGCCGGAGCTTTCGGAATCAAGAATGATCGAACCCATCCATGTGCTGGCCGCCGCCCTGTTGCAGGACAGCCTGCGCGCCTTCAATGACGAGGACACCGAGCTGGCGCTCGGTCTCAAAGCGCGCGACAAGGAGCTGGACCGCGCGCACAAGGAACTCATCGAACGTCTCACGCGCCGGATGGAAGAGAACCCGAGTCAAGTGCAGCAATATCTGGATATCGTATTCATCATCCGCTTCCTCGAACGCGCGGGCGATCACGCGGTGAACATTGGCGAGGATGCCGTTTATGCGGGAACTGCGCGAGATGTGCGCCATGAAAAGTCAGGCGTTTGAACGCGTCTTCAGCGCATCCAGCCTGCCAGCGGCGTAGGCTGCAAACACCCGGCCTATCTCGTCACGCACTCGGCGGAAGACGGCAAGTTGTTCCGCCTCGGTTCCTACGGCATGTGCCGGATCGTCAAAGCCCCAATGATGACGGTTGACCTGGCCGGGAAACATCGGGCAGACCTGATCTGCGTTACCGCAGACCGTGACGACTGTTTCCACATCCTGTTGCAGGAATTCATCGAGATGCTTCGAGCGATGCGCGGCGATGTCGATGCCGGCCTCGGCCATGACTTTGATCGCGAGCGGATGGACATATCCCGCTGGCTTTGATCCTGCGCTGGCCGTGTGAAATTGATCGCCGAGCGCGTGGCGAAGAAATCCCTCGGCCATGTGTGAGCGGCAGGAGTTGCCGGTGCAAAGCACTAAAATCAACGGTGTTTTCATAAGTCGTGAAATTAACAAGCCGCGCCTGGCATTGCGCGGCAGCAGCCTTTCTCGCGCACACAAATGCAGACCGGCACCGCCAGCAGCGCGCCGAGCGTCGGAGCCACAAGATAAATCCACAGATCGTTCAGCTTGCCGCTGATCAAAGCGGGCGCGAGCGAGCGCGCAGGGTTCATGGACGCACCGCAAATCGGCCCGGCGAACATGGCCTCCAGCGCGATCAGTCCTCCGATGGTGAGTCCCGCCGTGATGCCATTTTCCTTGGAGCCGGTGGTTACGCTCAAAATTGTGAGCATGAGAAAAAACGTCAGCAAAACTTCCAGCGTGAAACTCTGCCACCACGGCCCGGCAGGCAGTGTCGCGCCCAGTGTTGCATCGGCGGGAAACAGCACGCGTAGCAGACCGCTGGCGGCCAAGGCTCCGAGCAATTGTGCAGCGATGTAGCGAGGCACTTCGACCAAGGGGAAACCTCGCGCGACTGCGAAGCCGATCGTCACCGCCGGATTGAGATGGGCGCCGCTGACATCGCCAAAGGTCTCGATCATCACCATCACGATCAATCCAAACGTCAGCGCCACGCCCGCATGGCCAATGGCTCCGCCTGATGCGTGATCAATGATGATCGCGCCCGTCCCCGCAAACACGAGGGCGAAAGTTCCAATGAACTCGGCGGTTAGTTTTTTCATGGAGGCAAAGACTGACACAGCACCGGCAGCGCGCAACGGCTGAGTTGTGAAGGAATTGGCAAAAAATATCAGATTTAAAGGCTTGATTCGCGAGGTGTTTTTGTCTGTAATCGCCTTATACTATGAAACACATTGCCATCAAGATCACCTTCTGCACCGCCTTCGCATTTGCCATGTCCGCCAGCCTCATCCGGGCTGAGGACGACAAGATCGAGGAGATCATGAAAAAAGCCTTCAAGGGCGACAACAGCCTATATAAGAAAGTCGCCACCGGCAAAGGCACTCCAGCTGATAATGCAAAACTGGCCACTCTATTAAAAGGGCTCGCGGGCACCAAGCCGCCGAAAGGTGACATCGAGAAGTGGAATCAGAGAACCACAGATCTCATCAAAGCTGCCGAAGACGTGGCCGCCGGCAAACCAAACGGATTGGAAGACTTGCAAATGTCCGGCAAATGCAAAGGCTGCCACCGCGACCACAAGGAAGACGAGGAGCACGAAGGCAAAGGGCGCGGCAAGAAGGAAGATTAATCGAGCACCGTTACCACACCCGCGCCCACAGCGTTTTCAGATAGCGGCTCTCCGCGCAGTTGGACATCACGGGATGATCGGGACCGGCTCCCGTGCGGTCGAGGATTTGCAGCTTGCGCCCGTTGCGATGCGCGAGGCCGATGACAATTTCCTCAAACTCGAACACATCCATCAGGCCGGAGCATGAGCAGGTGAGAAACAATCCGCCGGGCTCGACAAGCGACATCGCGAGCTTGTTGAGATCGTGATATTTGGCCTTGCCTTCCTCATAGGCTTCGCGCGAGTGAATGAGCTTCGGCGGATCCAGCACCACCGCGCCCCAAGTTTCGTTGTTGCGCTGCATCTGCCGCATCCAGGTGAAGGCATCGGCATGGACGAAACTCACGCGACAGTTATTAAGATTGGCGTTCTTCTTCGCGACCTCGATGGCTTTTTCATCAAGGTCCACGCCCGTCACTTCTTCCGCGCCGCCGAGAACTTTGGCCGCGACGGAAAATCCGCCCGTGTAGCAGCAGACATCTGCCACACGCAAGCCGCGCGTCCAGCGGGCGAATTGCGCGCGATTGTCGCGCTGGTCGCAGAAGAAGCCGGTCTTGTGTCCGCTGTCGAAATTCACATGGAAGCGCACATCGTTTTCCTTGATGCGCACGGTGGACACGCCGGAGTTTAATCGTGCCTGATCTTCCATCACGCGCTGCGGCATCAGGCTTTCCGCACGGGAGGCGTTGTCATCGAAATGCACCACCGCTTGCGTGGTGCCGAGTTTTTCGTGCATTAGAGGCAGCCATGATTCAATGCGCTGCCAGACGGCGGCATTGCTAACCTCGACGGATAGCACATCGGCGAACTTGTCCACCATCAAGCCGGGGATTCCATCCGCATCACTATGAATTGCGCGAAAGGCATCCGTCGTTTCAGGAAGTCGCAGCAGGTTCGTGCGCATGGCGATGGCATTAACGATGCGCTGCTCCATAAAACCTTCTTCAAGCAGCTCCGCGCCGTGATGAAACACGCGCAGGGGAACGCGGGCTCGGGGATTGAAGAAACCGTGACCGAAGGGCTGCCCCTCCTTGTCCATCACCGTGACCACATCGCCTGTAACGGCATTGGACGCGGCGATCATGTTGGGATAGAAATTTGGGTGGAAGCTGAAGTATTTGAGCTGCACCCACGGCTTCGGCCAGGCATCGCTGCCATCAGGCACGCGGGGGCGGGGCCGATCATAGGAAGGTCTCTCGGGGCGATAGTCGGGCATGAGTCAGTGTTTTGCGGGGATTAATTCGGAAGCATTGATGCAGTCAATCAACTGGCGCAGCCGTCCGAACTCGCGGCGGCGCAGCGTGCCAATGAGGCGGGGCAGATGGAAGATGCCCTCCTCGTTTGCTTCATCGGGCAGCGCAGCGCTTTGCTCGATCTTGCCTTCCTTGATGAGATCGGAAAAGTCCGCGTTGAGCTTCTCCACGGAGGCAGAGGTGAGCTTGTGCTTGAGCCGGAAGACCATCTTCTCCCTGACGAAACGATAGGAGTGAAAGACCTTGTAGAAATTTGTGATGTGTCGCACCGCATCGTCCACATCATCGGTCAGGTGGAACAGGTGCAGATCATTGGCCGCGATCAAACCGCGCGCCAGCAAGTGCTCGCGAATGAAGGAGACAAATGTCGCCCAGTAGTTGCCACCGGGAGCGTCCACCAGCACCAACGGCAGAATGTTGGCCTTGCCCGTCTGGATCAGCGTGGTGGCCTCGAAGAGTTCGTCCAGCGTGCCGAAGCCGCCGGGGAACATCGCGAACGCATCCGCCTCTTTCACGAACGAGAGCTTGCGGGTGAAGAAGTAATTGAACGTGATGAGCTTCTCATCGCCCATGATGATGTCGTTGGCCTGCTGCTCAAAGGGCAGCTTGATGTTCAGGCCAAAGCTGTTTTCCCGCCCCGCGCCGTGCTGGGCCGCGCCCATGATGCCTTCGCCCGCGCCAGTGATGACCATGAAACCCTGCTCCACCATTTTGCGGGAGAAACGCGCGGCGGCTTCATACTCCGCGTTGCCCGGTTGCGTGCGCGCGGAGCCGAACACCGTCACCTTGCGCAAATGACGGAAGGGATGAAAAACCTTGTTCGCATAACGCATCTCCCGCAGCGCGCGGTGAATCATTTTCAAATCGCCCATGCCCGTGTTGTCGCGGCCAATCTTGAGGCCCGTCATCAGCAAGCCCGCCACCAGATCGCAGGAGCGCGCATCCGGCGCCCAGTCGCAGGCCAGGTCGTGCAGGCGCTTGTCGAGTTCCTTGCTGCCCGTGGTGCCCGGCGGTTTTTCAGCGAGCGCAAAGATGCCGCCCGCGGTGAAATCTTTTTCGGAGTCGGGGCTTTTATTGTTGGTCGCAGATTCGGGCATAGGGAAAACGGGGCGGGATGTATCGCATTCGGGCGATGCACTGGCCAGTTGTTTTTCCAGAGCGGGCATCAATGACGCACTCTCGCAAAGGTCTGCTCCCTGGGTGCCGCACGGCGGTTCCGCCCCGTTTCGTCATGCGCCTGTGGCACAGGCTTGCAGCCTGTGTGTTGCACGGCGGCTCCGCCCCGTGCCCCGCAGCCGACAAAAGCACAGGCCACCGCCTTGGTGCGACAACTAGCAATGCCAGCAGCAAGCCTGGGCCGCGCTCACAGGTCATCCAACGGGCTGCGCACCGCCCCTTGCATCGCCTTCACCGCGTGCGTGTAAATTTCAGTAGTGGACACATGGGAATGTCCCAGCCGTTCTTGAATGGAACGGATGTCCACGCCCTTCATGAGCAAGTGCGTGGCATAACTGTGGCGCAGTGTGTGCGCCGTCACCCTCTTGGCGATGCCTGCCACCACCACCGCCGCCGCCAGCGCCCG
>JAYVOH010000324.1:0-2639 GCA_043758025.1 Verrucomicrobiota bacterium
TCGAAGAGTTCGCCAACCTGCTTGCTGAGTTGCGAGGCATGGGAGCTGGACTGGTCATTGCGGACCAGACGCCCGCCGATCTCGCGCCCGCCGTAATCAAGAATACTAACACCAAGATTCTTCACTGCTTGCACAGCCTCGATGATCGCCAAGTGGCCGGCGGCGCAGCCGGTCTCAATGAACCGCAACTCGCTGTGCTCGGCGGGCTGCCGCGCGGCGAAGCTATTGTTCGTGTGCGTCAGCGCGCGACGCCGTTCCGTGTCGCTTTTCCAAATCCCTCAGTCGTCTGGCGAGGTGCGTCCATGCCAACAGACCGCGAAGTGCGGAAGCACATGGAGGCACATCAACCGCCGGTGCTTTGCCCCGGCTGCGGCAGTTCCGAATGCCGCGCACGCTCCCTCGTTACGGCGGAGCATGTGCAAGCTTTCGCAAAAATCGTCGGCTCCGATTGGAGCGACGGCTGGCCGTGGGCCGGTAACTTCTGCGCGACACGCTTCGCGCCGCACGAGCAACAGCACGCCGCATTTTGTTTTCTCGTCAGTGTATGCGTGCTCGCTCGTTTGCGCGGGCGTGATCTCGCCAAAGCTCGCCGCTTTTTCGCACGCCAGCGCGACCAACAAAATCATCACCCCGCATGAAAGAAACCGACGAACCCACCAACACCTCCTCGCCCAGCGAGGGAGACCAATGGCCAAACCGTCGGCTTGAATCGCTCAATGACATTGCTGGCGAAATTGCGGATCGTCGCATCGAGCAGACTTTCGGCGATCTTGTCTCACCGGAGAAAAAACCGCTGTTGCACAATCTACCCAACGAACAAGAGAGCGAGTCGGCTTTCGCAAATAGGTATGAGGAGCGTGCAGGCACGTCTTTGCCGGAAGGAGTCGTGGGATATTCGACGCATCTCGGTGAAGCCGGCCACGTCCTGAAGCAGGAAGTGCCGGACACCGTCACAACTGAAATTCATGAAAGTTTACACCGCCTCGAAGACCCGCACACTACCGCCGAACTGAACCGCAGTTTGAACGAGGGCATTACGGAACATCTCACGCAACGTGCCGCCGTGGGATTGGAAGGCGCGAGGAATGATGCCTTTTATCCCGACGAGACCGCACGGGCACGCGACTTCGTAGCGCAGTGTGGCGAGGGTGCTGTTGAAGAGTATTACTTCAATCACAACATGACAGATGCACTTCGCAAAGCTCTGGAGACATTGCCAGAAGAGGACTCATAAAGCTCGTTCGGTAGAACGACAACCTTGGAAGGTGTTCTCACATGAATTCCTCGCGTGAATCCATAGCGACCTCTCCCCGGCGAGCGAGCACAGTCAAGGTGGAGCGCAGCTTGCGAGCAATACCTTGACGGCGCACAGCGAGCCATACAATCAGGGCGCGATTCACGCGATAGCGTTGGTGGCCTTAAAGACTACCGTCGGTTGACGCTGGCTTCACCCTACCTGGCCATGATGAATTTCTGACGAAATCGCTGTCCTACGAAGCGGCTACATCATTGCTGCGGTGGGCGCTGCGGCAGTGCTTCTGATTGCTTAACCCACTACTGCTCCGCCCTGATTACTACAACCTCAGAAGATGTTCCGGGCTTAACGGATTTTGTGACACTCATGATCCGCAGTGGTTGAGACTGATTGACTTGGATTCCTGCCGTAGAATCTATCGGGTCCATCGGAAGGCGCTCGCGTCCGGGAAAAGGAGGGACTCCATTTTTGAATGTTGCACGAATCTCCGTGGAGTAACCCCGAACAAATCCTCCTCCCCAGATGGGATACATGATCACCTTGTTGCCGGAGATGCTCGCCTCCACGAAATCTCCGTAAAACCAAGTGTCCCTCACTTGCTGCCCGACAAGTTTTTTCAGTTCACGGGTTGTGATGAATCTCGATTTGGAACTCGGTCTGAGAGATGCGCCACCGCTGGAACTCGGTGCCACCTGTGCTCCGCGCGAACCAGCCAGATCACGAGCCTCACCCAGCAGCTTCACATTGGCCTTTTCCACTTCGGTGAACTCGGCCTCGATCTGGTCGAAATCCCGCCCCGGTCTCGGGCGATACCACGAGAACTGCTGAAAATGCCGCTTGATCTCCGCTTTCGGAAAATCGGCTCCGTGCCGGGCAAACATCTCGTTGATTGCATAGCGAACCCCGTCGAGCGACATGCCGTTGACATCGTTGACGGCAAGTTGCTTTGTGCGCGTTTCAGGAAATCTCTCGCCCGGCATCCGGTCGGACGCAGGTGAACCGCTTTGGAACGAGGATTGCGGGGCTGTTTCCCGCTTCTCTTTCTGCAACACCTTTCCATTTTCTGACACGATCTTGAATTGGCCGTCCATCAATCGCATCGAATAGATACTTTCCTGAACGCCTTGGATCACGACGCCTTTGGCTTGGTTTTCGACCTTAAAGTTTGTTTTGAATCGCGCCGTCCAGTCAGAGCCATCACGCGATACCTCAACGGGCGTTGTAATCTCTTCCGACGTGATGGGCCAGCGTGAAAAGTAGTCGGCTTTGTCCTTCCGAATGAACGCCTGATCTACGCTGCCATTATCCCAATAGGTTACTTGGTCGGCGTATTGGCTTACAATGCGGTCAAGGTTGTGCGTTTGCTCGATCTGGAGCCGTTGGC
>JAYVOH010000325.1:0-7685 GCA_043758025.1 Verrucomicrobiota bacterium
AACCAGTAGCGCCACAATCGACGCTAAACTCAAAGTTCACGACGAGCGCAAATCCGAGAGATCGTCACTCTTTTGCATCAAGTCCGACAGGCTGCTAGGAGTGTAATCGCTTTGGTGGCAGCGGCATCAGGCAGCGCGATCTGAATTGCCGCATACAATAAAAGTGCTCCTGCAATGAAGAAGCCAACACTTAAATAGAGTGTGAGGCGTGTCTTTCTTCACGGGCGTCATGGCCGACAGTTTTGTTTCACATAAACTCAAACCGGGACACGGGCGTGGCGCACACGGCGTTTCCGAGCAGCAGGAGACTTTGACGTTCCGCCTGTTGTCCCCGGCGTTTTGGTCGGGCCGGTGGGCAGCCAGTGCTTGGCCTTCCGTTCGGCGGCGGTGTGCGTCTTTGCCCACGCGAAAAACTTGTGCAGATCGTAACCAAAATCGGCTGCGACCGCAGCTCTCGCGTCACGGACTTCTTGGACAATGCAGTCTTTCATATCTGGGGTTTGGTGAGGAGTTCTGGAGTGCAAATTACAGGCATGTGGAGGTGGTGGTAAGTGCAATATTCAAAGAGCGACTTCTGGAGGGAAGCGTTCGCCAGATGTGTGCAGTTCCAAGTGAGCAAGTAATCCATCCGATGAACGATGGCGAAGGCAACATGCGTCACATCCATCGCGGCATTTGGGGGCAGTTGCAAAAGCTGGATGATGGAATCGGCAATCGGCTGAACCTCCGCAGTGACATCGAGTTCCGGTATTCCCACCATCGCCTTCAACCGCCTCGCGGCAGCAGTGGCGTCGCCCTTGGATATCTCCGCGCGCACAGCAATCGACGAATAGAGACGAAACCGCATCCGTTCATGATCCCACCAGTCATGCGTGATCTGCTGATGAGACGCCATCGGCTCCTGATGGCTGCGGTTGGCCGTCAGGTAGCTGGGAATCGTGGTCTCAATGTAAACCGTCTCCATCTAGCGACACGATACCTGATCCGCTTGGCGCGTAAAGCGCCCAAATGTATATGATGGCCATTCAGAAAACCTGGCAGGGCGCTGCTGCGTCGGCACCGTAACTTGTGGGGGCACCCGGAGCACCGGGGCGGTGCGGAGCTTCCGGGTGGATGCAAGCACGAGTTATTCTCGCGTCCCGTTCCGCAGGGCGTGGACTCAGTTCATACGCAAAAAATTTGGGCGCCGACGCAGCAGCGCCCTGCCGGTCTTTCGGTTCGCGATGCGCGAACGGAGAAATGCCGCGTATCGACATTGAAGAATCGCGTGTGCGGCCCATCATTGGATGGCGTGAGGTTCGAGGAACGACGTGTTTCCAACCGCCGTCGCTGCTACCTCGCGCTAGCGGTCATGGTCTGGGGTTCATGCCCTCTGCCGATCCATGGATGCAGGGATGTCGGCAGAGGGCTGCCGACTCACCTCTTCAAATCAGCGACAGACGGCACGCCTTGATGGTATTCGCCATCAGCATGGAGATGGTCATCGGCCCCACACCGCCGGGCACGGGGGTGATGGCGGCGCACTTGGGCGCGACTTCGTCAAAAGCCACATCGCCCACGATTTTGTAACCTTTCCCGCTGGCGGGATCGTCCACGCGATTGATGCCGACATCGATCACGACGGCTCCTTCGCGCACCATGTCTGCTTTGAGATAATGCGGACGGCCAATCGCTGCGATGATGATGTCTGCGCGGCGGGTGATTTCCGCGAGGTTCTTCGTGCGTGAATGGGCCACGGTCACGGTGGCATCGCCTCCCCTGCCCTTGGCCATCAGCAACAGCGCCATCGGCTTGCCCACGATCATGCTGCGCCCCAGCACCACGACATTCGCGCCGCTGGTCTCGATTCCGGCCTCGATTAACAGACGCTGACAGCCCAACGGCGTGCAGGGCACGAAGCCCGTCGCATCTTCCAGCGCGAGCTTGGCCACGTTCACCGGATGAAAGCCGTCCACGTCCTTGCGCGGATCAATGGCGCGCACGATGGCCGCTTCATCTATGTGCTTCGGCGGCGGGCTTTGCACGAGGATTCCGTGGATGGAGGAATCGGCATTGAGCTTCGCGATCTCCGCGAGCAACTGCTCCTGCGTGGTCTCCGCAGCCAGTTCCAACTTCACCGAATGCAAACCCAGCTCGCGGCATTTCTTGTCCTTGCTCCGCACATAGGCGCGCGATGCGGGATCATCACCGACCAGCACCACGGCGAGTCCCGGCTTCAATCCGCGCGTTGCGAGTTCGGCGATCTCGCGTTTGCATTCCGCGATAACTTTTTCGGCGACTTCGTTTCCCTTGATCAGTTGCATCGGCAGCAGTTAGCAGCGGGCGCGCATCAAGGCAAACGGATGTCGTTCATCTGGCGTAAGCGTCGCAGCGGTTGTGCCATCCAGGGAGCCAGCGTTTCTCCCCGCGCTCCGGCGGACTGTTCTGCACCCGGCGCGTCAGAATCCGTTTCGCGGCATCGGCAAAGGCATCGGGCGCGGACTTGGCGTCAGCCGGCTTCATGAGCATGAGCACCTGGAGCAAGCCCCAGCCTTCGCCATGATAACGCTCTTTGGGATTGAGGCCGTCGCCTTTGAAATTGATGTAATCGATCATGGCGAAATTTCCCGCCGCGCTCTGTTTCAGCAGCTCCATGTTCCGGACAACCTGCGCGCCCGATCCTTGCGCGGCCTTCTGAAATTTCGGTGTCGCCTCCGCGAGGCGCTGGATGATGAACTGCGTCTGTTCCTTGACCGTGTGGGCCAGAAGTGCCCGCAATTCCTTCTGTCTTTCACCAGCGTGATCGCGATCAAAGGCGCGCTTGTCTGCCCACGGGCAATGCTTTTCTGCAAGCAACCACTGGGGCAGCTTCACGCCATTCTGCCGGAAAAAATTAATCAGGCGGGAAAAGCTTTCTTCAAACGGTCCCTCCACGCCCTTGGGATACCAGATAAAATGCCCGATGCCGAGAGATGCGAAATTCTCCCCCGCATTCCAACTGGTGAGTTCCTCCACCTTGCCGTCGCATTCGTTTTTCCAGATGCGGTGGCCGATTCGATCCAGCTCAGCAGGCCCCATCTCGGCATTGACGGCGGTCAGTGTCGCCAGCCAGAAGCAGATGACAGACAAGACGGCAGCGGTGTGGTTCTGCCGGTGAGGTGGACTTGTCATTTTAAACAGGTTCATACGAAACGGTGAAGTAGTGATTGGCTGCTTTCAGATTGCTTAAAAAAGCCGGAACCCTTATCATTCAGGCCCGCACGATTTAATCATGCCCTATCTGGCCTTCAATCTCAACGATGGCAATGAATTCATCTTCGATCTTGTCGAAGATCGTCTGTCATTGGGCAGAAACGAGCGCAATGAGATTGTCATCGACAACAGCTACATCTCCAGCTTCCACGCGGAACTGGTGCGGCAGGACGACGGTTCCTATGAAGTTAGTGATTTGAAGTCCGCCAATGGAACTTTCATCAACGGCGAGCGGATCGAACGCGGCATCCTCAAGATGGGCGACCGCATCCGCTTTGGCCAGCTTGATGCGCGGCTGCGGGATGCAAAAGTGCCCGGACCCGAAAGTGAAAGCCAAGCCGCCGAGACCCGCGCGGGAAACAGCAATAGCGAAGCGGAATCGGCCGGGCCAGTGACTTCGAAGTTGAAATCAACAGACCGGGTGGTGCAGTCTGCAACACCCGCGCCCAGTGGCAACTTGGAACACGAAAAAGTAAAAGATGCGGTCGCGGCGGACCTGGCGAAGCTGCAAGCAAAACTCAAACGCAAGCAACAGGAGTTCAAAGCTCTTGAGGCGCGTTATGTGGCGAAGGAAAAAGACATTGCCGACCTGATGGAGACTCTTTCGAGTCAACGCACAGCGCTTGAGGAAAGCATCGAGAAGCTTCAAGGTGGCGAGCAAGACGCAAAACAAAGGCTTGGCGATCTGGAACTGCGTCAGTCGGAGCTTCAATCCGCCTTTGAGGCTAAAACCACGGTCCTGGAAAGCCTGAGCGCCAAGCATGACACCCTGCAAGATTCCGTCACGCAACTGACGCGCGATGAAGTTTCTCTTAAGGAGAGCATCGCCGCCCAGACTGAACTCGCAAAGAGCTTGGAGCAAACTTTGACCCCATCCCGGGAGGAGTTGCAGCAAACCAATCTGGCACTTGCAGAAGCCCGCGCAGCCCTTGAAACGCTCTCGCAAATCCACGCCGACGATGCCGCTGCCAGATCATCGTTGCAAGAGGCCGTCTCCCGGCGTGAGGAAGAGGAAAGCCGGGCTGCGCAACTCGCGGCGGAAAATGCTGCAACGCAAAAATTGCTGGAGGAAACGCGAAGCCAACTCGAATCGCTGCACAAACAGCAGGCACATCAAGAGTCGCTGCGACAAAGTCTGACCGAACAGATTACTGATCATCAGTCTCGGCATGAGACGGCAGCAACAGCGACCGATGCAGCAGAACTGAAACTAGCCGAACTTCAAGCCGACCTCCAGACGCGCGAAGGCGCGATGAGCACCCGGCTTGAGGAATTGACCCGGAAGGTGGATGATCTGCGCCGCGAGGAAGACGGCCTCTCCGCCAGCCTTCAAGCCGGCCGCGAGCGACTGCAAAAAATCGAGAACGCACATGAAGAATTGGAAAAGAAACTTGCCGAGAATGAACTGGCCTATTCGCAATTCACACACAGCGGCGACAAGCTTGTTTCCCTGAGCGAGGCGCTCTCGCACATGGAAACCCGCGAACAGGAGGTCAGCCGCCATCTACAGGAAGTGGCGGAACAGGAACTAACGACCCAGGTGAAACTCAACAGCCTCGACGAGGAAATCGCGCGCGAGCAGCAGCGACTGGATGTGGTTCGTCGTGAGCGCGAGCACGAAGAGCAGGCGCGCAGCAAAGTGATGGAAAGCAGCGCAAAGGAGCTTGAGGAGGCGCGGCAGCAATTGACGGAGAAAATGAAGCGGGAAGAATCGACCCTGGCGCTGCGATTGAAGGAGCGCATCCAAGAGCTGGAGGAGAAGCACGAGACTTTGCGAACCAGCCTTTCCGCGAGCATAGATGAAAAGACCGTTATCATTTTCGCGGGCGATCTCATCAAGCGCATCGATCTCGTGGACATTCTCATCCAGCGTTTCTCGGGTTCGAGCACGAACACCGCACTGGAACAGCAGCTCTGCACGCTGCGCGCTTCACTGGAGGATATCCTTGCGCAGCACGGCATCAGCGAATTCACCGTAGCACCCGGTGCGGAAGTGGATGTGGATTTGCGACTGCGAATCACCATCGTCGAAAGCATCTCCGGACCGGGGCGTCCAAAAATCATTGAAAGCTATCGCCCCGGATTTATTTATGGCGCTGAAGACGGCCGCGAGATAATCTTGCGGAAGGTTGAAGTCAAAACCTCCAGCGTATAAGCACATCCGCCACCACCTCAACATTAAACAAACTTATCATGGCTGAATATGTAGGAATAGACCTCGGCACCACCCTGACCGGGCTGGCCTGGCTGAAGTCCGATGGCAATCCGGAGATCGTCCCGAATGGCGATGGCGAGAGGCTTACGCCGTCCGTCGTCTATTTTGATTCCCATGAAGACGTCAAGCTCGTGGGCAGTGCCGCGCGGGACGGCGGCGACCCCGAGCGCACGGTTTATCAAATCAAACGTCACATGGATGACCCGGAGCACTTTGTCGAGATCGACGGCAGAAAATGGACGCCATCGGAAATCTCCGCGCTCATCCTCAGCAAGCTCAAACGCGAATGCTCGCGCATCATCGGCGACATTGACGATGTGGTCATCACCGTGCCCGCCAATTTCAATGAACTGGCGCGCAAAAGCACCATCGCCGCCGCAGAACTCGCGGGAATGAAAGTGCGGCGCCTGGTCAACGAACCCACCGCAGCCGCCATCTACTACGCACACTCGCATGGCGTGACCGGGCGTGTGCTCGTCTTCGACATGGGCGGCGGCACACTGGATGTCACCATCTTGGAAGTGGAGGGCGACAACATCCGCATCCTCACCAGCGAGGGCGCGCGACATCTCGGCGGTGGAAACATTGACGACATGCTGGTCGAAATTTACGCGGATCAATATCGCCAGCAGGTCAAGGCCGGGCTCTTCAACGATGAACGGCAGCGCCGCCGTGTGCTCCAGGCCGCCGAGGACGCGAAAAAAATGCTCTCCAAGCTCCAGCGCGTGAACGACACCATCGGGAACGACACCGACGGCATCGCCCGCATTGATCTCTCGCGCGAGCACTTTGAAAAAACCATCTCCCGTCTGCTTACGCGCGCCATCATGCTCGTGGAGCAGGCTCTCGATGGCGTTAATCTTCAGCACAAGGACATCGAACACGTGGTCTTGGTTGGCGGCAGCACACGCATTCCCAAAGTGAAATCGGTATTGGAAAAATTCTTCGGCAAGCCGCCCAAATCGTGCGGCAACGTGGACGAGGCCGTCGCCCTGGGTGCCGCGTTGTTTGCGAAAAAATCCGCCCGCGTCCAGGAAGTCTGCAACCAAAGTTACGGCACGCTGGCTTACATCGTGAACGCCAGAACCGGCGAGGAAGGTGTGCAAAACTCCATCGTCATCGCCAAGAACACTCCGATCCCCTGCTCCATGACCCAGGTCTATACGACCTCCGAACCCAACGAGCGCCGCATCGAGGTGGACATCACCCAGGGCGAGGACAGCGATCCGCGCTACGTGGATTTGATAGGCCGCATCACGCTGGAGGTTCCACCCAACCGCCCCGCCGGATGCGAGGTCGCCGTTACTTACAGCTATGACGAGAACCAGCGAGTGAGCGCTCGCGTCCACGACAAATCAAGTGGACGCTCCGAGGAGATCGCCGTCACCTACAAAGGCGCAGGCATCCTCAGTGACGAAGAATTGATCAAACGGGGCTCCGCGCTCCGCCAGTTGCGAATCGAATAGCGGTCGCTCATTTCACAAACCCACCTCCAGCCATGTTTAAAAAAGTCTTCCAATCATTCAGTAAAGCCTTCGGGTCAAAGAACACGACATTACCCGTGGCTCAGTTTATCCGCAACGCGTCCACCGCGCTCACGGAAGAAAGCATCGATGGAAAAAATGGCCTCCCTGAAAAGGATGTCGCGAAGCGTGATTTGCCCGGTAGATCACCAAGTCCCGAGTCAATCTGCGGCATCAATGTTAAAATGCCCAAATACGAGATCAGAAAGCGACTGGCCGTGCTCTATCGTCGTTACAACAGAGCCGCATCCAGCCTGGACGCCAAGATGCGCGCCCAGTCAGAGATGATGCTTGATGCGATCGTTAAGGTTCGTGAGAAATACTTCGACCCGATTTGACGCTGCTCGATCAATCGAGTGCCATAGAACGGTTTTGAAGGGAGTTGTGCTTCGAATTGCGCACATGGCTCTCCAGCTCCAATATCTGATGGCATTCTTTTATCTGAGTAATATTTATGAGAGAATTATCTTCCATTTTGACTAGTAGCAGTATAATATCGACTTATGCGCCGTTCATTATTGCTTCTGTCACTCATTGCTGCGATTATTCTCTTGGGTGAATATTCTTTGCGCGGGAGTGCCCCTTCCACATCAAGGGATTCGGCGATTATGAGGCCGCACATACACCAGAAAACTGTCCGTTTTATGCTGGCAGTCGGGCTGCGCAATCCTTGGCGCTCCAGCTTCGACCAACAGTCCGGCAATTTCTGGAGTGGC
>JAYVOH010000326.1:0-19995 GCA_043758025.1 Verrucomicrobiota bacterium
ACCGGAATAAGTGCCGAAGGCCGAGCGAAGCGAGTTATGCCGGATTCTTCCTTGACCGAAGCGGAACACTCTGATTCCAGAATGAGCCGAATCAACCCACTTGAAACAGCGAAGCGCCAAGGATTATGCAAAAGGGCGCGAAAAGTTCTGATGGCAAAAAAATAGGCCGCCCTGCATGAGGGCGACCCGGGTTAAAATGATTGAGACTAATTCTGTCCTGCTCAACGCGCGGCAGCAGCGGCGGCAGCAGCAGCATCTGCGCGTGCCAGCACATTGGCGCTGGATGCTTGCTCAATGCCCTTGAGTCCCTTATAAATCTTGGCGTTCTTCTGGGCAAGGCCGCGACCGACCAGGTTCTGAAGCTTTTCGTAGGAACGAAGGCGAAGCATTTCTTCGCCGCCGCTCACGGCGTTTTTAAGCTTCAAGTTGTCATACACAAGCCCAAACAATGTGTTGAACTCGTATGCCTTGCCACTGGTGAGCACATTTACCAACTCATCTGTGACGTGATCAGGAACCCGACGTGAAAAGCGCGTTTTTCTTACGGTAGCCATAGGATGTAAATATAGCACACCTGTCGCATTTTGCGAAAAGTTTTGTGACTTTTCGGGAAAAATTTCAGCGATGCGACTCAAAAAGAACCGAAAACCGGGAGTAAGGCGGGGCGATCCGGCGCGATTCAGGGGTTCAATGCCCCTTGAAGCTGGCGACAACCCGGAGCGGGTCACCTCCATCTTTCAGGGCGAAAATCTCATCGCTGGCCGCAAAGGGATTTTCATCAAACATGGCTTTCAAGTTCTCGGCAAAGGACTCCACCAACTCGGGTTTCGCAGGGAAAACATAGAGCGTATTTCGGTTCGGGGCGGCCAGCCAGACTCCGTCAGGAAAGACTTTTTTGAAAATATGCGCCAGGGATGGGGCCAGAAGAATGGCGGCCATGCCGGGATCGTCACTGTGAAAAACGGCATAAAGCACCTGCCCGGCTTCATCTTTTTTCCATTCCGGCTGCATCGCTGCCAGGCGCTTGTCCGCTGTCGCCTGCGCCCGCTCCAAAAAAGTCTCCCAGCTGATGCCCAGCTTGGCAAATTCCGCCGCGGTATAGGGGCGGATTCCGTGTCCGTTGTCGTTTTCTCGTGCAGGTGTGAAAACGGTGGTCTTGGAGCCGGCGTGATTTTTTGAAGTGTCAGACCCCATCGCCCGAGGTTCGGGCAGCATGAGAAAAAGTTCCGGTTTGCCACCGGGCGCGGCAGGCTCAGCGGCCAAAACGGTGTGCGCCATCTGGCAGGCCAGCACCATGAACAGACTCGTAATCCTCATCGGGTGCAGCATGGCGGCAATGGAAAGCGCTTCAAGACAAATCATCCCGGTCTTTCCAGCTTCCAAGTTACGTCGGGAGATGTTAGGAAGCCGGATGCTTCCCCTCACCTCCGCTCCCCAGACCGATCCACTGCGCATCTACCGTTATCGCGACGGACTCTATGCCGCCGATTTGCTGACTGCGGGCGCGGTTCATCTGGATTTCTTTAACCGGCTGGAAGCTGATCCTGCCACCAAAGCGGAGTGCTGCGCCCGCTTCAACTTCGCGGAACGCCCGGCGGATGTCATGCTCACGTTGTTCACCGCGATGGGCTTGATCGAACTTCGTGAGGGAAAATTTCACAACACCGGCCTTGCGAGCGAACACCTCACCTCCGGTTCGCCGTGGAATCTCACGCCATACTACGCATCACTCAAAGACCGGCCCGTCGTTCAAGATTTTCTCAAGGTGCTCCAGGCGGACAAACCCGCCGGCTGGGGCGGAGGCGGGCAGCAGCTCGATTGGCACCAGGCCATGGAAACGGAATCCTTCTCTCGCTCATTCACTGCGGCAATGGACTGCCGGGGCACCTACCTCGGCGGAGTCATGGCCCGGCTGCTGGATTTGTCCGCGCATCGGAAAGTGCTCGACATCGGCGGCGGTTCCGGGATTTACGCCTGCTCGCTGGTGGCGCACCATCCGCACCTGCGGGCCTGCGTTTTCGAACAGAGGCCGGTGGATCGCATCACGGCCAGATGCATCAAGGAACGCGAGTTCACGGGCTGGGTGGAAGTGGCGACCGGCGACATGTTCAAAGACCCGCTGCCCATGGACTGCGATGTTCATCTTTTTTCCAACGTCCTGCACGACTGGGGCGTGAAGGAAGTGCGTGATCTGCTCGGAATATCCCGCAAATCCATGCCCGTCGGCGGCTTGCTCATCATTCATGACGCCTTCATCAATGCCGACAAAACGGGGCCGCTGCCCGTGGCGGAGTATTCCGCGCTGCTGATGCATTCCACCCAGGGCAAATGCTATTCAACCGCCGAATACGCTGAACTGTTGGAAGAAGCCGGCTTCCTTCCGGGCACTTATAGCGACACCGCCGCTGACCGTGGTTTCATGATCGCAACGGCAGTTTGACCACCGTCCAAATTTCGTTGTGAATTTTTGAAATATCGCCTTAAACTTTATGTTCTTAACTGCCATGTTCCATCGACCGACCCTAATCGCCTCAGCCTGCCTGGTTGCCGCCTCATCATTCGCCACGGATTTCAAAACCCAGGTGGCGCCGATATTTAAACAGTTCTGTTACAAGTGCCATTCCGAGGCTGAGAAGAAAGAAAAGGGCAAGCTCGTGCTCGACAACACGCAACGTCTCGCGCAGAAAATCAGCGCCACCGGCATCATCAAGCCCGGCAATCCCGAGGGCAGCAGTTTCTTCAAGTCATTCATCCTACCTACCGATGAAGACGATCACATGCCGCCGCCCAAGCAAGCACAGCCACCCAAGGCGAGCATCGACATCGTGAAAGCCTGGATCGCCGAGGGCGCATCCTTTGATGGTGGCAAAAGCACTCCCGCCACGCCCGCGACATCATCAGTTTCCGCAGCGCCTTCGCCTGCTCCCGGTGGTGCGGCCTTGCAGACATGGACGAGTGTTGACGGAAGAAGCATCCAGGCAAAATTTGTCCGCATGGAAGGGGAAAACGTTGTCATCCAGCGCAACGACGGCCAGACATTCACTTTGCCTTTGATCAAACTCTCGCCCGCGAGCCAGGAACTGGCGAAAAAGGGCGGTCAGTAATTCTGGAAGACAGGCACAGAACCCCGCTTCAAAGCCCCGGCGGATGCCGCATCGAGTAACCTCTGAAACTACGCGCCGTCGGGCGCCAGCGCGGGCCATCACCGCGCCCGCTTCCAAAGTCGCTCGTATCAAATCGCAGGCCAAGAACACTCATGAAAACGTGACCGTTTTTCATGAAGATCGTGATGTATTTCCCCGGCCCCGGCTCGCCGAATTTAAGAAATTCGCGCGACTGAAGCGGCCCCTTCAGCAATCCGGCTCCATGCAATACATAGGATACCGAGCCCGAACAGTCATACCCCCGGTCATTCAAATATTTATGCCCACCACCCCAGACGTAGGGCTTGCCTTGCAAGCCATTGGCCGCATCCACCACACAATGCACCGGCATCGGGACCGAAGCGGGTGCTTGCGCATAGCGACCGTTGTAGCTGAGAAATTCACGTGATGAACCCGACATACTTCCCAGACTGGCAACGCTCGCGAATGTGCGCGATTGCTCCTGACGCGACGGGTTCTGGGCTGCTGCATTTTTCGCCAGGACTGCAACCAAGAGCAGCCAGACCATTCTGCACAGGGCCCAGTTCTTTGATTGATTTGGTGATGTTGGTTGCATGATAAGGACCATTTCTAAGGAAAAATGGCATTACGGAATTTATAACAAATAGTTATTAAAGCTACATTTATCTCGATGCATTAATTTAATTTGATTAAGATATAAGGATTACTTAAATGCCCTCACCTGCACCTGCCGCTTGCACCCTCGGTAAAGCGTGCCATCCTCCGCGCTCTTTTCCGCTCGCACTTCACGCATGGCTTTAATCGTTCAGAAATATGGCGGCACCTCGGTGGGCAACCCCGAGCGCATCCGCAATGTCGCCCGCCGGGTCATCGAGACCCAGCGTGAGGGCCATCAGGTCGTCGCCGTCGTCTCCGCCATGTCCGGCGTCACCGACGGCCTCCTCAAGCTCGCGCGCGAAGTTTCGGAAACCCCCACCGAGCGCGAGCTGGACGTCCTCCTCTCCACTGGCGAGCAGCAAACCATCGCCCTCACCGCGATGGCCATCAATTCCCTCGGCGGCAAAGCGGTTTCCCTTACCGGCGCGCAAGCCGGCATCCAGACCGACGGCGTTCACACCAAGGCCCGCATCGCCAACATCACGCCCACCGAAGTCCACGAAATGCTCGATGAAGGAAACATCGTCATCCTCGCCGGTTTCCAAGGACAGACACGCGACGGCCAGATCACCACGCTCGGACGCGGCGGCTCCGACCTCACCGCCATTGCCATGGCCGGAGCCTTGAAAGCCGACCTCTGCCAGATCTTCACCGATGTGGACGGCGTCTATACCTGCGATCCCCGCGTGGTGAAGACCGCCCAAAAAATAGATGTCATCAGCTACGACGAAATGCTGGAAATGGCCAGCAGCGGCAGCAAGGTGATGCAAAGCCGCAGCGTCGAATTTGCCAAAAAATTCGGCGTCCGATTTGAAGTCCGCAACAGCATGAACAACAACCCAGGAACGCTCGTGAAAGAGGAAGAACCCGGCATGGAGTCTGTCGTCGTCCGCGGCGTCAGCATCGAACGCAACCAGGCCAAAGTCACCATCGATGACGTGCCCGACCGCCCCGGCGTGGCTGCAAAAATCTTCGGTGCCATCAACCGCGCGAACATCGTCATCGACATGATCGTGCAAAACGTTAGCTGGGACGGCGAGACCGACATCAGCTTCACCTGCAGCACCGCCGACCTGCCCAAAGCCGAGAGCGAATTAAAGAAGATCATCACCGAACTGGGCGACAAAGTTAAACTGCGCACCCAAGGCGGCGTCGCCAAGCTCAGCATCGTCGGCATCGGCATGAGAAGCCACAGCGGCGTCGCCGCCAAAATGTTCAGCGCCCTCTCCCAAGCCGGCATCAACATCCAGATGATCTCCACCAGCGAGATCAAGACCGCCGTTACGGTCAACGAAAGCGAGATCGAAAACGCCGCCCGCGTCGTGCACACAGCTTTTGGGTTGGATGCGTGAATCGAAATTTGCGCTTCACAAGTAGTCTGCGGGTGGTAAAATTTGGAATCATGACCACGCTCGCTGAAATTGAAACCGCAGTGTCGGTGCTTTCCACCGAGGAACTGCACAATCTTGAGCGCACCTTGCACAAGATTTACCAGCAGCGGGGCGCGCACCTGTTTTACGACGACCGCCATGGCACGACGAGTGAGGAAGATTTGATCGCCGAGGCAGATATCGCTTTCATGGCCTACGATCGCGCGGAGGAGGCTCATGCCACAGGCCAGACGCGGTGAAGTCTGGCTCGTGGACTTGGGCCTCGCGGCCAAGGTCCGTCCTGCGCTCGTGGTCAGCACAGCGTTCACCGAGAACGAGCGGGCCCTCTACTCCGTAATGCCGCACACGACCGCCGTATGGGGCACTCGTTTCGAGGCAGTCATTCCCGTGAAATGGCTGGAAGCTGGTGCCTTCGATGCTCAAGGAATTCGGCCAGTGCCGTCGAAAGTGTTCCTGAGAAAGCTCGGGACCCTGAGTAACGATCAACTCTCGAATGCAGAAGCCGCCATCGCCGCTTGGTTCAGTTTGAAACACTGAGGCTGCGCGCGTCAGCTCGTTCAGTAGGAACATCCGCAAAAGCCAGGTGCTTCAAGCGCACTCACCAAAACCGTTGCGCATGCGAAATACTGCTTCTCCAGCTCAACGCTTTACAGCGTAAGCCAGCTTCTTCATGGTGATACCTGCGGCCTTGATTGGACCAAGCTGGGGGCAATTTACCGTCCCATCATCCTGAACCAGCAAGTTATACTTCATGCCTTCGTCTTGGACGATGCTCAGTGAAATTCGATCACCGATTTTTAGCAGCCGTGTGTCGTCCAGCAATTCCATGCTGCTCGGCTGAGTAGAAGCCGACTGCTCGGTCACAATAACCGGATACTTTGACTCCCCGCTGAAAACCAGCGGACTAATCATCGCCGCAACGGCCCACAACCATTTCATCTTAATGTCATGCTAACATGATATCGCGCGCTGCGGAAAGTGAAAATTTTCGAGCTTGCACTTGTGTCGTGAAAGCGGCCAGTATGACTTCCTCTCAAAAAGCAAAGGAACACGAGTGTAATATGAGACCACCCGCCCAATTGGCTCGTTCGCAACGTCATAAGAAACTTGGGCGGGCAAATTCCATCATGCGCACACCTTTATTTTCAAGGAAGTGACATTGTGATTGGCCGCCTACATCTTGACGGCAACCGCCCATGCCATGATAATGTTGGCATGACGCGAACCCAGATTCAACTTCCCGATGATACCTTCGCCCGCGCCAAGAAGCTGTGCGAAGCCCGTGAAATCTCCTTCGCCGAACTCGCCCGGCGCGGCATCGAATACATCCTCAGCGTCTATAGCCCCGAGCCGGATGCAAAACGCGAATGGCACCCCCCCACACCGCGCAAACTCGGTTGGAAAGGACTCAGTGATGCGGAAATCAAAGCGGAGGTCCAATTGACCAACACAGAAATTCGCCTCACCAGCCGCGCCAAGAAGTAGCCGCCATGCTCTCCATCGACACTAACATCCTGCTCCACGGTTTTAACGAGGATTCGCCACGGAACGAAGCGGCCAAGGTCTGGCTGGAATCCACCGCAAAAGCTCAAGACGTAGCCATCTCCGAATTCATTCTCGCCGAATTTTACGGACTCCTCCGCAATCCCGCCGTCCTCAAGCACCCACTCCCCGCCGACGAAGCCGTCGAGGTCATCCAGGCTTACCGCACGCATCCACGCTGGCGGCTAATCGGCTTTCCTGCGGAAAGCCGCGCGCTGCACGACACCCTCTGGAAAAGGGCTCGCTCCAAGGACTTCGCCTTCCGAAAAATCTACGACACCCGCTCCGCCCTCACTATGACTGCGCAAGGCGTGACCGAATTCGCGACAGCGAATGTTAAAGACTTCGAGGGACTGGGCTTTCGGAAGGTGTGGAATCCACTGGCTTAAAACCAAAGCATTCACTTCTGTAAGCGGTTAGATTCCACTTTTCTTTACTTGCGCACCCACCGTGTCCCCAGCGTCACGCTCCACTGAAACTTACGCGCGTGTTCGCGGATGAGGAATGGGATGTCCTTCTGAAGTTCGAGTGTGAAGTGTGCGCCGAGTTCACGCTGGAGCCAGTCGAACGTGGAGCCTTGGGGCCAGTTCGCCGATGGCGTGTATTCTTCGAGCCACGTGCAGGGAGTCGTGAGCAACAACTGTCCGCCGGGTTTCACCAGCGATGGCAGGCGATCTATCAGCTTCTGCGGTTCACTGAGACGGCAGAGCAGATTCGCTGCGTGAACTACATCGAATGCGCCCAAGTCTTCGCGCAGGTTCATGGCGTCGCCTTGCTCGAACCGGATGCGTTCGTGACAGGGAGACGGCACACTCTTGTGCCGTTCATCTGACGGGACATGTGTGTCCCGTCTCCCTGACTGCGGGCGGCTTGCGTAAAGCGCCGTGCGGGCGGTTCCTTCATCACTCCGGAAATAATGGAGCGAGCCATCACGCCGCAAGGTTTCCGCCGCATCGACGAAGCGCTGCGAGTAATCCACCCCGATGACCTCGTCACACACGACGGCGAGTTCGTAACACGAGCGGCCCACGGCGCAGCCGAGATCGAGGGCGCGGGCTGTTGCAGGAACGATCGCGCGATCCAGCAGTGCATTCACACTGCGCTGTGCAAATCCCAGCGCATTCTTCGGCCCGAAAGTCCACGGCAGAACCTCGTCATCCGCGCCGTAATGGAACAGAAGATACTCGTTCAGCAGCCGCTCGGTCTCGTAGATATTCATCAACTCGCGAGCGCCTTGAGCAGATATTCCGAGGGATGAAAATGCTCGATAAGCACGGTGGTTTCCCCGTCGCGATGCATCCGCGCCTGTTTGATGTCGAAGTTCGGCGTCTTGTGCGGGGCGAACAAAATGTCGTCGTGCGTGGCGTTCGAGCGGCGCTTGAACAGTTCCGGCGTGATGTGTCCCCCAAGATGGTCGTCGCGACCGGTCGCGAGGTGGCAGGTGCCGAGAACTTTTTCGTCCTGGATGTCCGCACCGGAAACGGGAAGCACCTGCGTGCCGAAGCCGAGTTCACCGAGCACGCCGGTCATCGGGTCGTCGGCGAGCTTGCGGTTGTGTTCATCGATGGTGGATTGTTTTCCTTCGATGAGTTCCGCCTTGATGATGCGTCCGCCGGTGACGGTAAGTTTGCCCAGCGTGCCGTCTTCATATTTCAATGGGAACGCGCCCTCGGCTCCGGTCGGGACGAAATAAACTTCGCCCGCCGGGAGGTTGGCAATATCCGGCGTGGTGCCGCGGCATAGTCCGTGGCTCTTCTGCGCTTCCTGACCGCTGAGCTCCAGCCGCACCGTCATCGGCTGATGACCGTCCACAGTGAAATCAATTTCCACCCAGTCAGGCTTGGTCATCGCGCGACGGAGCTTTTCCGCATCGCGGCTGACTTCATTGTAATCCACGGCGAGGCCGGTGCTGAGAATGACTTCGTTCACTCCGTGCAGGGTCGCGCCCCGGAAGCCGTATTTTTTGGCGAACGCCGTCAGCGGCGCGGTGGCGCTGAAAGTGGAGATGCACAGAATGATGTCGTAGTTCGGATAAATGTCCTTCTCCAGGCTGAGCCTCTTGCCGGTCATATCCGCACATTCATCGGGCATGTCCAGATTGCTGCCGCCGGTCTGCGTATAGGCGAACATCTCGCCGCCCTTGAGCGCGAGCTCGTCCATGACGCCATTTTGCAGGCCGAGATAAAAATGCTCGTGGGCGCGCTGCTGAATTTTTCGCTCGGGATTTTTCAAAAAAGCCTTGTCCTTGGCCTCGGCCAGATCGGGTAGATCAATCAACACACAAATGCGGCGACCAAAGGTCGGCTGGAAGACCGTGTCCAGAAGGCGGGCGAGATCGAATGGCGGATACTTGCGAGAAGTGGCGGCGGTTGCGAGGGGCATGGGGGCAGTCAACATGGCATGAGATGGTTTTGAGTGTAAATGGAATTTACGCACCAGAATACCAGTTCGGGCGCAGCAAGATGTGCATGTTGCTCACCTGGTTTAAAAAAAGCGGCACCGGGTTGCCCACGGTGCCGCTCAGAAGTGACTTAATTCAGTCCTGAAGATTATTTGTTCTTTTTAGGCTCAGCCGCAGGCTTCTTTTCCTCGGCCTTCTTTTCTTCCTTCTGCTTCGCGCTCAGGTTGAGGGAAAGCAGGGTGTTTTCCTTTTCGCCCTTTTTGTAGGAACCGCCGACCCAGTGACCGACAGTAGCGTCCTTGACGGTGGCTGCTTTGTCGTCCTTGGTGATCTTGGTTTCAGCGTCAATGACAAACTCACGATTGGGCTTGTCTTTGCCGCCCTTGATGGTCAGGAGCTTGTCAGTGATGGAGACAACTTCACCATAAAGGGGAAGGTGGTCCATCTTCTTGGCTTCTTCTTTCTTTTCCGTCGGCTTGGCGGCAGGAGCGGCTTCTTTCTTGGCTGCGTCTTTGGCGATGACAGGAACGGTCAGGGTGAAGGCGGCGGCGATACTGAGGATATTGAGGAACTTTTTCATATTATATGGTTGGTTTGAATAACTAGGAGGGCATTTCTACAGATGACAGGGCATGTGTGGCAAGTTTATTTTTAAAAAAACTCTCCCGGCGGCTGTCTGTCTCAAAAATGCGAGGGTTTAACGTTGAATCAGCACCAATCCGTGTGAATAAATCTCGCTCCATCCGCGTCAATCTCCAATGAATCCCCCCTCCACCACTCCAGACGCTCATGCGGAAGGCAGCGCGGCGGCGGATTCCGATCTGGTCAGACGTGCGCAAGGCGGCGACGCCCGGGCCTTCGATCAGCTCGTCACAAAGTATCGCGGAAAGGTTTACGGCATGTGCCATCATCTCCTCCAGAATGAACAAGACGCTTGGGACATCGCGCAGGAAGCCTTCATCAAGGCCTGGCGCGCGCTGTCCTCGTTCAAGCTGGACTCCTCCTTCTACACGTGGCTCTACCGCATCGTTCACAACTGCTCCTACGATTGGCTGCGCAAACGTCGCATCCAAAGCGACGGAGAGTTCGACGACGAAATCCATCGCGATGTCGCTGCGGGCGCGGAGGCGGTTCCGAGAGATGGCTTGCGCCCCGACCAAGCTCTGAAGAACAAAGAGCTCGGCGTGCGTATCACGGCCGCCATTGAACAGCTATCGCCCGAGCACCGCGAAGTGATGCTACTGCGTGAAGTCGAGGGCTTAAGTTATGAAGAAATCGCAGCCGCCACGGAAAGCCAGACCGGCACGGTCATGTCACGCCTTTTTTACGCCCGCAAGAAACTGCAAGAACTCCTGAAAGACGCCTATGAAAACGCCTGAAGAACAAATCGAAAAACTCACCCGCTGGGTTGACGGCGCGATGGACGACGCCGAACGCGTGGCCTTTGAAGCCGGGATGGCGGAGGATTCCATCCTGCGCGCCGAAGCCGATGACATGCAAAAGCTCGGCGGGTTTCTCCGCTCCCACATAACCACGGAAAAGCCCCTGCCCAATGCGGACTTTTTCAACAGTCAGATTCAGGAGCGCATCGCAGGACTCCAACATTCCGAAGATCGGGCAAAAACAAAGCCGGGCGGGATGGCATCATGGCTCGACTGGTTGCGCATGCCATGGACCATCGCGGGAGCCGCTGTCATGGTCGCGCTCGGTTTTTCCCTCAGTAATTTCACCGAAGACAAGCCGCAAACCATGGTGCTCGGCCTTTACACCCCGAACCCATCTGTTCATGCCACGAGCTATCACAGCAGCGAAGCGGAGGCGACCGTGCTCATGCTTGATGGACTCGACCCGATTCCTGAGAACAAGGACATCACCGCCGTGAACGTCGATCACAGCGAGACCGATCCTCAAATGGCCGCGACCACGCTCTATGACGCCAGCGGAAGAATCCTTCTCGTCATGGCGCTCGACTCGCGCAATCAACCCCTGTTCCTCGGCAAAGGAAGCGTTCAATGACCGCAGTCATCCACAGTGCCAGTTTATCGAGACGCGTCGCGCCTCGCCCGGCGGGCATCTGCCGGCATCTGCTCGTCATCATCCTGCTCCTCTGCGCAAGCCCGCTCATCGCGCAGAACACCCCGACCGCCAGCCCCATCAGTGCCGCCAGAGACGGCCAGGTCTGGGGCGCGCTCGTTTATGCCTCGGACAAACAGCCTGCTGAAAAAGCCGATCCGCCCGCCGAGTTCCCCAATCTCTCCGCGCGACTCGCAAAGGCTTTTCCCTATAAACACTTTCAAGTCCTCGGCCAGCACAGCCAGGACATCTTCCGCGAATACGAATCCTGGGTCGTGCCCTCGAAGGACCTGTTCGTCAAACTCGACTCCAAAGGCGCGGCGAAAAACGGCGGCATCAAACTCAACATCCAGTTCTGGCAAGGCCAGCAAGTGCTCGTGAAATCCGACACCGAACTCCTGCCCAACAGCCCCCTCTTCATCGCCGGCCCCAAATGGCGCGATGGCCGCCTCGTGTTCATCCTCGTCCTCAAAAAAGTGGAGCCTGTTCGCAAGGCGCCGTGACCCTGGTTTTCGCCGTCACTTCTGAATATGCACAAACGCCCCGCGTTTGTTGCCGACCACCACGTCCGGTTTGCCGTCGCCGTTGAGATCGCCCACGAAGATTTGGGTGCCGGTGCCGGAGTCGTTGTCGATGAGATGCGGGATGAACTTCGCACTGCCGCCTTCGCGCTTGAGTTCAAACCACCAAAGCACTGCGGGCGCGTTGGGTTCGACATCGCCTTTGTTGCCATGCGCCCAGAAGCGCTTGCCGGTGATGATGTCCGGCAAGCCGTCGCCGTTCATGTCTTTCATCTCAATGGCGTGAATCTGCGAGAAGATGAGACCAGTTTCGCCAGCCTCGGCGGGCGAGCCGGTGATGAGATGCTCCTTCCATCCGTCCGTTGTCTGCTCATACCACGCGAGCCCATACTCATGCGCGGCCAGACTGGTGATGACGTCGTTTTTGCCGTCGCCGTTCACGTCATAGACATACATTTGAGCGCCGCCTTTGCTGCCGAACTTTTGCGCATGAAACGTCCACACCGGATTTCCTTCAAGCGACTTGGGCTGTTCCCACCAGCCGTTTAGTTCGAGGATGTCAGTCTTGCCGTCGCCATTCATATCACCGCAACCGATGCCGTGGGTGAACTTCTGAAACGCGAGCTTGGGCGTGACCGGATGCCACACCCATTTGTCATCCGGCTTCTTCGGATCAAATGTCGCATAGCCGAGATGTCCTCCGCTCATGCAAAGCAGATCGGGACGGCCATCGCCGTCGATGTCCACGAACATGGGCGACTCATTATCCGTGACATCAAGCGCGACATGCTTCTTCCACGGTCCATCTTTGCCCTGTGGATTTTCATACCAGAGCGTCTCCTTGCCGGGGAATCCCATCACGATGTAATCCGTCCAGCCGTCGCCGTTGATGTCATAGGCTGCGGATATAAAATTGTCGCTGTAGCCGTTGGTCACGCTCTTCGCGCCGTGAAAGCCCTCGATCTCCTGCTCGGTTCCGTCAGCGAGTTTCGCCTTCGTGCGCGTCGTGTCGGGATAGATCACATGCCGCGTTTTGAAATCCGGTCCTTCAAACCAATATGGCCCATAGATTACATCCATTTTCCCGTCCTTGTTCACATCCGCCGCCGCCGCGCCCTCGGCCCAGAAGTTGTCAGTGAGTTGCTGTTTCGCCCACTTTCCGTCCGCAGCCGGTGGCACGGTGGATTGTGCGAGGGTGGATGCGGCGAGCGAGAGTAGGAAGCAGGTCAGGGTTTTCATGATTATTCAGATCCCATATTACGGATCGAGCATCGGAATAATTTCAATGGGCGCTCGTTCTTGCCGCATCGCACCCGATGGTGCATGATTCACTTCCATGCTGCCGCCCCGCAAGACCTCGATCTTCTCTCTGCTTGCAAGCGTGCTCGGCTTGTGGTTGGCGCTGTGCGGGGCGCTGCATTCCGCGAACGATCCCGGCGCCGCGCCCGCATCATATATTTTTGATGATGCCATCCTTTTTCAAAACGCTGACAAAGACAAACTGAGCCGGGCACTGACCGAGACCGCGAACAAAACCGGAGTGTCAGTCTATGTGGCCGGCTATTCATTTCTCGAAGGCGAGGCCGCTCGGGAGCGCGCCACCGCGCTCTGTGCCCGCTGGCTGGATGGCAAACCGGGACTGGTGATCGTTTACACGCGCGGCAGTGCGCAGCCCGCCATGACTCCGTCGCCGGAATTGTGGCGGCGCTATCCTGCAGACGAGATCGTGCTGCTGATGCAGGAATCTGGCCGCCTGCTCGGCGATGTGTTTTTGTCACCGGAACAAAGGGTGATTCGCTCAACCAATCTGACATTGGAAAAACTGCAAATCATCGAGGCTGCGCGACTGGCCCGCCTGCATCACTTTTCTATGTCTGATACCCGGCTGGCTGTCATCCTCGGCGCGATTCTCTTGGTCGCTGGCGTAATTTTCTGCTTGGCAGTCTGGATGCGACGGAAGCAATCCCCTGCCCGTGTCGCCCAGTATTTTTTCCCGGATGCGGTCGTCAGCCCGCGACTCGGCGCGCCGTTCGGCGGCGGCGTCACAGGCGAGTCCGGGCCGGGGCAGAAACCTTGATTCAGACATTCGCGGCCTTTATCTCCGCGATCTGTTTGTCAATCTGCACGATGAAACGATAGGCCAGGCGCTTGCGCTGATATTTGCGCCAGAGGAAGTCGCGCAATGATTCATAGTCCTCCAGCGTGGGAGAAACAATCGGCGTCCAATCCGGCTCATCCTTGTAAGTCTGGACAAAATTCCAGCAACGCGTGTCCCAAGCCGCGCGCATAATACGGACGCGCCCCTCCTCAATTCGTTCGCGCCATTCATATGTCTGGGAGGAGAGATTTACTTTCACAACCTAACCATGCAGCGCAGGGGACAGGTTTCAAGACTTGAAAAAAAGCATCATCCACTTCTTGAAGTTCCAGCCTTGAGCCTTGAAGCTCGAAACTTGAAACCTCCCCACCGTTATCGCGACCTGTTCATCATCGCCGCCTATCTCGTGGCAGTGCTGGTCTCGGCAGCCGCGCTGGCGCCATTATTTTATGCGGTAGGAAAATGGCTGCTCCACACCTCACAGGGACATGGATGGGATCAAATCAAATCCCTGTCGTGGTTCATGGTGCCGCTCAGCAAAACGGATTTCCGCGGCTACTTCGACCGCGCCGTGCTGGTGGTCGCACTGGTCGGCCTGTGGCCTCTGGCGAAGCTGCTTCATCTGAAGCGACATGAGATCACCGGAACCGTTCCGTTTTCAACGGGATGGAAACAACTGCTCATCAGCTTTGCGTTGGCTGCGGCCCTGCTGCTGGTTATGGGTGCTGTTTGTCTCTGGCTCGGTGCCTGCAAGATGAATCGCAATCCCGCATGGTTCGCACTGGTCGCTCCGCTCATTTCGGGTCTGGTCGTCGCCTGCTTGGAGGAATTTCTTTTCCGCGGCGCAGTGCTGGGCATTCTGCGGCGCACACTCAGCGAACGCAGCGGCGTATTCTGGACCACGATGCTCTTTGCCATCGTTCATTTTCTCAAGCCGCCAGATCAAAGCGTGAGCGATGTCGCAGACGTCAACTGGTCGAGTGGCTTCCTCCACGTCACGCGTCTCTTCAGCGGCTTCGGTCGCTGGAATGATTTCGTCGGCGAATTCCTGCTTCTCGTCGGAGTCGGCTGGGTGCTGGCGCGCGCTCGACTCGCCACCGGCAGCTTGTGGGCGGGAATCGGATTGCACGCCGGCTGGGTCGCAGGCATGAAATATTTTAATCAGCTCACCGACACCACCAAGCCCCTGCGCGACGGAGCCTTCGCCCCTTGGATGATCGAGAACCATTGCAAAGCCATCGTCAGCCCCGTGGTCGGCTTCGTGCCACTCATCGCCATTCTCATCACCGGTATTCTGACGCTGTGGATCGCACGCGGCTGGCGCGGCAGAGATGTAGAGAAACACGTGTTACGAGTGTAACGCAATTCACAGGTTTCATGAGTTGGCGTGTCACAGATGACACACAAGGTATCAAGGTGGTTTGGTTGCTTTTGAGTCCCACGGCTTGAATCTCTTTTCCCGATTGTGCCGCAAAACAAATCGCCCAATGGCTTGACGGTATCGACGCCTGACGGCAGCATCAACCCGCCACCATGTCACTCCACCCTGAATTCCCGGTTTCGCCTTACGCGCCGCTTCTACCGGAACATCGGTGGTTTCCTGCAGACGAGGCGCTGAGAGCCAGTGCCTACGAGAAGCTTCTCCCCCCGCTGGTCGCAAATATCCGCAAGGAAGTGCATGAATGGCGGAAGAAAAGTTATGCCGGAGCATCCGCAACCTCGCGTGCCTTGCTCGAGTGGTGGTTTGAAACGGATCATCAGATCGAGAACGCTGACGGATCCCTTTCCTCGTTCCGCTACTACTTTGCGCGACGCGACGCGGTCGAGACCGTAATCTGGTTGCATGACGTGAAGACGGCGAGGGATAAGTTTGACCTCCTGCGGTTCGACGACTCTGGCGCTGTCTCGCACGGGATGTTTCCGGAAGACTGGCCTCGCTATGTCACTAAGATGGCCACTGGCGCGGGCAAAACAAAAGTGCTGTCGCTGCTCATTGCCTGGAGCTTCTTCCATAAGCTCTATGAAGCTGATTCAACGCTCTCGCGAAATTTTCTCGTCATCGCGCCCAACATCATCGTTCTCGACCGCCTGCGCGCAGACTTCGACGGCCTGAAAATTTTCTTCAATGATCCCGTGCTGCCTGAGAACGGACACGCCGGACAGAACTGGCGTGATGATTTCCAACTCACGTTGCATATCCAGGATGACGTGCGCATCGTCCGTGAAACCGGCAATCTATTTTTGACGAATATTCATCGTGTTTTTCTGGGCGAGGTTCCGGAGCCGTCGCTCGATGACGATGATCTTCGGGAATATTTTCTGGGTGACGCCTTTGGTTCGCAGCCTGCCGGCAAGACGACCGACAGCAAGACCGACCTGGGAGAGATTGTGCGCGAAGTGGACGAACTGGCCGTGTTCAATGACGAAGCGCACCACATTCACGACAGCCGCATGGCGTGGTTCAAGTCGATTCAGGACATCCATCACCGGATGCTCCAGAAAGAAAGCCGCCTTTCCTTGCAAGTCGATGTGACCGCCACGCCCCGGCACGATAACAGTGCAATCTTCGTGCAGACGGTTTCGGACTATCCGCTTGTCGAGGCTATTCATCAAAACGTGGTGAAGCATCCCGTCCTGCCGGACGCCGCAAGCCGCGCCAAGCTGCAGGAGCACAAGAGCGCCATCTTCAGCGAAAAGTATCAGGACTATTTGAATCTTGGTGTTGAGGAGTGGAAGAAAAGCTACGCTGAACATGCAGCGACGGGAAAAAAGGCAGTTCTCTTTGTCATGGTCGATGACACCAAGAATTGCGACGAAGTGGGGGAATACCTGCAAAAGACCTGCCAGGAACTGCAAGACGCCGTGCTGGTGATTCACACGAAGAACAACGGTGATATTTCGGAAGCGGCGACAGGCAAGAACAAGGAGGAGCTCGAAATCCTCCGCAAGCAGTCCAACGAAATCGACTCATGGAAATCGCCGTTCAAGGCCATCGTGTCCGTTCTCATGTTGAAAGAAGGGTGGGACGTTCGCAACGTGACCACCATCGTCGGTCTGCGGGCCTATGCTGCGAAATCAAACATCTTGCCCGAGCAAACCCTTGGCCGTGGCCTTCGGCGCATGTATTTCGGAACTGACATGCCGGAAACGGTGTCGGTGATGGGGACTCCGGCTTTCATGGAGTTCGTCGAGTCCATTCAAAGTGAAGGCGTGACCTTCGAGCATGTGCCAATGGGCGGCGGAACCAAACGGAAGGATTCGATCATTGTGGAGGTTGACGCCGAGAACCCTGAAAAGAATCTCGACGCGCTCGACATCTCGATTCCCAAGCTGAGCCGACGTTTTCAGCGTGACTTTAAAGAATTGGATTCACTTGATCCTGCTAAGTTCGGCAACAAGACGATTCCACTGAAGCCGTTCACGCCTGAAGAAACACGCGAGATTGTTTTCAAGACCATGCTTGATTCCGAAGTGCATCACACGATTCACCTCGATGGTGCCGGACCGGCGGACTTCCGCTCCGTTGTTGCTTTCTTCGCCCGCCAGCTTCTGAAGGAGCTTCGCTTGGTTGGCGGCTATGATGTTCTTTATGGTAAGGTGAAGACGTTTCTGGGCGGACATTTATTTGCCAGCTCGCCCGTGGATCTTGAAGATGCGATCGTTCTGCGAAATCTCTCAGAACCCGAAGCGGGAAAGATCATTTTCGATTCCTTTAAGTCGGCCATCAATGCGTTGACCGTTCAGGACGCCGGTTCATCCCGGATCGAAGACCACATTCGCTTGCGCGAGATGCGCCCATTCCGGACGGAACATCGGGCCTATCTCGCGGCCAAAAAATCCATTTTCAACCGTATCGTCGGCGAACCTCATTCAGGTGGCTTCGAGCTGACTTTTGCCTCGTTCCTTGAGTCAGCGCCGGATGTTGCGGCCTTCGCGAAGAACTACCTCGCAGTCGGTTTCAAACTCGACTACGTGAAGGCGGATGGTGATCTGTCCACCTATACACCTGACTTCATTGTGAAGACGAACGACGGCAAAGTCTGGATCGTTGAAACGAAAGGCCGGAAAGAACTCGATCTCCCGCAAAAGATGGCCCGTCTGCGCCAGTGGTGCAACGATGCCACTTCCGCTAGCGTGGAAGATGATGGCATGAAGTATGATTTTGTTTTTGTTGACCAGGCAGGGTTTGAAAAACACCAGCCAAAAACTTTTGCCTCACTCTCGTCGAGCTTCACAGAATACAAGGCATGACCACTCGCGAACAGTTTGAAACGTGGCTTGGAGAACCAGAGGGAACGCGACTTGAGTTCAAGTCTGCGACCAACAGATATGATTTTGAAAAGCTCGTGGACTACTGTGTCGCGCTGGCGAACGAAGGGGGCGGCAAAATTATTATGGGCGTTACGGATGAACGTCCGCGCAATGTCATAGGCAGCGCCGCGTTTGCCGAGCCCGGTCGCACAGAAGGCGGGCTTTACGAGAGGCTTCATCACCGGATACCGGTTGAGGAGTTTAATTATGATGACAAGCGTGTGCTGATTGTTCACGTGCCAGGCCGTCTTCCTGGCACCGCGTGGCAGCATGAAGGCAAGTATCTTCGGCGCGCGGGCGATGAACTTGTGCCGATCACTGAAGGTGATTTGCGCGCCATGTTTGCTGAAGCCGGACCGGACTATTCGGCAGAACTGACTCCGCGAGCTTCACTTGATGATCTCATACCTGAGGCGTTGGCTGATTTTCGGAGACGTTGGGCGCGCAAATCAGGCAATCAACGTATCGAGCAGTGGAGTGATGAGGAGACATTGAACAATGCTGAGTTGCTGGTGGATGGACATCTCACCATTGCGTCTTTGATTCTCTTCGGTTCTCATGCGGCGTTGGGCCGCCACCTCGCACAGGCGGAAATCGTCTTCGAATACCGGTCCTCCGAAGCTGCAGGACCGGCACAGGACCGCGTCGAATATCGCAAGGGATTTTTCGCCTTCCACGATGAGCTTTGGCAGCGGATCAATCTGCGCAATGATCGTCAGAGTTATCAGGATGGCCTCTTCCGCTACGAAATCCCGACCTTCGATGAAACAGCGGTTCGCGAGGCCCTGTTGAATGCCGTCGCGCATCGCGATTACCGGCAGGGCGGCTCCGTTTTCGTGCGCCAGTTCGCGCGTCGGCTGGAAATCATCAGCCCAGGCGGTTTCCCACCTGGCATCACCCAGGAAAACATTCTCGACCAGCAAAACCCGCGCAACCGTCGGCTTGCGGAAGCCCTCGCCCGCTGCGGCCTTATTGAGCGTTCCGGTCAAGGCATGAACTTGATGGTGGAATCCGCTGTTCGTCAGAGCAAGCCACTTCCTGACTTCAGTGGCTCCGCGGCACATGAGGTCCGCCTTACGCTTTCAGGCACGGTGCAGGATCCTGCTTTCATTCGATTCCTTGAGCGACTTGGAGAGGAAAGGCTGCGCTCCTTTTCGACGCACGACTTTCTATTGCTAGATGCTCTTCGTCGCGATCAGCCGCTCAATGATGCACTGCGTCACCGGCTTCCCGGACTGATCGAAGCAGGTGCTGTCGAAAGCGTTGGACGTGGACGGGGCACTCGTCACCTGCTCTCCCGCGCCCTCTATTCTGCCCTCGGGGCCAAAGGAACCTACACCCGAAAGCGTGGCCTCGATCACGAGACGAACAAGGAGCTTCTCTGCAAACACATTCGGGAGAATGACGGAGACGGCAGTCCGCTCAGTGATCTCCAGCAAGTGCTTCCCGCGCTCTCCAGAGGACAGATCAAATGGCTGCTTCACCAGCTTCGAGACGAAGGACGCATTCGTCTCGAAGGGCAGAAGCGTTGGGGACGATGGTATTTAGCATGCGTTAAAGATGTAATCCCTCCACAACCGCTATAGAACCGCCATAGAGCGTCTTTAGAAAATGCGCCAATCCCTTGATTTCAGGCACTTCCTATAAACGCTTACTGGCCGATTGAGCCTTTAGAAACAGCCATAGAATTCCTTTAGCCCATGTCCCGCCACGAATCCGCCTACGACCTCTCCGAATCGGAGAAGCGCGACCTCATCAAGCTCATCGAGCAGGGCAAACCGCTCCCGGAGAAATACCGCTTCCTCCTCTTCGCCGACAAACGCGAGGTCGAACTCGTCTGGAACGGCAAGTCCCGCGAAGTCTGCACCGCCATCCT
>JAYVOH010000327.1:0-7671 GCA_043758025.1 Verrucomicrobiota bacterium
AGGGCTGTCATCGGCTCCTGAAAGATCATGGCAATGTCATTGCCGCGGACCTTGCGCATTTCTTCGATCGGCAGTCTGGCAAGGTCGCGCCCGCCGAACATGACCTCGCCGCCGAGTATTTTTCCAGCAGGTTGCGGCAGGAGGCGCATGATGCTCATTGCCGTGACGCTCTTGCCACAGCCGCTTTCTCCCACGATGCCCAATGTTTTCCCGGCCTCGATGGAAAAGCTTACGTCATCAACGGCCGTGAGCATGCCATCGTCGGCCTGAAAACCCACGCGCAGATTGCGAACACTGAGAAGCGGATCGGTCATCATTTCTTGTCCCCTGATTTCAAGTTTTGATCAAAAACCTGGTCCACTTCCGGAAAGGTTTTTCCTTCATGCATGGCCTTTTCAGTCTCGCGTTTCACGTCTTCATCAATCCAATGGACGTGATTCTGCATCGACAAACTGCTCACCGCGACGTTGAAAGAATTGGCGGGCCACTTCACCCAGCGCCAGTAGGCCACCCGATAATAGTTCTGTTCATAACCGGGAATCCATACCGCCTCGTCATGTATGATCTGGTCTGCGCCCCAGGATGCCCGGCGCATTTCTTCGATCGATGTGGCCCGGCGCTCCGCTTCGCAGAACTTGTCCATGCGTGGATCGGCGAAGCTGCAAAGGTTGTTGGTGTTGGGTCGGGGCGTTTTCCCGTCCTCCATGTAAGCGTCCTTTGAGAAGAAATACTGGTAATGATCCGGGGTCGGCGGCTGCGCATTGAAGGCCACCGATACCATCTGATGCTTTTTCTGCGTTGCCTTCTGGAAGTAGGCGGTGCTGTCCATGCCTTCCAGCTTGTATTCGAGGCCGCACTTGAGCGCCTCCTCCTTCAGCCGTTGCATCACTTTCTGCACAATTTCCGCTTTGCGATGGAGAATCGTCAGTGAAAGCCGCTCGCCCTTGTCGTTGATGAGAACCCCGTCAGGACCGGTCTTGGTATAGCCGGCCTTGGCGAACTGCTCACGCGCTTTGTTCACCTCGAAATTCCGCGACTGGATCGGCGCATCTCCCAGCAAAGGGTAGCCCTGCGCAAAGGAGTTGAGCCGTTGGAAGTCACCGCGCAAATCGAAGTCGATGACCTTCTGATAATTCGTCGCGTAGCAAAGACCGACGCGCAGTTCCTTGTTGTTCAGGGGATACACCGCCGTGTTGAGCCAGAGTCCAGCCTGCGAACTGGGCCAGACGTTGTAGAACTTCGCTTTCTGGATGTAGCCGTTGAAGACCTCCGGTATTTCCATCTTTTCATACCAGTATTCGGGAACGCCCATCATCAGTTCCTCCGCGTCGATCTCGCCCTGGCGGAAAAGCTCAAGCACTTTTTCCTGCAATCGCACCACCCGATAGATGATACGATCCACATTGAAGCGGTTCTTGTAAAACTTTTTGTCACTGGCCCACCAGTCCTTCACCCGGGTGAGGGTCACGCTCCGACCGAATTTGATGTCTTCCTCCCTGATGACATAAGGTCCGCTCGTCGGACGGCAGCGCCACTGGTAGCGCTGCTCGAAGTCAGGCCCGAACTCCGAGTAGAAGCGGCGTGACATGGGAAATATGTTCACAAAATATGGCGCCAGAGGCTTGCCCTCGGTCAGCGTAATGGAGAGTGTATGCGCGTCGTAGCGGGTGATGTTTGTGTAGTTCGATGAATACCACTCATTGCCGAAAGGATTTTTCGGATACTCGCTGAGCTGCATGTAAAACTCGTTAAAGAAGTCCTCCGCCTCAACGGGATCGCCATTGGAAAACCGGGCGGCGGGGTCGAGGCGGAAATACACGGTGCGATTGTCTGCTGATACCGCCCATTGGCTGGCGAGAGCCGGTATGACCCTGCCAGTGTCGGGGTGCAGATTGATCAGCGCCATTTCAACATCATCGTAGTGATAGCCGCGAAAGGAGCTGTTGTTGTTCTCTCCCAGAACTCGCAGCGTGGGCGGAAACGAGAGGATGTATTGATGCATGGTGCCGCCCTTTTTCGCCTGCTCGTCACCGATCTCCGGCTCGGACATGCCCTCCTCCCACTTGAGGTCTTGCGGCAAATCTTCCGGCTTCGCAAAGGTGAAGAACTCCGGCTTCAACAAGCGCTCACAGGTTGCCTTGATCTGCGTCTCCAGACCGGCCTTCTCTGGCTCCGCCGCCTTGGCCAGCTCGCGGGCGAGCCGTTTTTCTTCATCCTGAAACTGGGCCAGCACCTTCCTGTTGTAATAGTCCCAGAATGCATCGCGCTCCTTCGTCCCGTCATAATGCGGAAAGTCGGCTGCGGACAGATGCAAGACTGGAAGATATAAGACACAAGAAAACAACAACCTGATCGCTTTCAAAGCCAGGCTCCGGTCATGTATCTTGAATCTTCCAATCTTGTATCTCATTGGTAAGTCGTGAATTTTTTCGGATCAAACGCTTCCCGCAAAGCCTCGCCAACGAAAGTAACGAGAATCAGCACGAAGACCATTGCGACAAACATGGAAAGGGATATCCACAGTGCGTTGAGATGATTCATGCCGTCATCAAAGAGCCAGCCCCATGAGGCATAAGTCTCGGGCAGCCCGAATCCGAGGAAAGAGAGCGCGGTCAGTGACGAGATTATTCCAGCGACGCTGAAGGGCACATAAGTCACCACAGTCGCCAACATGTTCGGCAACAGATAACGTGTGAGGATGCGCCAGGTGCCCGCGCCCTGAAGCCGCGCCGCAGCGACATAGTCACGCTCCTTTTCCTTGTAGGCCAGCGCGCGCAGCGAATAAGTCAGGCTGGTCCATGAGAACAGACAGATGACTCCGAGCAGGACCGGCAGGCTAATTTCCGCGACAGTCACAATGCTGACGACAATCATCACGATATAAAGAAACGGAAGCTCCTCGATGATCTCAATGATGCGCTGCATGATGAGATCAAAGATGCCGCCGAGGAAACCCATGAGCGAACCAAGGGTCACACCCGCTCCGTAGGTGAATGCCAGGTAAAGCAATATCGCCTTAAGGTTCACCTGCCACCCGCCGTAGATTTGCGCGAGCACATCCCACCCTTTGCTGTCAGTGCCGAGATAATGGCCCGTCTCCAATATCGGCGGTATGGGCGGATAAACCGCCGATTCCAGTGGCGTGGTGGCCGCATTCTCGAAAGCCCCTTCTGGCATTTCGCCCGTCCACTTCGCGCGCGTTTTCTCGCCAGCCTTGTAGGCGGCGGAAACGGCCAGCGCGCCGTTCTTTGCATAGCCAAGCCATTCGCCATCCACCAGACCCCGGCGCAACCGGATATCGCTGTGTTTGGCTTCCGGCGCATCTGCATAGTAACTGCGCGCACGGCCTGAGAACGGCTCCTTCGCGCCAAGCGCAAACCAATTTCCATCGCGCTTTTCCAGCTTGATGGATTGCTTCGTGTCCGAGTCCAGCACCTGATCCCATGGCACGAAAGGCATGATGACAAATCCGCGCTGATCCTTCGCCAGCGCGCGCTTCAAGTCGCGATAGTTCACCTCCTGCTCGCCGGACAGCCCGAATTCGTCCGCCTGATGGCGCTGCTTCACGAAGGCAGGAAAATACGATTTCCCGTCGCATCGGACAAACAGCGCGCGACGCCCCACCAGCGCCTGGTCAAGCAAGGCGACCAGGATCAACACGAAGATGATTCGCAGCGACCACATGCCGCGCTTGATGCTGCGAAAGCGACGGAAGCGTTGCAGCGTCACGGGCGTCCAGCGAATCTCGCGCGGCAACCAGACGAGTCCGGCAATGCCGCTGAGCACGAGAAGTGTGCAGCATGTCCAGCCAAAGGCCGGCCCCATGCTGAAAAACCACGACAATGAAGGAAGCAGCAACCCGCACAGCTCACCGATGATGGCGAGCAACCCGATGACGATGCCGGCGATGGAAAGCTTCCTGTTCATGCGTCACTCGAAACGGATTCGTGGATCAAGGCGGGCCGTGATGATATCGGAGAGCACATTGCCCAGCATGAGCAGCAGGCCGCCTAAAAAGACCGTGCCCATCACAATGGGATAGTCCTTTTCCAGAAGCGCGTTGAAGCCCATCAAGCCAAAGCCGTCGATGTCAAAAATGCGCTCAATGAGGAAGCTCCCGGCCACAAGAACCGTCAGCGCCTGTCCCATCGTGGCCGCTACGGGAATAAACGAATTGCGCAACGCATGACCCACCACCGCATTCTGGAATGAAATCCCTTTCGCCACCGCCGTGCGCACGTAGTCACTCGCGAGCTGGTCGAGAAGATTGTTCTTCACCATCATCGTCAATGAAGCAAAACTTCCCACCATGTAACATGTCAGCGGTAACACAGAGTGATGCAGCAGGTCGCTGATCTTGGCCAGAAAGCCCAGCTCGGAGAAATCCGCGCTGACAAATCCCTCCAAGGGAAACCATCTCAGACGCGCCGCGAATATGACCATGAGAAACACACCGAGGGCGAACGATGGGATCGCATAGCCAAAGAAAATCAGAACGGAGGTGAAAGTATCAATCGGCGTCCGATGCTTGATCGCCTTCAAGACACCGAGCGGCACACAGATGATATAGGTCAGCAACAGCGACGTGATGCCATAGAAGAGTGAAATCGGGAAGCGACGGCTCATCATCGTCCATACCGGTTCGCTGTATCGCGTGGACTCACCGAGGTTTCCCTGCATCACCCCGGCAAACTTCGGCTGGTAAATCACGGCGACATACGGCTGGGCTGCGTCAAGCTTCCGTCCCGGATTCGCTTTCTCCCACTCGGCCCGTTGCTTCTCCGGCGTGATGATTCGCGCGCGCCACATGGCAAGATCTATGCCTTCCGCAGATGTCATTTCCGCCCCGTCAGCACCCGTCCGCTTTACCGTGACGGTGCTCGCTGTGCCGGGGATCTTTACCGCCGCCTCCGTTTTGCCCTCGGGAAAATTGCCGCGCGAGCGATTGACCTCCTTGGGTAACACGCCCAGCCATGCGGCATAAGCTTCGAGGAACGGCTTGTCATGCCCATACTGTTCTTGAAGTTTGAGCAACTGGGCGGGTGTCAGCCCTGCGGACTGCTGCTTGCCGCCACCACTGCGCTCCCCCTGCTGTTTCATCCGCGCCTCCAGCAGCGCCTGCTCCATCGGCCCACCCGGTGTGAAGCGGATGATGAAAAACACAACCAGCGTCATCCCGATCAAGGTCGGAGGAATCAGAAGCAGTCGGCGGATTAAATAAGCTCCCATGGATGAGAAGCACGGACTTTGCACAGAAACCCGCAGTCACACAAGATTTTAACGGACTCAATTCACATGGCAGTGGCATCCTTGACCGCCATCAGTTCCCGGACCATCTGGATGGGATGGCTGCTGCGCATCAGGGTTTCGCCTACGAGCAAGGCATCCACTCCGGCATCGGCAAGTCTCCGCGCGTCGTCCACGGTTTTGATGCCGCTTTCGCTGACGAGGATGATGTCATCCGGCACTTCTTCGATCAACGCCTCAGTGGCGGCGAGGTCCACCGTGAATGACTTGAGATCGCGGTTATTGACGCCAATGATGCGGACATCCGTTTGCAGGGCCCGGTCCAATTCGGGCAAGTCGTGGACTTCCATCAATACCTCGAGCTGATACGAATGGGCCGTTTCCAGCAGATGCTCCAGCGTGGGCTGATCCAGCGCGGCAACAATTAGAAGAATCGCGTCTGCGCCCGCGACCACTGCTTCGAAAATTTGCGCCTCATGAATGATGAAGTCTTTCCGCAAGACCGGGATGCCGAGTTCCGCCCGTATGGTCGTGAGATATTCCAGACGCCCTTGGAAATATTTTTCATCCGTCAACACCGAGATCGCGCTGGCCCCGCCTTTTTCATAGGCCCGCGCAATCGTGAGATAGTCAAAGTCGGGCTGAATGACCCCAACGGATGGCGACGCTTTTTTGACCTCGGCGATCAGCCCCATCTTCGATTCATCAGCCCGGAGCGCGTCCGCCAGCGAACGGAAATCATCCCGCGCTGAAGCGGCGGTGCGCAGTTTTTCCATGCGCGGCAGGAGGCGTTGCAATTCAGTGTGTTTATGGGCGATGATTTCGTCCAGTTTGTTCATAGCCCGCGACCATAGCGAAGTTTTTGGCAATTTCGACTTGAAAGAACAAGCTAATCCGTCACAATTGCAATCCGCAATCATGCGGGTGTAGCTCAGTGGTAGAGCACTTCCTTGCCAAGGAAGATGTCGCGCGTTCGAATCGCGTCACCCGCTCCAGCAACCCCTTCGTGGCAATTGATCCTGCTGGCAATTTGTGCGTTTATTGCCCTGTTAGCACCCGACGAAGGATATTACATGGGTAGAGACGACAAACAAATTGAGCAGTCACTCGAATAACTCTGATCAGCCGTTCACTCCCTCCAAACCTCGGCACTCAGCGGCAACTCGTTCAATTCCGCCCGCGCTTCACGCCAGGTCGGGCAGTGCTTTTGTAGGATGGCGATGAAGCGTTCGCTGTGCGTGGGCTCCAGCATGTGCGCCACTTCGTGGACGATCACATATTCCAGCAAGTCCTTCGGCTTCTTCACCAGTTCCGTGTTGAGGCGGATGTGTCTGTCGCGGTGGTTACAGCTTCCCCACTTGGTTTTCATTCGTTGGAGGAAATAGCTGGAGACATGAACTTTTAGTTTTGCCTGCCACTTTCGGATCAGAGCAGGAACGACGGCATGAAGCAAAGACTTGTGCCACTCGTGGATGACTTCGGCTCGTTTCCTGGCATCGCTGCCGGGACGCACGGTGAGAGTGATGCGCTTGTGGTCGAGTCTGACGCACGGCTTGGCCTGCGCGTGCTTGACAGTCATCAAATGACGGCGGCCCCAGATTTGGTGACTTTCACGCTCGATGAACTTGCGCGGTGTTTCACGCGCCTGTTCGCGCAGCTTCTCCCGCTGCTGCCGAATCCATCCGAGCTTGGAAATGGCATAGGCACGGGCCGCGTCGAGTCGGGTAGAAGTCGGGGCCACCAGCGTCACCCGGCCATCGGGCGGGTGGACGGAAAGATGGACATTCTTGATGGCTTTACGCGTCACTTGAACCGACATCTCCCCGATCTGAATCGTTTCGGTCATCAGTAGCCGGGTTGGTTCTTGATGATCTCGAAGATGGCCAGAGTCGCTTCGCGATCCCTCGACATGATCGGGAAAAGCGCGTTCAGGACCTGCTTCTCACGCGTGTCATCACCCTTCCAGCCTGCCGGCGCTTTCTCGCGCATCGTTTGGTCGATTCGCAGGGCGAGATCCGCCCGAGCATCTTTTTCCAGAGGGCTTTCCTCACGCAGCACGGACGTCTCCCCCGCAAGAACATCATACAGATTGGAATAGATCACGGTGGCCTCCGGTTTGCCGCGAAGAACGGCAGGCACGCCGGAGACAGTGTCCTTCTTCGCCATGCGCTTCACCATTTCCTCCGCCTTCTTGAGGAATTTCTCGTATTCTGCGGCATCCGTGCGGCTTTGCGTGATGAGATCATCCAGCAGCTTGGACATCTCCGCGTAGAAGCGTGGATCGGTCAGTTGATCGCGGATGATCGTCTTGCGGACGTTGTTGATAATGCCCTCGGCGATGGCGTTCTTCGAGAGCTTGCCCTTCTCGTTCAGTTTGCGGGCGATGGCATCATGGATGCCGGTCTCGACGATTAGCTCCGTGAG
>JAYVOH010000328.1:0-7650 GCA_043758025.1 Verrucomicrobiota bacterium
GCCCATGGTGATGTAGTCGAAGGGGCCTTGGCCGCCGACCATCGGCAGGCTGTTCTTCGGCACGGGCATGCCCATCGTCGCCATGTCGCCCATGCCGTCCGTGCCCATGGTCATATAGCCGGGCAGAAGCTTCTGCACTTTGGAGTCGAGCTTGCCGGGTTTGACGCCGATCATGTTGGGGAATTTGTCGCCCATCTGAGTCATGACGTGGTGGGTCATGTGGCAGTGCATCGGCCAATCGCCCGGCTGGTCGGCGACGAACTCAAAAGCTCGCGCCTGGCCGACGGCGGTGAGCGCGGTCGTTTCAACGTGCTGCGCCGATTCGGCGATCTGCCCGCCATCGGTCTCGGTGATCTTAAATTGATAACCGTGCAGATGAATGGGGTGATGACTCATTGCGCCGAGATTTACGATGCGGATTTTGACGCGGTCTCCCAGCTTCACCACCATCGGCTCGGTGCCCGGAAACATCCTCGCGTTAAAGGTAAAGATGTTGAAGTCGGTCATCTCGTTCGGGTTTGGACGCGAGGTGCCGACGGGGATGCTCCATTCGTGGGTCATCAGCGCAAAATCGCGATCCGGGCGGACCTTAGGATTGCGCGGATGGATGATGAACATCCCCACGGTGCCGAGCGCCATCTGCGTCATCTCGTCGTGATGCGAGTGATACATGTGGGTGCCGTGCTGGCGCAGTGTGAACTCGTATTTGAAAGTCTCGCCCGGCTTGATGACACGCTGGGTGAGGCCGGCGACACCGTCCATGCCGTTCGGTAAAAGCAAGCCGTGCCAGTGGACGCTGGTGCCGGCGGGAAGATGGTTGGTCACATAAATGCGGACGCGATCACCTTCGACCGCCTCGATCGTGGGGCCGTGGACGTGGCCATTGTAGCCCCAGCAATGCGCTTTCAATCCAGGCGCAAACTCATGCTCCACTTCTTCGGCGACGAGGTGGTAAACCTTCACCCCGCCGACGATCTTCCACGGCAATGAAATGTTGTTAGGCGTGACTACCGGCGTGTAGTCCCGGCCAGCCTCGCCGGGCGGCTCGGTCGGCTTTGGATCAATCCTATCCATGAGCGGCTTGTCTTTGTTGGCCAGGGCGCTGGTTTCGCGCGCTTTGTCTGGTTCGATGGACTTCACACCTTCGGCGGCGCTGAGCTTGCCGAGAAGCGCGGTGCCGCCGCCGAGCGCAACAGCTCCGGTGAGGAATTTGCGACGGTTGATTCGCTGTGGGTGGTTATCGTTGTTCATCGTTGTTGTTTGGTTGTTTTCAAAGCACCGCGCGGGCTGCCACCTTTGAGCGCCATTTCGAGTTCGGTGCGCGCGATCCAGTAGTCGCGCCACGCCTCGATGTAAGCGCGCTCGGTCTGGAGCTCGCGTTCTTTTGCGAGAAACAGATCGGTCGGGCCGCGCTGCATCGCGTTGTATTGAAGCTGGGTGGTGTTGACGATTTGGATGCGCTGCGGAAGCAGCAACTTGCTGTAGTATTGCGCCAGCTCGCGGTTGGCGGCAACGAGGTCGCGTGCCTCGCGCACTTCCGAACGCGCCTCGACGGCAATCGCTTCGAGTTCGTTTTGCGCCTGACGATACTGCGCGGCAAGGCGTGCGAGACCGGCCTGACCTTGATCGAAAATCGGCAGCCGCAGATCAAGCGTCGGGCCGGTCACACGGTGCCGGTCGGTGTCGCGTTCGGTGTTGACGCCGGCGTTGATGCCGCCGGGCAGAAATCGCGTTGCCTTTTGCAACCCGCCCGCGAGGCCCATTGCCGCGACGTTTTGCCGCGCCATCGCCACGTCGAATCGCTGCGCGAGCGCCTTGGATTCCAGCCGCGCGCGCGACATTTCGCTCGAGGGAATCTCCGGTAAGCGCTCGCCGACACTCCAATTCGTGTCCGCGCCCCACACGCCCATTAACCGGTTCAGCCGCTCGCGATCGGAGCGCATCTGCGCCTGAGCCTGCGCGACATCCACGCGTGACTGAGTGTAAAGCGCCTGCTGGCTGGCGAGTTCGACGTCCGGGATATTGCCCGCCTGGTGCTGGCGCAGCGCGAGATCGGCGGACGACTCATTGGTTTCAACGATAAGTTTCAAACGCGAGAGCAACTGCTGGCGCGCCTGCAAATTGTAAAAGGCCGTCTTTGTTTCCGTGACCAATTCGAGCACTTGCATCCCCACGTCGAGTTTCGTGCGATCGAGTTCCGCCTGCGCGATGCGGCGTTTCAGAGGGATCAACAGCAGGTTCAAAAGGTCCTGCGCAACCGAGAGTTCGACGTTTGTCGCACCCGCCCCGCTGGGAAATCGCGCGAACCCGGAGAACTGCGGATTGCTGGGCAGGGTGGCCTGCACGTAGTCCGCCTGCGCGATGCCGATTGCTTCAAACGCGGATTGCAAACGGCGGTTGTTCAGCAGCGCGATCTGCGCGGCGGAATCGGCTGTGAGCCGGCGCTGGAGCAGCGCTCGCGCGGCACTTTGCGCCTCCGCAGCGTCGCCGCCATTGCGAATCCAGTGCAGGCGTTTGCCCGTGCGCGCGGAGACATCGCTCTGCACGTCACGGAAAGCCGGACCGGGATTGACGCAGCCGGCGAAGAGCGTGGATGCAGTGATTACAGCGGTGATGCGGCCAAGGCCAGTTGGGTGAATCATCGGTTATTGCTGGTGTTGTGAATGGTCTTCGGGTTTAGCCTGCGGCGGTGCGGGCGTTGCGCCGGGTTTCTTGACACGGTTTTTTTGCAGTGCGTCCGACTTTGCCTTCAGCTCGTCGGAGGCTTTCTTCATTTCATCGGCCGTCTTTTTCATCTCCTCCACCGTCGCCTCCCTGTCCGCGGGCTTCGCCGCATCGCCTTTCGCCGGCTCCGCGTCCTGCTTCATCCCCGGCATCGCGTCGTCTTTCTTCCCGCTCATTCCCGGCATTTTGGAATGATCCATCCCCGGCATGTTTTCCATGCTTTGCGGCTTTGATTGATCCGCATCCGGCTTGCCCTGCATCCCCGGCATTTTCGAGTGGTCCATGCCTTGCATGTCGCCCATTCCGCCCATGCCCTGCATCTTGGAGTGATCCATTTTTTGCGCTCCTTCGCCGACTGCGGGATCGAGATAAACTCGCGTGCCGACGATCAGGTTGGGCTTCTCGCGCGACGTGACGGCTTCGGGAGCCGAAGTATCGGCGGGATCGACCGCAGACCGGTTTGGCGGCGGCGGCACGACGATGCATCCGCCCAGCAGCGCGGCGAGCAGGAGTAATGGGGCAAGTTTTTTCATAAGCTGATTTTAGTGTTGGTGAGTGTGCCCATCAGCAGCACCGCCTTGCTTCGGAGCGTCCGGCTTTTTCCCAGACTCTGCCGGCACAGCAGGCTCCGCTGGTTTTCCGCCGGGTGCCGGTGGCTGACTTTCCTGCGGCACCGGTTGCGCCTTGGTCGCCTCGAGCGCCTGTCGGCTGGCCTCAAGCTGCGCGCGGCTGGCTTCGAGTTGCGCGCGACTCGCCTCCAACTGCTTCGCGTCGGGCGCTGGAGTTGCCCCCTGCTGCGCCGCGCCGCCGGTCATTTTTGAATGATCCATTTGACCACCGGCTGGCGGCGGCTTCGCCTCGCCGCCGCTCTTTGCGCCGTGCTCGTGACCAGCCGCTTCGCCAGCCGGCATGGCCATGTCACCATGCCCGCCGGCCGGATGCGTTCCGGCGGCGTCCGCGTGCGGACGCCCAGCGCCCCCGGTTTCCGGCTGATAGTTGCGAAAGTAAGCGGTGAGCAGCGCCGCGGGCACGATGAGGATGAGCAGCACGGCGAGGAATTGTTTCAGGTTGATGAGTGGTTGCATGGGATCTCCTTCATAGGTTGAAGCGTTCGAAATGGATGTTCTTAGCGGGGACACCGCGACCGCGCAGGCACTTTACCACCGCGTCCATCATCGGCGGTGGGGCGCAGACGTAAAATGCGCGCTTCTCCAGATCGTCGCCACAATGCCGCTCCGTCTTCTCCGCATCGACCCGGCCCTTCTCGCCCTGCCATTGCTCCGATGGCTCGCTCAGCACATGCACGACTTTGAGCTGTGGCTGCGATCCCGCTTCCATCTGCTCCAGCTCTTCGCGAAAGACGATGTCCTGCTCGCGGGTGTTGCCGTAGAGCAGCAGAACACGGCGAGCATCGCGCGTATCGCGCGTATCGCGCATGTGCCGGAGCATGCTCATCAACGGCGTGATGCCAATGCCGCCTGCGATGAAAACGAGGTCGCGCTCGCGGGGATGCAGCGCATAGGAGAAGCGTCCAAACGGGCCATAGACCTGCGCTTTGTCGCCGACCTTCGTCTTACCAATCGAGGCCGTGAAATCGCCGGATTCCTTGATCGTGGAAGCGAGAACACCATCCTCCGTCGGGGAAGAAGAGATCGTCCAGTGATGCTCTTCCACCGGCAGATGCGGCGCGCGGTAAAAGGTGAGGAAATGAAACTGTCCCGGCAGATAGTCGAAGCGCGAACAGCCTTTCGGCGGCGCGAGCTTGATCGTCCAGGCATCGGGCGTCTCCTGCCGCACGTCGGTGACAGTGTAGGGATGTCTCCGCAGCGCGATCGTCCGCAGCAGCCGATGCCAGACAAATGCACCGACTCCCGCGGCGACCATCACGCCCCAGAACAGTTTCAACCAGACTAGACTGAAATCTTCGCCCGCATTCCAGCTATGAAAGAAGGCCAGCGGGAAGACGACGAGCGCACCGACGTTATGCACGAAGCGCCACGTCTGATAGTTCAGCTTGATGACGAATCGGAACATCGCCAGCAGCGCGTGAACCAGCAGGATCATCAGCGCGATGCGGCCGAGCCAGATGTGCCATGAGATGTTCGGACCGAAGATCAAGTTCCAGTGCGGCCCGCCGAACGCGAGCAGCAGCGGATGCGACAAAATCAATGCCGTCGCCACGACCGCCATCGTCTTGTGGAAGTCGAACAGCATGTTGAGCCCGAATGGCCGCTCGATCCATTTCAGCCGCGCCGAGAGCACGAACTGCATCGCCAGAATCGTGAATCCGACCAAGGCTAGATTCTTACCGACAGTATAGACAAAGCGGTGATCGGTCGGCGGACGCGCCATCGCCAGCACGGCGATGGGTGTTAGGATGACCAGCGCATAGCCCACCATCATCGCAGGCGCGCCCCAGTTGCGAGGGTAGTTCCGGGCGTTCATGGGTTGCTCGATGTCTTTGCCCGTTTGCGGGGATTACTTTTCTTTTGCCCAGTGGCCGCCTCGTCATGCTGGCTGGACGCGGCGAGCTGTGTCTCCGCTTGCAGCCAATGATCGAGCGCCCGTCCTTCCGGCCTGCCTTCCTGCTCCCAGATGCAATAAGCGCACACCGCGATGTCATGTTCGGTTGGATAAGAATGAATGGCGGACATAATGTCTCTTGATAGAGTTTTAGAACTTGGTTTGAGGATGAGGACGCGGATGGGACGCGCGCTCACCACTTTTCTGGTTAATTATTGATGCCTTTGGCCTTTCAGAGTTAAGCCATCCGGCGGCAGGCTTCGGCGCATCTGAGACACGCGTCGGCGCAGCGTTTGCAGTGCTCCGCTTCGTGTTTCGCGCATTCATCACCGCATGCCTGACAAATCTCAGCGCAGAGCGCGCAGAGTTTTGCGGCAAACGGATCGCCGCGTGCCATCCAGCGCGCTGCCAGCGCGCAGATGTCCGCGCAGGTGCGGTCGAGCGCGATGCAGCCCGCCATCATCTTAACGTCGTCCTCGCCCAGACAGGCTGAAGCGCAATGTTCGCACGCCGCCGCGCATTCATTGCAGGCGTCAATGCATTCATGATATTGTTCGTGTGCCATTTTAGTTTGTTTCCTTTTCTTTGTTCGTTATTGTTTTCTCTGAATCGTTTTTGGAAGAATCAGTGAGTGTGACTTCAAAATCCGCGCCTTCCCGCGGCGAGTTGCCTGCATCAGCGATTCACGCTCCTGAACGTGATTCCGTTCGGTCCTTTGCCAACTTTGATGTTATTAGTCACTTTTCGCGTTGCCGTATCTATCACCGACACCGTTTCGTCCACGATGTTGGCGATGAAGGCGCGCTTTCCATCATCGCTGACCACGACGCCATGCGCGCCTTTTCCAGTCACGATGGTCGTAACCACGCTGTTCTTAGCCGTCTCTATCACTGACACGGTGTTATCCGGCTCGGCTTCCGAACCTTGATTGGCGACATAGATGTAGTGTCCATCCGGCGTGGCGAAGACCTGAATCGGATTGCGTCCGACCGCGATGGTAGCGATCTCCTTGCGTTGAGCCGTGTCAATCACGGCGACCTTGTTCTCATCTCGCAAGGAGACATAGGCCCGACCACCATCCGGCGTGAAGCTGACCTGCACGGGCGCTTTGCCGACCGGTATGCGTGTCACCTCTTTGGATTGGGCGACGTCGATTACCGAGACGCTGTTGTCATTGACGTTGGCGACGTAGATTTCCCGCCCGTTCGGACTCATCCGCAGACCGTGCGGAAATTTGCCGGTCTTGATCTCGCCAGCAACTTTTTTCTGCGCTACATCAATGACAAGGACATTGTCATCCTCGGAGTTCGTCACATAAGCCAGCTTGCCCTCCACATCAATGATGACATGTGCAGGATGACGACCTATTTCCATATCCGTGGCGCTCCCGACGGCAAGCGTCTCGGCGTCGATTATCAACAGCCTGCCTCGCGCCATCTTACCGGCATCTTTCATCTTCATTTTCGGGGCCATATCGGCGACCGGACCGACGGCGAGCAATAACCGGCCATCGCGCGAGACCTGGACATTATGCGGCGTGATACGCGTCACAATAGTTTTGACCTTCCCGGTGCCGACATCAATCGCGCTGATGGAGTTTCCGCGCTCATTGGCGGTATAGACAAAGCCCTCCAGAGGCTCGGCGGATCGCACTTGGACTGGAGACCCGATGGCCAGAGCCAAGGCCAATGCGAGGCCGCAACGGATGAGAAGGTGAGTATGCGTTTGTTTTTTCATGTTCTATTTCTTTCTGTTTGTTTCTGTTTTGTTTTGATCCGCCGCCAACGTGACGGCTTAAGATTTATTGGTGCTGGCTGGCTAATGTTTTTCCACCAGTTTCATGCCGCACTTCGGGCAGTTGCCTGGAGCGTCTTGCACAACTTCGGGGTGCATCGAGCGGGTGTATTGATGGGCGAAAGTGGCGAGTGAGAGGCTGCTATTTGGCACGCCTCCCACTCGCCTTTCCTTGGTTAAGGCAGGAAGGTTCCTGGAGTTACTTCACCTGCGATTCGAGGGCCTTGAGCACGCCATCGAGCTTCTTGAGGTTGGCTTCCGTGGCGGCCTGGTCGTTGGCGTCGCCGGACTTGTCGAGGTCTTCGGCAAGCTTGGCGATGTTCTTCGCGCTGCCTTCGACGCGCGCTTTCTTGTCGGCGGCGACTTTGGCGGGGAGGCCATTGGCGAGATCGCGAATCGCGAAGGCGTGATGATGCACGTCGGCAAGCTTCTTGGATTTCACCACGTCGGCGAGTTCGCCGTGGTGCTTGTGGATGGCGGTCATGATGCCGCCGGCGGTTTCGGGGATGACCATTTTTTCTTTCTTTTCAGCGGACTCTTTTTCCGCCGCGAAGGCGGTTTGCGAGGTGATGCCGGTAAGGACGATTGCGGCGCAGGCGCCGATTGTGA
>JAYVOH010000329.1:0-7587 GCA_043758025.1 Verrucomicrobiota bacterium
TTTTAAGACGTTTTCTAATCTTTCCCGCAGGAACCTTATCGGTGTCCCCGGCGGGCGCTGAGCAGGACACAATCACTCCGCCGTCCTCCGCATTGCTCACCGACAACTTGCCCCCGATGATCCGGGCGCGATACTGCATGATGCGCAGGCCCATGCCGCCGTCCTTGCGTCCGTTGTCCAGCAATCCCATGCCGTTGTCTTTCACAGTGAGCAGCCACGCACCGTCCCTCTTGCTCAGGCAGATGAGAATCTCTGTGGCTTGGGCATGCTTGCAGGCATTCTGCACGGCCTCCTGCGCAATGCGGAAAAGTTGGACCGATTTGATGGCATCCTTCACGGGGGCCGCGGCATTCTCGTCGGCTTGCACCACACAGGAAACGCCAGACTGCTTCTCGGCGCGTTGCGCGATTTCTTCCAGCGCCGCCACCAGCCCGTATTGCTCGAGCTCGACCGGGTAAAAGCACTTCGCCAGATCGCGGGCGTTGCCATGCGACTGCTCCAGCATGAGGCAAAGCCTGCGGGCTTCGCTGGCGCGTTTCGGCGCTGATTTCGTCAGGGCTTGTGCCAGCACATGCATCATCATGCCGATGCCGGTCAGCTCCTGCACCAGTCCGTCGTGCAATTCCTGGCCGAGCCGCGCCCGCTCACTCTCGATGGTGCTGGCGATCTCGGTTTCCAGGCGTTTGCGTTCGTCGGCCTCCGTGAGCAATTGTATGTGCGCCGCAGTCAGATCGTGAGTGCGCTCTGCGACCAAGGCTTCAAGATGCACGGCGCGATCGGCCAGTTGCGCCTCGGCTTCGATCAATTCCTCCTGCGCCTCCATCATGTTGTGAATGTCGGTATTGGAGCCGATCCACATGGTGATCTTTCCCTCGGCATCCCGCATGGCATGGGCGCGGCTGACGTGCCAGCGATACTGGCCGTCGTGGCGACGGAAACGGTGTTCAATCTCGATATAATCGCCGGTTTCGATGGCGCGTTTCCAAAGGCGGACGTTTTCCTCCAGGTCGTCGGGGTGGATGAACCGCGTCCAGCCCCAGTTGCGAATCTCCTCAAAGGTCAGGCCGGTGAACTCAAACCATTGCTGGTTGTAATAATCCACTTCACCTCTGGCGGTGGCGGTGAAAATTTTCTGCGGCATGGACTCGGCCAGGAAGCGGAAGCGCTCGCCAGCCGCGCGCACGGCTTCCTCCGCGGCCTTGCGTTCGGTGATGTCACTGACGGCGCCGAACCACGTGATCACGTTTTCGTTCTCATCGAGAATCGGCACCGCACGGGACAGCGCCCAACCGATGGAGCCGTCGGGACGCCGGATGCGATGTTCCAGTTCAAAAAGCGTCTTCTGCGCGATTGCTTTGTTGATCGCTTGCCTAACGCGGGGGTGCTCGTCCGGCGGGACGTTTTTATCCAGCCACGCCCAATCGGCGAGCGGCTGGTCCGAACTCGGAACCAAATGGCGACCGTCCAGCGGCAGCATCGATGACCAGTCGGCCGACATACGGTAGATGACCTCGGAGCTGGCTAGTGCCAAGGCGCGGAATTGCCGCTCGCTTTCTTGCAGCGCCATTTCCGTGTGCTTGCGTTCGGTGATGTCAATAGCCGCCCCGGTGAGACCGATGATCAGGCCGGCGGCATCCCGCAAGGGTTCCATCAGCACCACGAAACAACGGATTACGCCTTGGATTTGAGTGAAATATTCCCGCCGCATAAAGGCGCCGCTGCGGAGCACCTCGCGTTTCAGCCCCACAATCACGGCCGCGTCCTCCGCTCGCTCCAACAAGTCCTCATCCCGTTTGCCAACGGCGTCTGAGCCATCAATACCTGGTGCCGGGTTATGCAGCCAAGTGAAGCGCAGTTCCAAGTCCTGCTGCCAAAGCACCGCATGCGAGCACTTCACGGCTATATCGAAGCGTTCATTGGAGAGCCGCAGCGCCGCCTCCGCGCGCTTTCGCTCCGTGATGTCCGAGATATTTTCCAGCACCGACGCCGGGTTGCCATGCTGGTCGCGGTCCAGGGTCTTGCGAGCAAGCACCGTGAGGCGTCGGCCATCACGCGTGGTATGCACCAGCTCGCCGATCCAGCGATTGGACCGATGAAGCTGCTCGGTAATCTGCTCCAGGGGCACAAGAAATTCAGTTTGCAGCAGGATGTGGCTGACTTTTCCCAGCACCTCGTGACGCGACCAGCCGTAAAGCTCTTCCGCGCCGTGATTCCAATAACGGATGTGGCCCTCCATGTCGCGCACGATGATGGCGTCATGGCTCAGGTCGAGCAGCCGCGCCTTTTCAAAAAGCTCCTGTTCCGCCTGCTTGCGCGCCGAGATGTCACGGATGTTGCACTGAATGACGGCGTGGCCGTTCTCCATGTATAAATTGGCCACGACCTCGACTTCGTGATGCCGGCCATCTTCGCTTTTTAACGGCAGATCTTCATAACGAACTATGTGAGTAAGTTTCAGCTTCCGAAACATCTCCCGGCTGGCGGCTTCATCCTTGAGCAGACCAATCTCAAACAATTCCTTGCCGACCAACTGCTTGTGGGGATAGCCCAGCAGTTGGGACATGAAAGGATTGGCGTCAGTGATTTTGCGCGTGGCAGGATCGAGGACTAGCACGCCGTCGTGCGCGGTCTCAAAGAGGAGGCGGTAGCGGATTTCCGAGAGACGCATCTTCTCCTCGGCCTGTTTGCGATCGGAGATGTCCGTCACCGCCATCTGGCATGTCTGGCCGGTGCCGGAAGCAATGGTGCGAATCCGCACGACTGCGGCGGCGGTGTCTTTCAACAGCAACTGCACATCGCATTCTTCACGGGCTTTGCTTTTGAAAACTTGCTGGAGATACGCGGCGAAAGCGGAGCGGTCCACGGGAGAAACGAACGCGCCGAAGCGTCGCTTCACCAGCGCTGCGCGGGCGACGCCTAACAGACTAGCCCCGGCCAGATTGGCCTCGAAGATGGTTCCCTCGCGGTCGAGAGTCAGGTAGCCGACGGGCGCGAAATCGTAGAGGTCGCTATATTTGTCCCGCCCCGCTTCCATCTCGTCCCGCGTTTTCCGAAGCTCCTCGTTCTGCATCTCCAGCTCGACCTGGTGAACTTGCAACTCATGGAGCAACCTTACGGTGTCGGCGTCCGCTTTCGGAACTTTGGCCTTGAACTGCTGAACCTTCCGACCGTCGCGCAGCCGGGATTCCGCGTGACGCCGCATCTTAGCGGCGACGATGGACGGAGGTGCCTTCTTTTTCATGGCGGACAGCAGTCGCGGCTCACGGCTTCGCTTTGCGCTTCCTGCGCTTGAGCTCGGTGGATTGTTCGGCAACGTGCTTTTCAAGAGTGGCGTGCTGCCCGCGCAACTTTGCCTCCAGTGTCTTGGACACGGTGATGTTCGCGAAGGTGATGACGACGCCGTCAATGCGGTCATCCATGGTGCGGTAAGGCATGATGCGCACGGTGAACCAGCGGCCATCGCGGGTGCTGACCGGTTTTTCCACGGCGGCCAGTTTCCGCAACACCATCCGCGCATCGTCGGCCAGTTCCGGGTAGCGGAGGTCGGAGGCGAGGTCGCTAATGGGGCGGCCCGCATCACCCGGGATGAGCTTGATGATCTTCGTGGCCTGCGGGGTGAAGCGCCGCACGTTGAGATCCTTGTCGAGGAACAGGGTGGCAATGTTCGTGCTGTCGAGCAGGTTTTTCATGTCGTTGTTGGCCAGCGAATGCTCGTCCGCCTTGGTCTGCAACTCGGTGTTGACCGTCTGCAGCTCCTCGTTCATGGACTGCATCTCTTCCTTCGAGGTCATGAGTTCCTCGTTGGTGGACTGCAGTTCTTGATTGGTGGATTGCAGCTCCTCGTTGGCCGAACGGAGTTCTTCCTGCGAGGTCTGCATCTCTTCATGGGTGGCCCGCGCGTCACCCCGGATCCGCTGGAGTTCCTGCTCGAGATCGGCGATGCGCGGGCTGCGGACGGGCGGCTTGGGTGCGCGGCCCGTCGCCTGGGCGGCCACCGGTGCGGTCACGTCGGTGAAGACAATCATCACCAGCCCGTGCAGCGGGCCGGGTTCATTGAGCTGCTGCACAGTCACATCCACATGCTGCGTGCCGCCGTTGGTCCCGACGCTGAGGCCGTGCAGCGCCACGATTTCTTTTTTCCGGAGCGCTTTCTGGAAAGCGTCGCCCAATTCGTAGCGCAGACCTTCGCGGGCCATGGCAAAGATATTCCAGTTGGCTTTGCCCGCAGCGGGCTCCAGGTATTTGCCAGTCCGGCCGCTGACGTAACAGATGTCTCCCTTGTCATTTGTCAGCACGGCCGGCGGGGCATAACGCTGGAGAACCATCTGATCCGCGACGGACTGGAGACTGACGGGTGATTTGGGCATCGGAAGGGCTTCGCGCATGGTAGATGGGCTGTCGTTGCTAAAGGATGAGGGAAAGACGATCTGCTCATGTCGCACTATGGATTCCGACCGCCGGAAGAGCCGCGATTTACCCTGCAGCGGCGCAAAGAAGTCGGTGTGTTCCCCAATCGTCTCGGCGCTGCCGAGAAACAAGATGCCGTCGGGATTAAGGCTGTAGTGAAACATCGGCAGCAGTTTCTTCTGCACTTCCGCCGTCAGATAGATTAACAAGTTGCGGCAGCTCAGGATGTCCAGCTTGGTGAAAGGCGGGTCCAGAATGATATTCTGCGGGGCGAAGATGACCATCTCGCGGATTTCCTTGCGCACCCGGTAGCCGCGGTCTTCCTTGGTGAAGAACCGTCGAAGCCGCTCTTCAGAGACATCGGCGGCGATGTTCTCCAGAAAGAAACCCTGGCGCGCCTTGTCGATCGCGTCCTGGTCCAGGTCGGTGGCAAAGATTTGGATCGTAAATTTTTTCCGGGGCTTGATCTCCTCTTCCGCTTCCTTGAGCGCGATGGCCAGGGAGTAGGCTTCTTCTCCCGTGGAACAGCCAGCCACCCATGCCCGCAGCGCATGGCCGGGCGGGCGGTTCGCGAGCAGCGCGGGGATGGCGTCCTGGCACAACTGCTCCCAGGCGGCGGTGTCGCGGAAAAAGTTCGTCACTCCAATGAGCAATTCCTTGAAGAGCAAATCCAGCTCCTGGGGGTTCTCCTGCAAGTAGCGCACATAGGCGGACAACTTGCTGATCTGGTGAATGCCCATGCGGCGTTCGATCCGTCGCTGAAGGGTGTTGCGCTTGTAGAGGGAGAAATCATTGCCGGTGCGGGAGCGCAGCAGGATGACGGCCTTTTCCAGGGCGTTCTGCGTCTTGTCCTCCAAGGCTGTTTCCGGTCGCTCGATGAGCGGAGCGCGCTGGAGGTAAGCGAGAATCTTTCCGGGCAGCTCGTCCAGCGGCGCCACGATGTCCGCCAGCCCGGCGTCAATCGCACTGCGCGGCATGCCGTCGAATTTGGCCGTCGCCGGTTCCTGCACCAGCACCACGCCCGCTTTTTCCTTGATGGCGCACAGGCCCAGCGTGCCGTCGGAACCCATGCCGGAAAGAATCACGCCGATGCTGCGCTCGTTTTGATCCTGCGCCAGGGAACGAAAGAAGAAATCGATCGGCAAACGCAGTCCGCGCGGTGCCACCGGCGCGAGCAGATGCAGCACGCCGTGGAGGATGGACATGTCCTTGTTCGGCGGAATCACATAGACGCAATCCGGCTGCACCTTGGTGCGATCATGAACCTGGATGACCTTCATGCCCGTGGTGCGTTGCAGCAGTTCGGGCATGATTCCCTTGTGCGTCGGGTCCAGATGCTGAACGATGACAAAGGCCATCCCACTGCGTTCGGGCACATGCTCGAGGAACTGCTCCAGAGCTTCCAATCCACCGGCGGAAGCCCCGATGCCCACGACGGGGAATGAAACATTTCCGGGCGTCGCGGGTTGTTTCGGGGAAACAACGTCGGCAATTTTTTTGTGCCGGCGTGCGGCTGACGGTTTCTTTTTCATGCGCTTGGCCAGTGTGTTGCAGCATGACCGATTGAATGGATGTCACAACACAAAGTTTTCCTTTCATCCCCCAGCGTCTGCAACCAGTGCGATCAACTTGGGGGCGATCTCATTCAATGGCAGGATAAAATCCACATCCCCTGTGTTGATCGAAGTTTCCGGCATGGAGAAATCCTGAGACGTGGGCCGGTCTTGCGCGATGACCTTGCCGCCATTCTCCTTGATGATCTGCACCCCGAATGAGCCATCGCCATCGCCGCCCGTAAGGACCACAGCAATGGCGTTTGTTTTGTAAACCTCCGCCACTGAAGCAAAGAGCGGCTCGGCGGATGGTCGGGCGTAATGAACTTTCTCTGCAAAAGATGACGAAAGCCGGAGCAGTCCGCCCTTGGCCACGAACAGGTGGTGGTTGGGCGGGGCGACAAAGACGCTCGAGTGGCAGAGGATATCACCTGTCTTCGCCTGCCTGACCTCGAGTTCAGAGCGACTGTCCAAAATCTGAGCCAGAAGACTCAAATGGTCAGGAGCAAGGTGCATCACGATGGTAATGGCAGCCGGGAAGTCCGCCGGCAAGCCTCCAAGAATGACGGAGAGTGCTTTCAAGCCACCTGCCGAGGCCGCCATGGCGATGACGCAACGAGCTGGATCGCATGGGGAATCATTCATAAATAATGTTAGAGCTGGTTTTCACCGAGGTTATCTGATCGCTAAACGGTTGTCACCTGCACGCTGCTTTCGATGATGCCCGTCGCGATGGCGTAGCGAGTGAGGCCGGCGGTGTCGTGAATGTTAAGCTTTTCCATGAGGGTCTGACGGTGTTTCTCCACGGTCTTCACGCTGATGTGAAGTTCATCAGCAGTTTCCTTGTTGGCCTTGCCCTCGGCAACGAGTTGAAGCACCTCCATCTCGCGGGAAGTCATGGAGGTGGGTTTCTTGTTGGGGAGGTCACCGCGATCATGCGCCTTTTTTTCATCAGCCAGGCGACGCTTGGAAATGCTGGGGCTGAAGTAAAGTTTACCTTTAAAAACTTGCCTGATCGCTTCTGGCAGCACCGAAGCGGCGGTTTGTTTGATGAGGTAGCCCGAAGCCCCGAGCGCCATCACCTGCTTGACATAAGCATCATCACTGTGAGCTGAGAGCACCAGCACTTTAGTCTCGGGCGCGGTATGAAGGAGCTGCCTTGTCGCCTCCAATCCGTTGAGAAGAGGCATGGCGATGTCCATGACGATGACATCGGGACAGAGTTCGCGGGCCATGGCCACAGCCTGACGTCCGTTTTCAGCTTCACCCACAACCTCGATGCCGTTCTCCTTTAAAAGCAGAGCCCGCAAACCTTCGCGGACAATCATATGGTCTTCAGCAAGCAGGACGGTAATATGGCTCATGGTTATTCAAGGGTTGTGACTTGCGGGGATGCAATATTGGGGCGCTTTCTTCCTGATTATAGTTTCCACCGATCAAGCTTACATCCCCTGTTATTATCAGGCTAGGCATGCCTACGTTCCATGGGGTGTAACCCTACTCACCGTCGCGTTGCCGCCAGTTTCCTGGGGTCTTCGCTGAATTGGGTGGGCATCGAGGGGAGCAGGATGGTATGCAGGGGGATGGATCAGAACAACCTTTTTACTTTGGCACCGGGATTAAATTC
>JAYVOH010000330.1:0-19708 GCA_043758025.1 Verrucomicrobiota bacterium
CTGGTCGCCGGTCTTTTCCCCGGAGAAGAGGGCGATGGCGGCATCCACGGCGTCCTGCTGCTGGCGGAAGTCGAGGATGTTGCCGTAGGGCTTGGTGCCATTGAGCACGCGGTTGGTGCGGGAGAATGCCTGAATCAAGCCGTGGTGCTTGAGGTTCTTGTCCACGTAAAGCGTGTTCAGGTATTTGGAATCGAAGCCGGTGAGGAGCATGTCCACCACGAGGGTGATGTCGATTTTCTGCGCGTGGGGCAGGTCGGCATTGGGCCACTGCTGGTCTTTGATGCGCTTCTGCACATCCTGATAGTAGAGGTCGAACTCGCCGAGGGTGTGGTTGGTGCCGTAGCGGGTGTTGTAGTCGGCGAGGATGGCTTTGAGGGCGGCTTTTTTCTGCTCGGGCTCGACGGCGTTGTCTTCCTTTTCCTGCGGCAGGTCTTCCTGAATCTGCTTCACATCGGCATCGCCCTCGGCGGGCGGGGAGAAGACGCAGGCGATATTGAGCGGCTGGAAATCGGGGTCGGCGGCCTGCTTTTCCGCCTGTATCTCGGCGAAGAGGCGGTGGTATTCGATGGCGTCGTTGATGGAGGCGGTGGCGAGCAGGGCATTGAAGCGGCGCTGGCCGGTGGCGGCGTCGTGCTTGGAGAGGATGGCCTCGATGACGGCCTTCTTGGTAGCAGGAGCTTCCAGCTCCTTTGGTTTTCTGGCTTGGGAGTTGGAAGCTGTTGAGGGGGCAAGGGAGCTGGAAGCTCCCGCCACTATTGGATTCTCGCGAATGTAGAGGCGGATCGCATCCATGGCTCGGTCGTGACGCACGATATGGTCGTAAGACTCGTGTTGCCAAAGCTGGCCCGTCTTTCCCAAGCGCTTGTTGATTTGATTCGCGGTGAATGATTTCCAGGAGTGCGTGATGTCGGCCAGTCCATGCCCATTCAGTGGCTTCACCAAGACGTGAACGTGGTTGGGCATGATCACGTATTCGTCCAAGTCATAACGCTGCCCTTCGAAGTGATGAACTGCGTCATCAACGATCTTGGCAATCGCTGGATCGCGCAGCACGCATGAGCCACTGCCGGCATTCAAAAGGCTCTCGTAGCGATCCGAGAAGAGGCGGTGATACTCGGCGAGTTCTTCACGGGTGAGGTTGTTGAGGTCGTGGGCTTGTTTCCAGTGATCGCGTTCTTGTTTGATTTTCTCGACCACCTCGGCAGGCAAGGCATCCGCGAGACGGAAGGTGACGAAATACCAGACGGAGCCTTGTTCCCAGTGGGGGAGGTTGCCTAGGTGGATGTCGATCTCGGTGGATGGGTTGAAGTATTCCCACGTAGCAGGAGCTTCCAGCTCCTTTGTGTTAATGACCTTGGAGCTGGAAGCTCCGGCTACGCTGAAGTAATCAATGTGGAAGCGGAGGACGTTCCCGTCTTCGATGGCGTGGGTGATGGTGTAGGCGTGGAGCTGTTTTTGGAAAAGCTCGACGGTGGTCTTCATTGATGCCTGGTCCGCCTTGATCTTCACGCGGCTGGCGTTTTCCTCAAAGATGGGCGTGCCGGTGAAGCCGAAGAGCTGGGCCTTGGGGAAGAACTCTTTAATCGACTTGTGGTTTTCGCCGAACTGGGAGCGGTGGCACTCATCAAAGATGAAGACGATGCGTTTGTCCTTCAGGACTGCCAGCAGCTCCTTGTAGGTCGGCTGGTCGTTCTTCTTCCGCTGCTGGTTGCGCTTGCTGGTTTCATCCAGCGCGAGGCCGAGCTTCTGAATGGTAGTGACGATGACCTTGTCCGCGTAGTCCTCGGAAAGCAGGCGGCGGACGAGGGCGGCGGTGTTGGTGTTTTCCTCGACGCAGCCTTCCTGGAACTTGTTGAACTCCTCGCGCGTCTGGCGGTCGAGGTCCTTGCGGTCCACGACGAAGACGCATTTATGGATGTGGTCGTTCTCCTTGAGCAGGGTGGAGGCCTTGAAGGAGGTGAGCGTCTTGCCGCTGCCGGTGGTGTGCCAGACGAAGCCGTTGCCATCGTCGTCATCAATGCACTTCACCATGTGCTGCACGGCATAGACCTGATAGGGCCGCATGATCATGAGCTTTTGCTCGCCCGCAAGCAGGACCATGTAGCGGCTGATGGTGCGGCCGAGGTTGCACTTTTTCAGGAAGCGTTCGGCGAAGGGATCGAGGTGGGTGATCTTGGTGTTGTCCTCGTCCGCGAACTCATAGATGGGCAGGAAGCGCTCGTCGGCGTTGAAGGCGAAGTGGCGGGCGTTGTTGTTCGCGAAGTAGTAGGTGCGGTCGCGGTTGCTGACGATGAAGAGCTGCATGAAGCAGAGCAGCGTCTTGGTGTAGCCGTTGCCGGGATCGTTCTTGTATTCGACGATCTGCTCCATGGCCCGGCGTGGATTGACGCCGAGGGTCTTCAGCTCGATCTGCACGCACGGCACGCCATTGATGAGCAGGATGACATCGTAGCGGTGGTGGCTGTAGTCCGTGTTGATGCGGAGCTGGTTGATGACCTCGAAGTGGTTTTTGCACCAGTCCTTGAGGTTCACCAGCGAGTAGTTCAGCGGCGTGTCATCATCGCGGGTGAAGGCATTGATCTGGCGGAGGGTCTTGGCAGCCGTGAAAACATCGGGCGTCACGATCTCATCGAGCAGGCGGGCAAACTCCGCATCCGTGAGCTTGACGCGGTTAAGGGCTTCGAACTTTTCGCGGAAGTTCTGCTCCAGCGTAGCGCGGTCCGTGATGTCGGGGCGGTGTTCGTATTTCAGATCGCGCAACTTATCAATAAAGGCATCTTCGATTCCCTGCTCGTTGATGACAGAAGATGGGGAAACAGAATCTCGTGTGTAGAGGCTGTCAGAAGAGGTGGGCATGAGAACGATTTTGTTATGTATGCGGTGGTGGAAGATTTTCGCAAGGTGTTTGGTGGATGGAAGGAAACGTCGTTTCGCCACGTCACGATGTTGTTTCCCTTAAGGAGGGGCGATGACTAATCGCCCGTCTGAACTCAATCGGCGATTACCAATCGCCGTTCCTTGACGAGCGGACATGCATCTGTGGGAAATTGCAAAACCTCCCTTGAACTATGACTGAGCCAAGTGATTCTTTGCCACAGAAGGGCTGGGTGCGAGTGGACAGAATTAACAAAATGAAACGGAATTTGCCATGCCATCTTCAATAGGTTTGGCTCTGGTTAATCCTGTCAATTCTGCCTGACTACTTCGTCCCCATTAAGCGCACGCATCTTATTAACGCATTCGATCACCGCATCCGCCGCGCGCAGGGTTTCCTCCATGGTGTTCATTCTTGACCATGAGAAACGCAGGGAGCAGCGGGCGTGTTCCGCATCATAGCCCATCGCTTCCAGAACTTGCGAGGGATGCAGGGTGCCGGTGTGACAGGCTGAACCTGCCGAGCAGGCGATGCCGCGCTCATCCAGCAGGATGAGGAGCCCGGCAGCTTCCACGCCGGGGAAGCACAAGTTCGATGTGGTTCCCAGTCGATGCGCCCTGCTGCCATGCGGCACAGTGTCCGGTAATTCTGCGAAGATGCGGGACTCAAAGGCATCGCGCATCGCAGAAACTTGCGCCTCCCCTCCCCGTTCCAGTTCCTCGCGCATCAATTCCGCTGCCTTGCCCATGGCGACTGTGCCCGCGACATTCTCCGTGCCGGAGCGTCTGCCGAATTCCTGCCCACCGCCAAGCGCCCACGGTTTGAAGCGAACGCGTCGGCTGATGAACAGCGCGCCCACTCCTTTGGGCGCATGAAATTTATGACCGGTGAGACTGAGGTAATCCACCGCCAGTTTTTTCATGGAGATGGGAATCTTGCCAACGACCTGCACCGCATCGGTATGGAACATCGCGCCGCGTTCATGGGCAATTTTCAAGACTTCTTCAATCGGCGCGATCACGCCCGTCTCGTTGTTGGCCCACATCACGCTGACCAGGGTCGTCTTGCCGGGCATCGTCGCGCTGCGCAAGGCGGGCAAGATCACGATTCCCTCCCGATCCACATTCACTTCCGTCACGGGCCTTCCGGTATCGCTCCAACGACGGACAAATTCCAGCACCGCCGCGTGCTCTGTCTTTGCGGTCACCAGATGCGCCCGACGCATCTCCAGGGTGACAGCGGAAGCAATGGCCGCATTGTTCGACTCCGTGCCGCCGCTGGTGAAAATCACTTCATCAGGCTCGCAGTCGATCAGCGCTGCCATCTGCTCGCGCGCGGTGGCAATGGCTTTCTTCACGATGCGCGCCGACGCATACGAAGCGGATGGATTGGCAAAATGAGTGGTGAGAAATGGCAGCATCTCCTCAATAACGCGGGAATCGACCTGCGTAGTCGCGTTGGAGTCGAGGTAGATCATGGTGTTGTCCGCTTATTCGACATCACTCTCCAGAGCTTCGTTCGCTGTTGAAGGCTTCACTTTCGGCAGTCTGATCAGACGCGCCGCATAAAACCCATCGCCGTCATTCTCGCCGGGACGCAGTTTTAGTTCGGCCTCGAGCTTCCATTCGTCACCATGCTCGCGGAGAAAGGCGCTGACTTGTTCCTCATTCTCGCTGGGAAGAATACTGCACGTGGCATAGACGAGCTTGCCGCCGGGTTTTACCATCCGTGAATGGCTGCGCAGAATGTCGTGCTGAATGACATGCAGTCGCTCGAGTTCCTCGGGGCTGAGTTTCCATTTGGTGTCGGGATTGCGCCGCAAGACGCCGAGCCCGCTGCAAGGAACATCCAGCAAAACGCGATCCGCCGTGATGGCGAGACGCTTGATGGTCTTCGCCCCTTCAATCAGACGCGGCTCGATGATGCCCACGCCATTGCGCCGCGCGCGACGCCGCAACTCGGCGAGCTTCCATTCATGAATATCGAGGGCAATGATGCGTCCCTTGTTTTTCATCAACGCCGCGATGTGCAGCGTCTTTCCGCCCGCGCCCGCGCAGGCATCCACGACTCTCATGCCGGGCGCGACTTCGAGGAATGGCGCGACCCGCTGTGAGGCGGCATCTTGCAATTCGAAGAGGCCGGCTTTGAAAGCCTGAGTGGCGAAGACATTGCGCCTCATGCGCAAGCGGATGGCCTCGGGCTGGCCGCGCACCGGGCCGGCTTCCACGTCTTCCTTGGAAAGCGCGGCTTGAAGATCGCGCGTGGCAATTTTCAGGGTGTTGACGCGCAAGTCCACCGGGGCAGGCTTGTTCAGAGCTTCCAGCATTTCCGGCCATCCGGTTCCGATTTCACGGGCGCAGCGTTCATACAACCAATCGGGAATGGATGCCTGCACGGCAGCAGGAATTTTCCTTATCTGCTGCTCATGCACACTGGCCTTGCTGACCGCGCGGCACTCCGCGAAGGGTGCCGGCTCCTCGCCCTTCGTGATCCAATATGCAGCCCACACCCGCCACAACCGATCCTCGGTGATGGCCTCCTTTTGCATGCACTCTGCATCCGGCAGCCCGGCCAGATGCCAGTGCCAGCGCCACCAGCGGACGATGTCATAGACGCTTTCCGCAAAAAGTTTTCGGTCGCGCGCGCCCCATTTCGGATGCGACTTAAAAGCGTGCTCGATGGACTTGTCCGCGTGCGCGCCACGGGTGAAAACATCAGAGAGTGAACCGATGATTTGGGCAATGAGATGATGATGAAGCGTCACGACGGGGACGCGCACTATCACATGGAGTTCGCAAATGCCAACTGCTTAGGAGACATTCGACAAAGCGGCAGGCCCGGGAGACCCCGCCTTGTTATCTATCGCAATAAATTCTTGGCATGGCGGACGGGACAGCTATGCTCGCTCCAAGCAAGCATAGAGGTGTGCCGAAATTCTTGTTTTAGCGCGTATCAAAATCAGTTTGCCGTGAAGATAACAAATCAAGAATTCAGTCATGAAATTTAAGTGTCCATCCTGTTCCATGAGTTTGCTCGCCGAGGCTGATTCGGCTGGCAAAATCGTGCGCTGTCCCGGCTGCAATACCAAGATGCAGATTCCGGAGAATATCGCTGGGGCAACCAGCAGTCAGGCCCCGAGTGCGGCGCACTCCAAACCTGCAGGCGGGAAGCGGCAAGGGCCAGCACCTCAGCCGGGCAATGCGCAGCGCGTCGCGTGGAAAGAACAGGATCCGACTAATCCCAACGGGCTGGTGAGCTTCGGCATTGGCCTCGCGCTTGCATTTGTCTGGTTCATCATGGTCTATCCGCTCAAGGCGCTGCCGGGGAAAGCCGTGTCCGCATTCACTGGTGGTGAATTTCTCGCCAACGTGTTTTATAAACACTTCGCGGTCAGCTTTGCGAATACGTTGTTCTTTTGTTGGGCGATGACCATCTGCTGGCTCAAGCTCAAGAAACTGCGGCACCAGCGCGAAGCCTTGTTCCTCGACGCACTTCCGATGGAACTCGGCAAGGAGATCAATGCTCAGAACGTCGGCAACTTTATTGACCGTCTTTACGCACTGCCCTGGCGTCTGCGGGACAGCCTCATGGTCAACCGGCTGCGCAAAGCCCTGGAATTTTTCGAGGTGCGGCAGAACGTCAGTGATGTAAGCGCGATGATGTCCAGCCAGTCTGCGATCGACGGGTCGCGCATCAGCGGCAGTTACATCATGCTTCGCGCCTTTTTGTGGGCGATCCCGCTATTGGGCTTCATCGGCACCGTCGTCGGTCTCTCGCATGCAATTGGCGGGATGAATTTTGAAAACTCGGACAAGATCGAGGAAGTAGTCGGATCGCTCAAGGGCGTCACCAGCGGCCTGGGAACCGCGTTCGATGCCACACTGCTCGGACTTATTCTGGCGGTCACATTGAACTTTCCGCTCAACTCGCTCGCGAAACACGAAGATGAGATGCTCAATGACATCGATGCTTTCTGCAACGAAGTGCTCCTGCCCCGCCTGAATGACGGCGCGGGTGCGGGCGGCGGAAACCTTGGGGCCGTGGCCGATTCCGTGGTCAAGGCACTCTCCGGCGCCCAGCAGGAATTTTTACAGGACCTTAACGCGCTCTCCGCGAGGATGAATGAATATGCGGGAAATCTCGACCATCGAATCGAGACGCATCAGGCCATGGTAACAGAAGAATTCGTCACCAACATGACCAAGATGCGCTCGGAGGTGGAGCACGGATTGCATGACGCGATGAAGACCACCACTCAGTATCTCGGAGCGCTGGAGACCGGCGTGCGCGGATTAAACAAGCTTTTGAGCGATCTGGGGGAAAAGCAGGTCATCATCCAACAAGTGAAGAAAAAAGGCTGGTTCAGCCGCGACTAACACGATCGGAACTTGGCGCAAGCCGGTGAAATCATGATCAGGCGAAGACATCGAGGAGGCGACGAGATCATGCTGATCCCGTTCCTCGATATTCTCTGCTCGCTCATCGGCGTGCTCGTGCTCATCATCGTCGTGCTGGCCGTGGCCCAGACGAAGAAGGCCAACGGGCGCACCCGCGATCAGTTGAAGATCGCGGAAGAATTCCAGACGTTGCAGAAGCAGGAAAAGGAAAGTGACAGTCTTTCCCAGGACTTGAAAAAGAAAATCGAGGAACTGGAGAATCTAAGAAAAGACCTCGCGGAGAAGGAGGAACGGCTGGCAAAACTGCGGAAGCTGCTCGGCACGGCGAAGGATCTGAAAACGGTGAATCAGTCTCTCCTCAAAGAACTCGACAACCTGATTGTGGAACTCGGCGGCCTCGACGCGCAGGATGCTACATTGAAAAAAGAAATCATCGCGCTGAAGGCGGAGCTCGCGAAAAGGAAGACCCCGGTCAGCAAGGAATCCCCTGTCGTGATCAGCCCGGCGGGTTCTGGACTGGCTCAGGGCACGAAAGTATTTTTCGTCGAGGCGTCTGGTGGCATTCTCACCATGTTCTGGGATGATAAAAAGAAGACGGTCGTCAGCGCCGCGCCTGATGTTATCGGCACCGATGTGGCGTTTAACGCCTACCTCAAGGCCGTGGCCGCGGTGCCTCAAAGCAAGATTTTTTTCCTCCTGCGCGACGACGGCATGGGAGCCTACTACAACGGCGCAGGCTGGGCGCAGCAGACGTATGGCTTCAAGGTCGAGCAGATCGGCAAGTTGCCCGCACCGGGACGGGGAGACATCGACCTGCGGATGTTCAAGGACTACGCCGGCGCGCTAACCCCGCCTCCGGAGGCAAAAATCATCGGCGCACCGCCCAAGTAACATATCCAACATGGCCGGACGCAAACAACATCAGGGGGAAGAACTGCCATTCGTGGCGCTCATGGACACGCTGACGAATGTGGTCGGCGTGCTGGTCATCGTGCTCGTGCTCGTAGGCCTGGGCCTGGCCCGCGCGGTGAACAAAGTTTTGTCAGACCTGCCCAATGTGGAGCAAAAAGACCTGGATCAACTGAAGAAAAAACTTACGGAAACCCAGCCCACGACAGACCCGAAAAAAATCGATGAGGCAGCCGAACAATTGAAAGCGAGTGCCGCGAAGCTCGCTGAACAGCTCAAGACGATGGATGTGGGATCGGACAATCAAAAGGTCAACATCACAGATGTCGATAAGCTGCGTGAGCAGATCGAGTCCCGGAGAAAGGAGCGCGACGCGAAGAAAAAGGGTGTGGAAAAGATGCTCGCCGAAATGGAGCAGTTGAAGAAATCACTCGATACCACGCCCGTCGTCCAGCCTCCGTCCGGGTTGGTGGTGCGCATTCCCCATCCAAGGCCGATGCCCGAGAAGGCCGCAGTGCAACGTTTCCTTGTGATCAACAACCGAGCGCTTTTCATTAACGAAATGGAATTTGAAAAACTCGTCGATCAGGAAATTGAACATAATGAAAAACGGCTCTACAAAAGTGAGCAGATTATCAAAGGTGCGGACGGAAGGCCAGCGATGACCAGAGACAAGAATAGTCGGCTCGTGCCGCAAAGAAGAGTCATTTACGACCAGTCCAAGCTCATCGCCCATTTCTCGCGCGGTCGTGTTGGCACCAGGGAGATCAAGCTCGAACTGCTGCCGGCACCAAACTCGCCGCGACTTCCGATGAGGTTTACGCCCACGCCGGATGGCGGCGAAACCGCCGAGCAGATGAGGAATCCCGCCTCGACGTTTCAACGACTCATGCGCAAATTCAAATCAGAACCGAACACGGTCGTGTGGTTTCACATCTACAAGGACTCATTGCCGGCCTATCTGGTCGCACGCGAGCTGGCCGACCAGACCGGTGTCCCTGCAGGCTGGGAGATTTATCCATATCCATTTTATCAAAAAACGCTCGCGCAATACGAAGTGGATTTCATCCCGCCCAAACCGGGACCGCCCCCGCCGCCCGGACTCCCGCCTGCGGTGCAGATCGCGCCGCCGAAGCAGACTCTGGATTGATCAGCGGGTCATTGCATCAAACCTGCGATAGCAAACCACTTGATCGATGAGACATTCGACAAAGCGGAATCCCTCGTTACCATGCGCGGCCTATGCTCGACATCCGCCTCATCCGTGAAAATCCCGCTCATGTGAAGGAACGCCTCACGACACGCGGCGACGATGTGCTGGCGGCAATGGTGGATGAAGTTCTTGCGCTGGATGAACATCGTCGCGCGGCGGAGACGGAACGGCAAAAGCTGCAAGGCGAACGCAATCGTATCAGCAAAGAAATTGGTATCGCGAAAAAGCAGGGCCACGACACCAGTGCCATTGAGGCCGAAGTGCGCGGCATCGGCGACCGCATCGAACAGATCGGGCGCGATGCGGATGCGCTGGATACGAAGCAGCGTGATCTGATGCTGGGCATCCCGAACCTGCCGCATGAGGCCTGTCCCATTGGAGAAAGCGCTGCGCAAAATCCCGAAGTCCGCGTCTGGGGCCAGAAGCCGGATTTTAAGTTCACTCCCAAGGATCACATCGCGATCGGGGCGCTGCATGGCTTGTTTGATTTTGAAGCGGGCGCGAGAGTCACCGGCAGCGCGTTCGTGGTCTATCGAGGCCAGGGCGCAAGACTGGAGCGCGCTTTGATAAATTTCCTGCTCGATCTGCACACGACGCAGCACGGTTACACAGAAGTGCTGCCCCCGTTTCTCGTCAAGCCGGAGGCACTGGTTGGCACCTCGCAGCTGCCAAAATTCGAGGATCAACTCTATCGCTGCGAACGCGATGAACTCTATCTCGCACCGACGGCGGAAGTGCCGGTGACAAATTTACACCGCGAAGAAATCGTGAAGGCGGACCAGCTTCCGATCCGCTATGCGGCCTACACGCCGTGCTTCCGTCGCGAAGCGGGGTCGGCAGGACTGGGCACGCGCGGCTTGATCCGCACACACCAGTTTAACAAGGTGGAGCTGGTGAAAATCACCACACCGGAGACTTCGATGGCGGAACTGGAATCGCTCACCGCCGACGCGGAAAAAGTGCTGCAACTTCTCAGCCTGCACTATCGCGTGATCGAACTGTGCACGGGGGACATCGGTTTCGGATCGGCCAAGACTTATGACATTGAAGTCTGGGCACCGGGACAAAACAGCTATCTGGAGGTTTCTTCTTGCTCAAACTTCAGCGACTATCAGTCACGGCGCATGAACTTGCGCTACAAAGATGAAAACGGAAAAAACCGCTTCTGCCACACGCTCAACGGCTCGGGCACCGCGCTCGCGCGACTCCACGTCGCGCTCCTCGAAACGTATCAACGCGAAGACGGCAGCATCGAAATCCCCGAAGCGCTCAGGGCGCATTTCGGCGCGGAAAAAATTGGATAAGGACAGGCAGAAGCACGGAACCTTGGAACGCAAGGCGACGGAAGCGCTGGCCAGATTCTCAAAAAGCAGGTCAGCTTTAGTCGCCGTTTCCGGCGGGCGTGATTCTGTCGCGCTGCTGCATTATCTGGTCGATTGCGGATGGAAAAATCTGATTGTGCTGCATCTCCATCACGGTCTGCGCGGGCGCGCATCAGATGGCGATGCGGCATTTGTCCAAAAACTGGCGGAGCGGTTTGGACTGCGCTGCGAAGTGAGGCGCGTGGACATCAAAAAAAAATCCCGGACAAAGAAATTGTCACTGGAAACTGCGGGGCGCGAGGAACGTCGCGCGTTCTTTCTGGCGATGGCGCAGAAACATCGCCGCCGGATTTTGTTCACCGCCCACCACGCCGATGATCAGGCGGAGACGGTGCTGCATCGCCTGTGCCGCGGTTCATCACTGGCGGGAGTTGCGGGAATGCTGCCAGAGGCGGAGACGATCAAGGGCGTGGTGACTGTGCGCCCGCTGCTGGGCGTGACGCGCGGCGAGATTGACCAATACATCGCCGCCAACAAACTGAAGTTCCGCGAAGACGCGAGCAACACCTCGCCCGCCCACACGCGTAACCGGGTGCGTCATGAACTTCTGCCGCTGATGAAGGAGGTGTTTCAACGCGATGTCAGCCCGCTGCTGCTGCGATTTTCCGAGATGGCGCGACGCGATGATGAATGCCTGCAACAGATGGCGGGCGATTTTGTCCGGCGTTACGCGCTGATCCAGGCGGACAGTTCGCTGAGATTGACGGTCGCGCTGAAAAAACTGCACCCGGCGATTTTATCGCGCATCTTGTTCCACTGGCTTGGGCAAGACAACGGAGTCGGAAACATTTCTGCCCGCGATGTGGAGGCGGCGATGCTGCTGATCGCGGGCGGCAAGACGAAGAAGATCAATCTCCCTGATGACGCGCACTTGTGCCGCGATGCGCGACGACTCTGGGTGTCGCGGAATGCGACCACCAAGCACTGACGGTGCTGCCGATGCTGCTGACGGAAGTGCTGATCTCCGCCGCCACATCGCGCAATTTAAGATCGCCAATCGTGTCCAGATGATGGCTGGTGCCGCGCGGCGTGCTGGCAAGCACTCTGGCGGTCAGGATCACAATGGCGATTTTAATGAGAAATTTCATGGAGAGAAATGCAAAAGTTGTAAAGAAACGGATATCTTGGTTTTACAACTAACTTATCATACATCAAGACGTGATAATTATCATTATAAACAATGATTTTTATTGTTTAGGAGTGGTTAAACATCCTGACTTTGAAAAGGTCTGGCTTTGTAAGAAAACCGACATCTTGCCAGATTTCGACTGCTTCACTTTCCCGGAATGCTCTGGCGAACGATCTGTCCCAACAAGCGGGCTTTGTCGCGGAGATCTTTGACTTCCACTTCGGTGAAAGCCTTGCCTGCGGGCACATCCAGCAATGGACGCATGGCCTGAAGTCCTTCGATAAGATCCTGAATGGCCGGACGCTTTTTGATCTCGGGATGAAGATCCTCCAGGCTGGCAATATAATACTCCACGATGTCAGTGCGGCTGAGCTGGCGGCTTTTTTCCGGTGTGTAATTTTGAGCCACGGCATCGGCACTAATTTCGAAAGCCCGGAGCCAGCCGCCAAGGCTGATGAGGTGTGCCACATCAGAATCACGCAGCAAAACCATCTCAGCCTCCACATCAGCCTGGGTAGAGGCGAGTTCGGCACGGAGTTTTTTCCAGTCCCCTTTCACACTGTTTTCCAGCAGACTCTGGCTGTGCTTGTTAATTCTCATCCCCGCGCCGAGGGCCTTGGCATACTTGAGCAGGTTGCGCCCAATTTTTTCCATCTCCTCGACCTTTTCACAGTGAACCACGAGAAAGCCGTCGGCGATGAGCGTGCCCAGAGCGAGCGACAGCAGCACGCGATCCCCAGGCGGTTTGTCGGCCATCGGGCGCTTGAGATTGTCATAAGAGAGCGTGCCCAAGGCGTCGAGCTGGTCGAAGATTTTCTGAATGGAAGGCGTGGTGAAATCATTGACGCCAAACTCTTCGCGCACATGCTCATTGCCGAGGAGATCTTCGGGCACTTTGGAAGGGGCCGGTTTCGCCGTTTCGGTGGCAGGCGCATTCCGCTCCTGTTTGCCGGCGGTCAGCGCCAAACCAGCGCCAGCCATCCAGGTGATCAAACATAAAGCAAATCCCGTTGTGATGCGGGTGGCGCGTAAGCGCAGGTTCATCATGAGTGGATGTTAGGGTGAATTTCGCGGAACGCCAGCGATTCGTGACTGTGAGGGCTCATGAATGATTAACTTATGCCACGTAATTGGCACTTGACGCTAACGCCTAGCGAAACAAGCTATGCACTCATTTTTCCTCCCCCTTATTTTGTGACAAGCAACCTATGACTGACTGGCAAATTTCGCTCTGGCTCGCCTGCTATGTTGCTGTCTTCCTCGGGCTCAGTGTGTTCGGTGCCCATCGCTTGAGGATACTCTGGCTCTATTGGAAAAACCGGGGCGCGGATGCCAAGCCGCTGAAGCGGTTCGATACGCTGCCTATCGTTACGGTGCAGCTCCCCATCTTCAACGAGGCGCTGGTCGTTGGCCGTCTTCTCGACGCTGTAAGCCAGCTCGATTACCCGAAGAACCGGCTGCAAATCCAAATTCTCGACGACTCCACGGACGAGACCCAGGACTTGTGCCGGGAACATGCGACAGTCTTGAGCAGCCAGGGTTTTGATGTCGAATACCGCCACCGCGTGAACCGTCTCGGCTTCAAAGCCGGGGCGCTCGAAGAGGCAACACCAACCGCCAAGGGCGATTTTCTGCTCATCTTCGATGCTGATTTCCTTCCGCCGCACGATCTTTTGCAAAACATGGTGCATCACTTCACCGAAGAAAAGGTGGGCATGGTGCAGGCGCGCTGGGGGCATTTGAACCGGAATGAATCGCTGCTCACCCGCTTGCAGGCCATGATGCTGGACGGGCATCTGGTCTTGGAGCAAACAGCGCGCAGCCGCAGTGGCTTGTTCTTCAATTTCAACGGAACCGCCGGCATCTGGCGCAAACAAGCCATCATCGACGCCGGAGGCTGGCAGCACGACACGCTCACCGAAGACATGGATCTGAGCTACCGCGCACAAATGAACGGCTGGCGCTTCGTTTATCTTAACGACATTACTGTGCCCGCTGAGCTTCCCGCTGACATGGATGGATTCAAGAGCCAGCAGCATCGCTGGACCAAGGGCAGCATCCAAGTGTGCAAAAAAATTCTCGGTCAAGTCTGGCGCAGCAACCAGCCCCTGCGCATCAAACTCGAATCCACCGCGCATCTCGCCGCAAATTTTGCCTACCTGCTCATGTTCGGCGTGCTGGTGCTGATGTATCCCGCCAGTTTCATGTTTCAAAATTCATGGCAGAAAATGGTTTTCATCGACATCCCGGTTTTCTTTTTTGCCAGCCTGTCGGTCATCATCTTCTACATCAGTGCGCAAGGAGCCCAACAGCCGTGGGGTTGGCTCAAGGCCATTCCGCGACTTCCGCTGCTCATGGCGCTCGGCGTCGGCATGTCTATCAACAACGGTAAGGCGGTGCTGGAAGCCCTTTTCAACCAGCACTCCGACTTCGTGCGCACTCCCAAGCTCGGCCAGCAACCCGGCGCGCCCCGCCAGCGCAACCGTTACAAGGCCGCGCGCTCCATCACCTTTTGGGTCGAGGCCCTGCTGGCAGCTTACTTCACCTGGCTGGTCTGGCTTGCCATCAGCAGCGGAAACTGGGCATCTCTTCCCTTCCTGGTCATGTTCCAGTTTGGATTTCTCTACGTGGTGGCAGGATCGATGACCCGGTGGTTTGGCATGCCGCGCTTTGATCTGCCGCCTTCTCCGCCAGAGACCCCCACGCCCACGCCCAACACGGCGATGGCGGCTTGAAAATCAAATTAGGCGGGGAAAAGCTCACCGCTGCCTACACTTTCAAGGTCCGGCGCCGTTTGTTTCAACCGACTGGCCATTGTTCAGCTTGGCTTTCATTCTCGTCCAGAAATCTTCTTTCGCGTCTTCTGGCGCCGGGGACGATCCATTGGATTTCGGCGGAGACTTGGTTCCAGCATCTTCTTTTTTGCTGCCAGCATCTTTCTCACGAGTCGCGGATGTGCCGCGAGAGGTGATGGGAATGCTCATGCCATGCCCGGAATTCTTCACCATCCCGCTTTTGGAAGAATCGGACAAGGTTGGAAGACCTGTATCCTTGGCGGACGAGGGCGCACGATTCCCGGCCAAACTGCGCTGCTCCGCATTCAAATCCTGACCGTGCGGCGCAAAAGTATTGACCGGTATTTCATATTTTTTAAAGTCCGCCGGCAAGCACCGGTGCGCCACGATGAAAGCCGTGGGGCTGTAGTAGTTCGAATAATCCCGCGCGAACTTGGTGCGATTCATGCCAATGGCCAGATTCTTCCGCACCTCCAGATGCAGGTGCGCGGGATACATCCCGTTGTTGCTGCCCATCTTGCCGATCAAATCACCACGCCCGACCATCTGCCCGACCTTGACCAGTCGCTCCAGTAAATGGCCGTAAAGAGAATCCACCATATCGATTTTGCCGGTCGTATCGCGATAGGCGTGGCGAATGATGACACAGTTCCCCCATCCGACCTTCACATCCTCGGAGAGAACAACGACGCCGTTGCCGATGGCATAAATGGGATCGCCCAAATCCGTATCTCCGCCGGTATTGCCATTCCAATCCTCGCCAAGATGGCCGTTGGGCCAGAAACCGCGAGCCTTGTGGTAGCCCTTCGCATCAGGCTTGCCCACCGCATGATCAAAACCGTCCGCGAGGCGGCATTGGACGGTTTCAATCGCCAGGGCGGGCCAACTCACCAGCACCAATGCCAGCGCAACCTGCAGGCAGCATCTGCGCAAGACATTCGGGTGGTGGTAAATGGGCGGCATGCCGGTTTGAGGATAGGGCGAAGTCGTAAGCGCTCAATCCTAGAATGAACCAACGGCATTTGCCACGCTAAGTTTCACCATTGACAATTTATCGCCCGCGCCGCTGTTCAATCTTGCATGGAGATTTTTTGTCGCTTGCGGTTTGCCTGCCCGCCTCCATCATCGCCCTTCACTTTTTACCTATGCCTCACTGGCTCAACGCAATCATCCTGGGCCTCGTCGAAGGCGTCACTGAATTCATCCCGGTCTCCTCCACCGCGCATCTGCTCATCGTGGAAAAATTCCTCGGCATTCATGAGGACGACCTTTTCAATATCGTTATCCAAGGGGCTGCCGTGCTGGCAGTCATCCCTCTTTTCTGGAAGCAGTTTTCCGGCATGATCTTTGGCCTCGGAGAAGCAAAAAACCGCGATCTGCTGGCCAAGTTCATCATCGCCTTCGTCATCACAGGCATCGGGGGAATTATCCTGAAGAAATCCGGCTTCACCCTGCCGAAGGAACTTGCCCCCGTCGCATGGGCGCTGCTGCTGGGCGGCGTCATCATCTTCGCAGTCGAAGCATTTTGCCGGAAACGCAAGCTGGATGACCGTCTGACTTATCCCCTGGCAGTCGCGTTCGGCGTCGCGCAGCTCATCGCAGCAGTCCTGCCCGGTGCATCGCGTTCCGGTTCCACCATCATGCTGGCCATGCTGCTGGGAATGTCCCGTTCTGCCGCGACCGAGTTCACCTTTCTCCTCGGAGTTCCTACCATCCTTGCCGCCAGCGCCCTTGAAACCTACAAGACGCTTAAGACCACCGGCCTCCATACCGACAGCTGGATTCACGTCGCCATCGGCTGCATCGCCGCCGCCATCTCCTCTTTCATCGTCGTGAAATGGCTCATCCGCTATGTGCAAACGCACACCTTCAACAGCATTGCCATCTATCGCGTGATCGTCGGAGCCGCGCTGCTGGTCTGGCTGGCAAAGCACACCAGCGGAGTTTAAAGCGCTTCCGTTCCGTGCTCGCCGGTGCGGATGCGGATCACATCGGTGATTTCCGAAATGAAAATCTTACCGTCGCCAATCTTGCCCGTCTTGGCCGCTTCCTTGATCACGTTAACGACCGCAGTCACCTGTTCGTCGGTGGCCAGAATCTCCAGCCTGGTTTTCGGAATGAAGTCCACCGTGTATTCACTGCCGCGATAGATTTCCGTGTGCCCGCGCTGACGACCGAAGCCTTTGACTTCCGTGACCGTCATACCCTGGACGCCTGCCTCGCGCAGGGCCTCGTGCACTTCCTCGAACTTGTGCGGCTTGATGATGGCTTCGATTTTTTTCATACTGATGGTTTGTGCACTCTTTTAAAGCGAAGTCCTTTCCTTGATGCAAGACAAAACAATCTGCTGATGAAAAAACATCCCGGATCGACTGCGTGGTTGCCAGTGCCCCCAATCCGGCTACAGGTAAACATGCGCATCCTGAAGCTCATTCCCTTTTTTGCCAGCACCGTGCTGCTTGGGCTTTTTCCCAGTTGCTCCTCCACCAGCCAGCGCAGCCAAAGCTGGGATACCCGGCTCGGTCCGGTGCCAATTGAACGCAAAGTCACACCCGTCCAAATGCTCGCGGAGGTTCGGTTGATTCAGGACATGATCCCGCGCGGGACTTATGGCAGGGGCAAGTTCCGCCCGATGAATGTGCGCTACATCACGATTCATGCCACGGAGAACCCCACCGGCGACGCCTGGCATCACGCACTCGCCCTGAAGCGCGGCGCGCTGCGTGCCCACAAACGTCCCGGCGGCAACCGCATCGGCTTCCTCATCTGGCATTTCACGATCGAAGACCACGACGCTTACCAGCACCTGCCCACCAACGAGCAGGGCGAGCACGCCGACTTCGATGGCCCCGGCAATAACTACTCCATCGGCATCGAGATGTGCGAGCATCACGGCAACGATGTCGTCAAGACCATCGACAACGCAGCCAAGCTCGCAGCCTTCCTGATGTATGAACATCATTTGTCCGTGGAGCAGGTAGTCCCCCACTATCACTGGCGGCGCATCGGGGTCAGTCCGGAACACAAGGACTGCCCCCATTTCTTGTTGGAAGATGGACGTCCCGGATCCACCTGGCGCTGGTTTCTCAATCGAGTCCAGGCGCATTACTCGCGCATCGTTCCCGGACCGATGCCACGGATTTGAGGGAGGTTGTTTCTCGACAACTCAGTTTGCTCAGGGATTCTCCAAAATCTGTCCCCATCTTCCTCGACCACTCTCGCTGTCACGCACGGCATGAGCCTGCGTTTTTTACCACGATCTCGCAACCCAGCCCTCACCGACGAACTCACCGATGAGCACCTGGTTTTCCGGGCCGGACTGCGAGGCGTATTTCAATCTCAGGATCAGCGGAACGGCTTTGCCCGAATAGGTCTGCATGATAAAGGCCAGCGAGCGGCCGACGGCGCTGTTCCGGTCCGCATAAGCGTAGAGCGGGAGCTTGGCAGAGTTGAGCGGATTGGCCAGCCTCAGGCAGACCAGTTTCTTCGAGTCACTGAAACCGTTCACAAAGTAATCCGACGGCATGGCCAGAACACGGAACGTAACCAGTTCCGATGGCCGGCGGCCGCGAAACTTGTCCCAGTCCATTTCGCTGTAGATGACAAAGCTGGCCCAATCCACAAGGAAGTCGCCGGCGTTTGATTTGCCGACCTTGATGCTGCGTCGCTGACCATCCTGCAACACAACTGAGAAAGTAAAATCCGTCTCCGTCTGCGCCACCCCGTCCGGCGCCTCCACCCGGTCAAACCGCACCGGACCATCACCATAGCGCACATAATACTCCCGCATTCTCGGCCCCCACAATTCCTGCTGGCGGACATGCTTGACTCTTTCCTGTAACGAAGGGGCTTTTAGGAATAATTCCACGGTTTTCAGTGCGGCCTCCTGATTGGTTTTAGGCGTCGAATCACTGGACGAAAACTGCAAGCCGTCAGAGTTGATCTTGACTGATGCCACTTTGGAATCGGCCGATGTTTTCGCGACCGGCTTCGCCTTGGGCAAACTGTATGGCTCATTCTTATTGGCCTCGGAAGCGGATCGATAACTCTCCGCAGTCCGCAATACCCTTTCCGTCAGCCCGGCAAAATATTGCGAGACACCTGTCCACCATTTCATTCTGTCGGCGACGATCGTGAACAGCAGCAGTCCGGCGAGAATGCCGCCGCCCCAGCGCAGCCATTTGATGCGAACCTGAACTTCCGGATCAAACAACATGCGCTCATGCACATCATCATTCATGACCTGAGGTTCGTAAGGTTGTGGTTCTGAGGCGACTTTCTCCGGTTCCTTCTCCGCCTCTTCTGGATCGGGCGAAAGCAGCCGGCGGCGGCGGCTCGGCGCTTTCTTGTCCGGATCGCGGCGGATGCGTTCCCTGACGTGTTCCAGCACCACCAGCCGTGGATCAGGCACCGGCTCTGGCGCTTTGGCCAGGGCTTTCCCGCAATAAGGGCAGCTGGAATTGTGCGCCAGAGAGGTGAGTTCGACCTCAATGTTTCGCTGACAATTTGAGCAGAGAATGGTTAAAAGCGGCATCTGGTGACGACTGTAGCTTAGCAGATTTAGCAGATTACCTGCCAGCCGGGCAAGAAGCAACACTTCGTCTGAAACAGAAATTCAAATCACCGTTTGAAATTTTCAACGCAGGTATTTTTTTACCGCCCGGTGACCACCAGCGCGCAGGTCTGCGTCCAGGAACTGCCCTCGGCATCGGTCACCGTGAAATCAAATTTCGCGCGACCGGTGTGGCCGGGGTTGGGTTGAAAGGTCGCCATGCTTCCGCCCGAACCACCCAGGGTGACGGTGCCGCCTGAAGCCCCAGATATCTTAAACGCGGGTGACTTGGAGAAGCCCGAGGTGAACTTTTTATATAAAAGCAGGCTCCATCCATCTCCGCTGTCGGCTCACCCTGGCAGTCTGTTGAAAAAGTAACTCGGCCATCATGGCTGAGGGTGTGACGGGCTTCCAGCCTGTCTGTTTACCTTCGTTTCAGGCATGATGCCTGATATA
>JAYVOH010000331.1:0-7545 GCA_043758025.1 Verrucomicrobiota bacterium
CACTGTTGGAAAAATCTGAACATCAAAAGCCACACCCACGCGCAAAGCTCTGCATTCCGGGTTCCAAAACACGCGGTCGTAATGCCCCTTCCCCCGCCCGAGTCTGACTCCGTTATTTCCGCCAAAGGCCAGTCCGGGAGTCAGCACCACGCCGAGGTCAGACACATTCAGCTTCGCCGCGGCCTCGCGTCTCGGCTCCAGCACGCCAAATTTTCCTGCGAGCAAATCCTCCGCACCGCGCACCAGATACGGACTCATTAATCCCTTGCCCTCGATGGCAAAAAACGCCGCCGACAAGCCGCGCTCTCGCAGCCACTGCAGCAATGGCAGCAGGTCAGGCTCGTTTTTGAACCCGCCGAACAAGGCCACCACACCGGCTGAATTCGCCCACTCATCGTTGCCCATCAACTGGCTCACGATCTCTGCCGACCATTTTCCGCATTGGTCCGGCGTCAGGGCGCGGAGTTGCGCGCGCACGGATTGCCGGAGCGCGTCTTTCGCGTGTAAAAGTTCGTGATTGGTATCCAAAGCGAAACCGGGACCGGGGTGAAATGGAGCTTGCAGCATGGCCGAAAAATCATACATTCCCAGCCGAATCGGCATTCTTCCTGCCTTTTTTAGCCATGCTTCACGACCAGCACTTCCAGCCGATCAGCAAGTCAGCGCGTGCGAAGCATCGCAAGAAGCTCGAGAGCAAGCTGCCACAGTCCGATACCGACAACAATCACGTCGGCTTGCGCCCCGCTGAAGGATGGCGCAAGCGGAACATCCGTTTCATCAACGACGTCCTCATCCCCCACCTGCTGACTCCGCGCCTCCCATCCGGCGAGTCATTCGCGCTCCCGACGCTGGAGAACAACCAGATCGGCGTGACCTGGCTGGGCCACGCCGGATTTCTCGTGCAGATGAGCGGACAAAATATTCTCGTCGATCCCAACTGGGCGCTCTGGCATGGGCCGATCAAACGCGTGAGTCACCCCAGCCTGAACGCGGCGGACCTGCCTTACATCGACCTTGTGCTCATCACGCACGCCCACTTCGATCACCTTCATCTGCCCAGCCTCCGGTCCATCGCCGCAGGCCAGCCCATTATTGTGCCAAAGGGAGTCGGCAGCATTGTCAAAAAATGCGCCTTCAGCGAGGTCATCGAACTTGACCGCTGGCATCAGGCGCAGTTCCGCGATTTGGAGATCACGCTCACCCCGGCCAAACATTGGGGCGCGCGCATGATCCACGACACCTACCGGCAGTTTGGCGGCTATCTCATTCGCGGTGGAGATCGCACGGTGTTTCATTGCGGCGACAGTTCCCTCTTTGACGGCTTCCGCGAGATCGGACAGCGCGCGCAGATTGATGTCGCGCTCATGCCCATCGGCGCCTATCAGCCGCCCAGCGGACGCCCCGTGCACATGAACCCCGAGGAAGCGCTCGACGCCTTCGAGATGCTGGCTGCGCGGCACATGATCCCCATGCACTACGGCACTTTTCCCTTGAGCGGCGAGCCGATCCACGAACCCGCCGAGCGCCTCGCACGCGCCACCGCCGAGCGCCATCTTAAAGACCGCGTGCTGCTCCTGCCCGAAGGACAGCCCGCGATTTTTTAACTCCAAGAAGTGTTGCCCGCGTGAAGCCCCTGCTCACGCTCATCGCCGCCATGGACGAGAACCGTCTGCTTGCCAACGAACACGGCATTCCCTGGCATCTGCCGTGCGATGTCGCGCACTTCCGCCAATACACCACGGACAAGTGGTTGCTGCTCGGAAGACGCACCTTTGAAGAAATGCGCGGCTGGTTTCGCCCCGGACACACCCCTCTCGTGCTCACCCGGCAGCATGAATTTAACACCGGCATCGAACGCACCGTCGCCACCATCGAAGAAGCCCTCGCCCTTGCTGCACAAGCGGGCCAGACCGAACTCGTCTGCTGCGGCGGGGCGCAAGTCTATGCCGCAGCCCTGCCCCACGCCGACCGGCTCGTGCTGACTCTGGTGCAGGCCGCCTTCCCGCCCGGAAATTCTCCCGTGTATTTTCCCAAATGGTCGCCGCGAGAATGGAAATCTATTTCAGATTCAAACCACCCTGCCGATGCAGAAAATTCACTCGCCCTGAGGATGGTTGTTCTGCAACGAAAATGAAGGCACGGAGAAAAGGCAATTCGGCGCAAGATCAGCAGAGATTGTGCTGACGACCCCGTTTTCCATTCGTCTTGGAAGACACAGCGTGGAGCTATTCTCCTCAAGTGCTTGATGGCGGTTCTTAATTCCCGGAGATGTTGATGAGAAGTCGCCGGTTGCCCCAGTCGCGCGTGCCACCGCTGACTGGCAGGAGTTCTCCTCCAAGCGGGTAAATGCCCACGCCCAAAGACACGGCATTCTTCAACTTCTCCTTCGAGAGCATCACGGTATCGAGCCAGATTTTGCCTGCGGCAATCCGGCACTTGTTTAAGTCCTGCGGGTGATCGGCACCACCGAGAAGTGCGCCTTTCTCGTCCACGAAATGCACGGCCTGAATGAAGTCGAGGGATTGGTCAGTCAGACTTTGCCAGACAAGGTTCAACTTGAGGTTGTTGTCTGACCACTCATAAGACGCCGACCTCAGCAGGAAACGATCGCCAAATTTCAAATCACGAACTTTCGCGAGTCCATGCTTGGCCAGAGCATCAGTCTGACGCTCATCGATGAATCTAATGTGCGAATGGAAAAAGCTGTCATACAAAACGAGGCCTAGAAGCGTCAGCACCGTAAATATCTGAACACCAAGCGAGCGAGAGATCGGAGTCCACGCAGCTTTCACTGCCGGGGCGCGCGCACCTTTGGATGCTGACACAAGTGTGCGGAACCACCTTCTGCATGGCTGCTCCCACAGGACATAGATGATGTGCGCAGAAAGGAGAGCACAAATCCAAAACGCGGCATACACAGCCCATGCCGGGAGATACGAGAACTCATCGTGCACTCCGCCAGTAAGGCACGGATGAGGGGCATGTGAACCAGATACAGGGCGAAGGAAAGCTCCCCCAATAACGCGATCCACGGAATATCAAGCAGAGCTGAGATGCGCCCTTGCTTCAAGGAAAACACAGCGATGAGCAGCGTGAAGGGCAAGAGCGGCAGCAACATTCGCTGAAGCCATGCGCTCCAAACCCGCCCGATGTGGAAATGTTGCTCCAGCGCTGAAGTAAGCATCGGACTGCCCACCATGACCGTCATGCACAGGAGCACGACGCCGGTTTCGAGCATGGTCCCCATGGCCGGCCCCACACGGAAGCGACCATGTAGTTTGGGCCAGTAATGCGCGAACGTCATCCCGAGGATGAATTCGAAAATGCGCGTGAGCGGGTGGGTGTAGACGAGGCTTGCAGGCTCGATATTAAAACGGGAGAGCATCGAATTCGGATCACCTTTGCAATGGATGCAGTAGGCGACGACACTGATTGCAACGCAGAAAGCCGCGACCAGCTTCAAATGCCACGTTCGGTCAAACCGCCAGATCAGAAGGGGGAAGAGAAGATACAGGCCGAGCTCGGTGGACAGGCTCCATGCGGGACTGTTAAACACCATTGCCGCATCGCCGACCGGAAACCAGCATTGTGTCAGCGTCACATTCATCGCCAGCTTGCCCCACCAGAAACTGTCAAAAGCCTGCTGGTTGGACCAGCACAAAATCACAACTCCGAGAAGCGCGACATGCACTGGCCAGATGCGGCCAATGCGCGCCACCCAGAAACGTTTCACGGCGACAGGGCTTTCCAGCCGTGGATAGACGTAAGCCAGCGTGAAGCCGGAGAGCACATGAAAGAAAACCATGAGCGAGGGAAATCCCCACGCATCCAGATATTTCCTCTCGAGAATCATTGATCCCAAGGTGTGCCCGAAGACTACTGAAGCTGCCGCGACAAAGCGGAAGGCTACCAGCGAGGAAAAATGCGGGATGGGCTTGGCGATCATGTTTTCAGAGCCAAGAGGCAGTCTCTGAGTTTCGCGGCGCGAGTCGCTTCCGCGTCGCTTGAACCCCTGATGCGGTCTTGCAGTTCTACACCGATGCTGGAGCGCATGCGCCACAGTTCCAGCGCTTTGGTCACCAGTCGTCCCGCAAGTGCGTCGTCCAACTGAAGGGCATCCGCTGACCTGCCCACGTGGATGAGAGCGCCTTGGAGCTTGCGACGCGTGTATTCATCGCTCCACATCCCAATGGATGGCACGCCGCCCGCGAGTCCGAAAACGAGCGGATGATAGCGTGTGCTGATGATGAGCGACGCGCGCTGTGTGAGCCAGAGCGCCTGCGCAGCAGGAAGAACGGGAGCGATGCGAATGGCAGGATTCCCATACAGTGCGCGACTAAGGGCTGCACCAAAGACCTCGTCATCAGGAGTCACGCCGGGCGCAGTGAACGAGACATGGGGTATGAAGACGATGTCTGTGGCGGTCGCTTCCGCGATGGATCTGAGGCATGTTGCCAGCCGCGCGATGACGGGATTGTGAATGCTGGCGTCGCCGATGGGATGCGCTGTGACTCCGATCGATGCCTTGCCATCATGCAGCGCGAATTTTTGGAGAACGGCCTCCGGGGGAATTTCTGGTTCCAGAAACGCGGCGTCATCCTGTTGATACGAGAGCGTTTCCCGGCGCGCGCCCAGCTCAAGTGCGAGCGCGTAAGAATAAGTCTCGCGCACGCCTGTCCAGATGGAATGTCGCAGCAATTCCGACACCAACTCTTGCTCGCGCAGCCGGAACTCGGGGCCAAGCGTCTGGCCAAGGATGATGATCTTAGCTCCCTGGGATGCGGCCAGCCGCGCCATGGCGACGCGCTCGTAAATGTGATGAGGCCAGCTTTTGCTAAGATTGCCGCCGCCGGAAATGATGAGCGCGTCACACGCCCGGGCGGCGCTGACTGCAGGATGATCCGCCATTGATCCTTCGCTAAGGGAAGCGAGCATGACCTCGCGTTCAACTTCAGAGTGCTGCGGAAATTCCAGGCGCGGCACGGCCTCAACACCAAATCGATTTGCTTCCCAGCCGAATCCAGCAGCAACTTGGATGTTACAACCTGGGAGCAATCGGCGGTGCAGGGCGATGTTGGCCTCCAGCATGGCCTCGTCGCCTACATGAGAAGTGCTGCCAGAGACATCGGCTAGGAGCAGCAGCTTCATTGATTCAGGCACCCGACTTCGCCAGTTTCTTTTGTTCTGCTTCGAGCTTCTTCTGGGCCTCGCGTTGCTTGCGCTCGACTTCATTTTGTTGAAGTTTCGCGCATTCTTCTTTGAGGCTCAAAGCATACTTTTCCGCCTCCTCGCGCATGTGGCGCAGGGTTTTGTTCTCCGCCACCAGGCTGAGGGCGTAAGCTTCGGCTTCATTCGCTTTGTGCTGAAGCACCGATCGTTCGTCCCGTAACTGCTTCAGAAAATGCTCATATGTCTCGGGAATAGAGCCGGCGATGATGGGAAAATTATTACCGGTCAACGTGCTGCGTGTGCGCCCATCCATGCAGCACATGGTGAAGGCGCGGCGGGGTATGGGCGTGGGATTTACGCCAGAGCGGTGGATGAGCCAGTTATGCAGGAAGATGGCGTGCCCGGATTTAACTTCCAAAGGAAGGGCGCGCTCCGGCGGACAGTGCAGCTTGACATTCTCCTGCGAGACCGTGCTGGCAAAGAGGCTTAGAAGCCCCAATTGGTGGCTGCCAGGGATGCAGTCCATGCAGCCGTTCTCCGTCGTCGCATCATCGAGCGCGACCCAGATAGTCACCAGCGGATCGCGGTCCAGCGCCCAGACGTTGCCGCCATCCTGGTGCCAGGGCAGGACGGTGCCCTGACCCGCTGGTTTGTTCATGATCATGGCGCGAAACAGCGATATGGGGGCGTGGCGGCCATACATTTGTGCACAGACTTCCATACATACCGGCTTGCGGATAAGCTCCAGGAAGAGCGGGTCATTCTCCAGCCCTTGAATTTTTCGGTAAAGCCTGGTGCCTTCATCGAAACGCGGCACGGCGGTTGGGATCTCTTCATAGGCACCACCGGTGTCGAGCTGCATCTGCACGTCGGGGTTCTGCACGGTGCCGAGGGCAAGGTCATCGGCGCGTTGCTTGAGTCGCTCGACTTCTTCAGCCGTTAGCACTTGGCCAAGGTGGAGGAACCCGTCACGGTGGAAATTTTGCCAGTCGCTCTCGCTTAACATTCACTGTGGTATTAGGATGTTTTCCGGGGATTGCCAGTGCTTTTTCCTTGCCCGCATCATTAGTGCTGATACTCAAATATGCTCACAACCTCTTGATGGATTCCGCCCGCCCACCCTTTGCAGCCTGCACGATCGTTGCCTCCAATTATTTGGCGCGAGCGCTGGTGCTTCAAGACTCGCTCAAGGCGCAGCACCCAGAGGTGGACTTCTGGCTGCTGCTCATTGACGACGCGCCACTCGGACCGCTTGCGCAGGCCGCAGTTGATCGGCGCGGCATTCACTTGCTGCGCCCGGATGAGATCGATCTGCCAACTGGCGAAGTGGCCAACTTCCGCATGGCCTACGATCTCACGGAAGTCTCCACCGCCTACAAACCTTGGGCGATGGAGACGGTGGTGAAGCGCACAGGTCTCCACGTTTTCTATATTGACCCGGACATTGAGTTCTTCGCACCCATGACGGGGTTAATCGACGCAGTGGAGGCGCACGAACTGGTGCTCACCCCGCATGTGCTGCATCCGATGCAACGCGAAGGCTTCCAGCCTGCAGAGTCTGACATTTTTGGCAGCGGCATATACAACTTGGGCTTCCTCGGCATGAACCGGAACGCGGGGCGGGTAATCACGTGGTGGCAGGAACGGCTGATGCGTGAGTGCTACAGCGCACCGGCGGACCAGCGCTTCACGGACCAGCGCTGGATGGACTTTACGCCGGGGCTTTTCAACTGCTTCATCTCGAAGGACGAGACCTGCAATGTCGCCTACTGGAACGCCGACGCGCGGCCTATCGTGCAGGAGGGAGGAAAATATGTCGTCAGGGGAAAGGCGCTCACCTTTTTCCATTACAGCGGTCTCAATGAGTGCACGCCGCATTTGCTCTCCCGGCATCACAAAGGCAGGCCGCGCGTCCTTCTGAGCGAGCAGCCAACTCTCGGAGTGCTGGCGGAGAATTACATGCGCAGCGTCCACGCCGTGCAGCAGGAATGTCCCGACGTCAGCCTGGAGTATCCCTTCAATGTCCTGCCGGGCGGCGCCAGCATTTCGCTCGACCTGCGCCGTATTTTCCTGCGTGAGCTGGTGAGGTCGGAAAAGGAAAGGCAGGCACCACCTCCGTCGCCCTTCGGCCCCGAAGGCGTGGATCCTTTTTACGCCTGGCTCAGGGAGCCTCTTCTTCCCAACGGTGCTGGCGTCCCCATGCCACGTATGGTTTTGCTCTACAGAGAGCTGCGGCAGGATTTGGTGACCACGTTCCCAGACCCGACAGGCCGGGATGCAGTGCGTCTCCTTGAATGGTTCAGGAAAGATGGGGCGAAACAATTTTTACTCCCTCCTCATTTGGTGCCCCAAGCAGCCGCCATTGAAAAGACAAGG
>JAYVOH010000332.1:0-7524 GCA_043758025.1 Verrucomicrobiota bacterium
AAGTGTTCCACGCGATGTATTCGCGCTGATAGGTCGGCTTGAGCGAATCGAAGAAGGCCGAGGCCGCGCGATACTTTTTCAGCGCCTCAATTAAATGCGGAGGCATCGGCAGCGGCTCTCGCTTGGTCTTTGGCGGCTTCGGCAAAGCAGGCTGCGCATCTAGCTTCACCGCCTCGTGCAACAGCGCGCGGAAGGCAGCGCGGTCGAGTTCATCGAGCGACTTAAGCTTGATGTCGCGGATGGAGACATTTTCGATCCCGCTGTTGAAAAGCTTCTTCGCATCGTGCAGCTCCGCACCTCGGAAGAACATGATCTCCGCCTCCTTAACGTAGGCACCGAGCGCGACGACGTTCTTGCGCCCGGAAAACGTGAGCATGTTGGTCTTGATCGACTCTTTCAAATCTGGCTCCCAACGGAAAATTATCTCACGCAGTTCTTCTACGATAGGTTTCGAGAACGGCGGACAGCTTGCGATCCATTTGGCTGGGTCTTTTGTGCGTGAAGGGCGGCAGTCCATTTTAGTATTGTAGTTCCGCCTTCATGCGGAATTCATATCGAAAATTTCCAGCTAAAGCCGGAACTACATTACCAACTTCCGCGCCTCAGTGAGTGCGGCGTCCACCTTGCTCACATCCTTGCCGCCACCTCTCGCGAAGTCGGGCTTCCCGCCGCCTTTGCCACCGACGATTGGGGCGATGGTTTGGATGATTTTGCCAGCTTGGACTTTGGCTTGGTGATCTTTGGCGACACTGGCGATCAAAGCGACGTTGCCGCCGCCGGTGGTGGCGAGAACGACGATACCGTTGAATGTGCCTTTCAAGGCGTCGCTCACAGCCACGGCGTAGTCGGCATCGACATCGCCGAGGTTGACGATGATGGCGTTGTTGCTCGCGATGGAGAGGAGTTCCTTGGCTCGTCCAGATGCTTCGCGTTGTTGTGCGGCTTTGAGGTTTTTCTCGAGTTCCTTCTGCTGGGTCAGCAAGGCGTCGAGTTTCTTCTCGATGTCATGCGCGCCTTGAGCGCTGACCTTGCCGCAGAGTTGCTTGATGAGATCAGCGTCAGCGCGAGCGGCGTTGTAGGCCTCGAGGCCGGCGATGGCTTCGATACGGCGGACGGCGGCGGCGACGGCGCTTTCGCCGACGATGCGAAAGAGGCCGATCTCGCCCGTGCCGCGTGTGTGCGTGCCGCCGCAGAGTTCCATGCTCCAGCCGTCGAGCTTGTGACGCTGACCACCGATCTGCACGACGCGGACGAGGTCGCCATACTTCTCGCCGAAGAGGGCCATGATGCCGTTGTTGGCCTTGGCTTCGACGTAGGGCACTTCGCTCCAGGACACGGGATCGTTGGCGACGATGCGCTCGTTCACGAGTCGCTCGATGTCGCTGAGTTGCTGGGCGGTGAGCGCGGCGCTGTTGAAGTCGAAGGTGAGCTTGTCCGGCGTGACACTGGAGCCTTTCTGCGTGGCGTCCTTGCTCACGACTTCATGCAACGCCCAGTGCAGGATGTGCGTGACGGTGTGGTGGCGCTCGATGGCGTGACGACGCGGTTTATCGACGACGAGGCGCACGGTGGCGTCGACGGCGGGTGTTTCTTCGCCTTCGAGGAAGTGCAGCCAGGTGTTGCCGACCTTGGTGGTGGCGCTGATGGGAAAGGTGTTGGCACCGAGGATCAACTGACCCGCATCGCCGACCTGTCCGCCCATCTCGGCGTAGCAAGTGGAGACATCGAGCACGACGGCGTTCTTGTCCTTCATCGAGACGACTTCCAAAACGCGCACGTCGGCTTCGAGCGTGTCGTAACCGATGAACTTGGTCGGCGCCTTGGTTTCGATCTCGCTGACGGAGACGACTTGCTTGTTCTTCTTGCCAGCTTCGCGGGCGCGCTGCTTCTGCTTTTCCATTAGTTCTTCAAACCCCTCGACATCAACCTCCAGGTCACGCTCGCGTGCCATGAGTTCGGTGAGGTCGAGCGGGAAGCCTTGTTCATCATACAAGCGAAACGCAAACGCACCGGAAATCACACCAGCCACCGTTCCCGTAACAGACGAGTCTTGGGGAGCACACGCGCCCTCGCGTGTTTGGAGCGGGCGCCCCGCCCGCGACTGAGCGTCTCCTGACTCCTCCACACCCGACAACTTCTCAGGAGTCCAAACCCATGCATACTTCGTGCTCCCATCCGGGCCCTCCAATCCATCGCGACAAGGGTTCTCCACGATGTAAAAGAACTTCTCTTCCAAATCAGAATCACTTCGGATCATGCGGTCGTGATACTCCTTGTCCCACACCGTCTCACCCTTCACTCCACGCGCCTTGTTGATCTTATGGGCGCTGACGGACTTCACCGTTTGCATGATTTCAGATAACGAATAAAACACCGCGTCATCAGCGGCATCACGTTCCTTCACCGTCGGCTCGATGAGCATGTGAACGTGATCGGGCATGACCACGGCGGCGTAAAGAGTGAACGTTTTTGTGTGGTCGTGAAGGATCGTTTCAACGACGATGTCGCGCTCAGTCGGGGCGAGTTCTCTGCGCGCGACCGTGCTGAAGGTGATGAAATACTTCGCCCAAGGGCGCTCGAAGTGCGGGAGGTTTCGACGGTGGTAGGTGGCGGTGAACTGCGTGGTCTTCGGTGTGGCGAGAGTCGTGGCACGGTCAGTCGCGGGCGCGGCGCCCGCTCCGGACACGCGAGGGCGCGTGTGCTCCCCTGTCAATCGTGTGGCTTCGTCTTCGAATAACGCGATGCCCTTGTCGAGGGTGCGGTTGAATGATTCTTCTTCGACTTTGAGCACGCTCTTCACTTGGTCTTTGCGAGTGCGCAGTTCAGGGAACACATCGCCCATGTGCTGGGCTAGGACATCGACCAGCTTGTAGAAGAACGGTTCTTTGAACTCGAGCGTGCGGCCATACTTCACGGCGCGGCGGAGGATGCGGCGGAGGGTGTAGTTGCGGTCGGAGTTGCCGGGCTGGATGCCGTCGGCGATGGCGAAGCTGAGCGTGCGCAGGTGGTCGGCGATGACGCGGAAGGCGACGTCGATTTTCTCCTGCTCGGTGATGGGCACGACGTGGCCTTGGGCGTTGGCTTTGGGCAGCGTGCTCTGGTAGGTCTTGCCGCACATTTTCGTCAGTTCGTCGAAGATGGGTTTGAAGACATCCGTGTCGTAGTTGCTGATCTTGGCGTTCTCGAAGTCGGTGAAGTTCTTCGTGCCCTGGATGATCGACACGACGCGCTCGAAGCCCATGCCGGTATCGACGTGCTGTGCGGGCAGCGGGACGAAGGTGCCGTCGGGGTTGGCGTTGTATTGGATGAAGACGTTGTTCCAAATCTCGATGCAACTCGCGTCGCTGCCGTTGACGAGCTTGGCTCCGGCGCGCTGGCGGTCTTCGTCGAGGTTCGGGGCGCCAGGGGTGAGGTCGATGTGGATCTCGGTGCAGGGGCCGCAGGGGCCGGTGTCGCCCATCATCCAGAAGTTGTCCTTCTTGTTGCCGTTGACGATGTGGATGTCGGGATCGAGGCCGATGCTGCGGAACTTCTCGGCCCAAACATCGAAGGCTTCCTGGTCGCGGTCGGCGGGGTCGCCAGCGCCAGGTTGATAGATGGTGGCGAAGACGCGGGTGCCGGGGAACTTCCAGCGTTCGATGATGAGTTCCCACGCCCAGGAGATGGCTTCCTTCTTGAAGTAGTCGCCGAAGCTCCAGTTCCCCAGCATCTCGAAGAGCGTGTGGTGATAGGTGTCGAGGCCCACGTCTTCGAGGTCGTTGTGCTTGCCGCCCGCGCGGATGCACTTCTGCGTGTCCGCCGCGCGGGTGGGCAGGCCTTTGTGCAGCACGCCGGGCCATGAATCGACATCCGCGCTGCGCTCGCCGAGGAAGATGGGCACGAACTGGTTCATGCCTGCATTGGTGAAGATGCGCGCGCCATCGCGGCTGGTGTAGCCGACGTTGTCACTGGGGACGATGGTGTGGTCCTTCGATTTGAAGAAATCGAGGAAGGATTGGCGGATCTGGGCGCTGGTCATCATGGGGTAAAATGGCGTTCAGGATGAACGGTTGTGGGATCGCAACCAAAGCGCAGTTCTAGACCTTGCTCAACGGCATTGTTCTTGCTTATGTAATAAGTCGCCATCAGATTAAAATGAATAACTAACCAACCAAATAAATATGGACTCATCAAATACATCCGCTCAAATTGCCAATGAAGTTAACAACGAGGCCAAGGGCTTCTTTGCATCGCTCACGGACTTCAGTTTCGAGAGCTTCGTTACCCCGAAGATCATCAAGCTGGTTTACTTCCTCATCCTCATTGGCGTGTCGTTCTCAGCCCTGGCATTCCTTGTCAGTTCGGCGATGACGAAGGGGGCCGTGGGTTTCATCATTGGCCTCATCGGTGCGCCGATCATCTTGATTCTGGGAGCCGTGATGGGCCGGGTCTATGTGGAGATCATTATGCTAGCCTTCAAGATATTGCAGACGCTCCAACGCATCGAGGCAAAACAGAAATAACCAACAAACAAAAAAACCATGAACACACCGGAAGATCAATCTAACCAGAGCGCCGCTTCCATAACTCCAGCGGAGACAAGCGGCGGCGTCATGAGCAAGAACGAGCAAAACATGGGAATGCTGTGCCATTTACTGGCACTTTCGGGATTCCTCGTTCCCTTTGGCAATCTCATCGGGCCGCTTGTCATCTGGCTGGTGAAGCGGCAGGAAATGCCCTTTGTCGAGAGCCAAGGTAAGGAGTCGCTGAATTTTCAGATCACAATCTCCATTGCTGTCATCGTAGGAATCATTCTGTGCTTCGTTATTATCGGATTCCTGCTGCTGCCAGTGGTAGGGATCTTCGCTCTCGTCTGCGTGATTCTCGCTTCCATTGAGACTGCCAACGGCAAGCCTTATCGCTATCCGTTCTGCATCCGTCTCATCAAATAACAAGCTCAGGGCCGATGAAACTGGCAAGCATCCTCGCTTCCGTCGTCATCTCCACCGCCCACGCCAGCAGCCCGGCCATCATCTTTGATGGCCAGACGCTTAGTGGCTGGGAGGGGGACATGACTTTATGGCAGGTGAAGGACGGGGCCATCACGGCCGGATCGCCGGACAAGAAGCAAGAGCGCAATGAATTCCTCAGCACAAAGGACAGCTACGGCGATTTTGAATTGCATTTGAAATTCAAACTCGAAGGCGACGCAAAAACCGGCTTCGTCAATAGCGGCGTGCAGTTCCGCAGCGAGCGTCATCCCGACGGCCATGAAATGATCGGCTATCAGGCTGACATCGGCGATCCAAAATACTGGGGCGCGCTCTACGACGAGTCACGCCGCAAGAAGGTGCTGGCCGAGCCGGACATGACCAAGGTGGAGCCGGTGCTGAAGCGCAATGACTGGAATGAACTAACAATCATCTGCCGTGGGGCGAATATCAAAATCATCCTCAATGGCGTGACCACCGTGGACTACACGGAAACCGACAAAAACATTCCGCTTACCGGCAAGATCGGCCTGCAAATTCACGGCGGTGCGAACACCACGGTGTCCTTCAAGGACATCATGATCGCCACCTTCAAGTAGCTACAGTCAGAGCTTGGAGATCACGCCTTCTTGTCTTCGAGACCCTGCTTGATGACGAAGAGAATTTGCGCACGATGCGGCCGGTTGGACTCGATGACATCAGGTTCCTCCGTTTCCATTTTCTTCTGGATGCGCTGCAACTCATAAAGGGCGACCGAGCGCGCGGCGGCGAAGTGGGTTCTGCCTTTCACGATGCCGATGAGCCGCTCCACATAGTCGGTCTGCAAATTCTGCCGGATAGTGCTCACGGAGGCGTTCGATGCCTCGCCGTCCATAATCGTCCCCGTGAGGTCGCGCATCATCTGATGCAAGGAATAGCCGTTGCCATAAAGGGCGCTGTCGAGAATGCGGTTCTGCGTATTGGCGTGGAGCAGATGATCGAGCAGCGCCCGCTGAAATTTTAACGCGCGTTCATGAAATTTGGGATCTTCGCCGCTTTCCCTGAAGTCAAAGCCCCGGCGTTGCTGCTGCAGATGGCGCAGCAAATCATCGGCCGTTTGCCAGGCATCGGGGCCAAAAGCAAACCTAGCGAGCGCAGCCATCGCAGCCTTCTGCTTCTCCGTCTCCACGGGCTTGAAGGGGTCGGGCGAGTTTTCCTTGACCTGTCCGACGAAGGCGCGCTCCACATAGACTCCGCCGATGTAGCGGCTGATGGCAGTCAGAGCGTTGCCTTTCTCCGTGGTGAGGGAGATATAGCTCTGCAAAAGCTCCTGCCAGCTCCGCCCTTCTTTGGGACGCTCTGCCATGAGCTTGCCGATGGCCTGCTGCGCTATCACGCAGCGTTCCGCGCCATAGGCTACGGGGTCGCTGCTCATGTCGAACACTTGGGCGCGCGGATCAATGCCCTTGCCAGGAGAGCGCATGTCGTCGGCGTCATTGGCGAAGCCGAGCTGCGGTTCATTCGAACGGCTGGCGATGCCGGCCAGTCGCTTGGTTTCCGCAGCGGCATCCGGCAAGGCATCACTGTAACCGTATTCAATCGCCCAGTCATCATAAACGCCGGGGGCATCCATGTAATATTGGCCCTGATGCTGTTTGTCCGGCCCGAGATTAAGCGGCATGTAATCCATCACCGAGGCGCTGAGTCCGGTCTTCTCCGTCAGCCCACGGTCGCGCAGTTCTGCCGGACTGTGCAGATGGCTGGCACGGAAGTTATGATTGAGGCCGAGCGTGTGACCAAGTTCATGCAGGATCAGTTGGGACATGGATTCCTTGAGCATGGTGTCGAAATCAATCTGGTCAGCCTTGCGCAGCCGGAGCATGCTGGAACCAAACAGCAGACCCTGCTGGGTCATCGTGGCTGCCATGCAAGCGTGCTGATTGAATGCAGCATCATCATTTTTTTTGGAAAACCCGGCCATTCCCAATTCATCCCACAGGCGATGCGCCATCAGGCGGTTCTTCACAAAACTGAACTCAAACATGATGTCCGCGCCGAGAATCTGTCCGGTGCGGGGATTGGCAAAACTTGGTCCATAGCCGCCGAACGGGGCCTTGGGCGAGGATGTCCAGCGTAGGACATTATGATCGAGGTCACCGGCGTCCCACTTGGCGTCATCCGGCTGCACGTTGACGACGAGCGCGTTTTTGTAGCCAATTTTTTCAAAGGACTTGTTCCAGAGCAGTGCGGCATTTTTTATCGTATCGCGAAACTCGAGCGGCGTGGTATTTTCGATCCACCACACAATCGGTTCCACCGGTTCGCTCAAGGCGGCCGCGGGCTCCTTCTTCTTCAGATTCCAGCGGTGAATGAAATCGCGATAGGGCGTGGCCTCGGTAGAAATCTGGTCGGTCAGATGCGTCATAAAATAACCCACGCGCGGATCATCAGCGCGCGGTTGGTAGTCATTCTCCGGCATCGCCACCAAAGTATGCTGCACGCGAATGCTCACATAGCGAGGATCGGCCATATCCTGCAATCCCTTCGCGTCGTCGTCCTGGTGGGAGGGTGCCGG
>JAYVOH010000333.1:0-7511 GCA_043758025.1 Verrucomicrobiota bacterium
CAGCGCCTCATCCAGCGCTTTGTCTTCCTTCGTCTTGGTTATTCTCATGTCTTCTTCTCCTCGGGTTTGCCCCTCCACACAAACTTTCAGACAGGCTCAGATCGGCTCATTTACGCGGGCTGCCAAAATTCGCCCCTGACACCAAACAGCGCCTTCAATCAATTCGCATTGGCACTGGTCGGCTGAGTGATAAAGTGCCGCATGATTCGCACCCGCATCGCCACCATTTTGTTTGCCTTTTGTGCCTTGGTTTCAGCCCTGTCTGCGGGTGATCGCAAGCTGGTCATCGGCATGGACGCCACGTATCCGCCGTTTGAGACGGTGAACGCGCAGGGGGAGTTCACGGGGGTTAGCGTGGATTTGGGGCGCGAGCTGGCGAAGCAACTGGGGCGCGAGGTGGAGTTCAGAAACATCAACTTCGACGGACTTATCACCGCGCTGAAGACTGGGAGCATTGACCTGATTATTTCCTCGATGACCGCGAACGACGAGCGGCGGAAGTCCATCGATTTCAGCGAGCCTTATGTGAAGACGGGCATCGCATTGCTGGCTTCCGTCAAGTCACCCGTGCAGAATCTCGATGACCTCAAGAAAGCAGGTCGCCGCGTGGTGGTGCGGCTGGGCACGACCGGTGAGCAGTTCGCGCGCAAAAATCTGCCCGACGCCAGACTGGTCGCACTGGACTCGGACACGGCCTGCGTGATGGAGGTGTCGAAGGGCGGGGCGGACGCGTGGATTTACGACCAGCTCTCGCTGATGAATCATCATGAGAAGCATCCCGACACCACGCGGGTGTTGCTGAAGCCCCTGCGCGAGGAAGTCTGGGCCATTGGTTTGAAAAAAGGCAATGATGAACTGCACGGGCAGGTGAACGGTTTCCTCGCGAAGTTTCGCGCGGAAGGCGGCTTCAAAAAACTGGGTGAAAAGCACCTGGCGAAAGAAAAGAAACAGATGGAGGAACAGGGCATTCCCTTTGTATTTGATTTGTGATCAGCAACCATCCGATGAGAGCAACGATGAGACTGACAATTTTTTTTGCCATAACTCTGCTCGTGTCAACCAACGCATGGGCCAAATCGCCGGTTTCGGTGGTGCCGGACAAATCGGAATACCATATCTTCAACCCGGTGCCGGCTGATCTGCTGCGTGATCTCGACACTGACCGGCCTGACAAGACGAACAGCCCGCGCACGTTGGACGCGGGGCATGTCCAATTTGAGATGGGCATGCTCGGTTACAGTTATGACCGGCACAACTCCGACCTCGCGCCAGTTCGCGCGGAAGGCTGGACTTGGGCTGATTCAACCCTGCGCATTGGTTTGACGAACTGGGCGGAGCTGCAGCTGGCAATTCCTTTTTATCAGTCCAACCGCGAAACCGATCTGCTGAAGCGTGAGACGCAACGCAACGAGGGCATCGGCGATCTCACGGTGATTGTGAAAATGAATTTATGGGGCAATGATAAAGGTGAAACTGCAGGCGGCATGGAGTTCTTTGTGAAGACTCCGACGGCCAGCCATGGTTTGGGTAACGGGAAAGTGGAGGGCGGGGCTCTGATTCTTCTCGGAACGAAACTTCCGGGCGATTTCGATCTCGAGTTCAACACCGGGGCTGGTGTCAGCGCGAATGACGAAGGTGGGTATCAAGCGGATATCAGCAACTCCATCTCGATCTCTCATGCCCTCGTGGGGCCGCTCTCGGCCTATGTGGAGTTTTTCAGCTCCGTGCCCACGCGACAAAGCATCGACTGGGAGGGAACAGTGGATGTGGGGCTCACCTGCCAGATTGGAAAAAATCTCCAGCTCGATGCCGGCAGCAATGTCGGTGTCACACGCGCGGCAGATGATCTGGAGACGTTTTTTGGAGTGTCATATCGGTTTTGAGCCGAATCCTGTGCTTGACGTGCTGCCTTGAAGCGGCTGAAATGGCGGGCCTATGACCGAAGCGTTTCCTGACATTCAAAAAATTAAATTCGAGGGGCCAAAATCCCGCAACCCTCTTTCCTTCAAACATTACAACGCCGACGAAGTCGTCGCCGGGAAAACAATGCGCGAGCAGCTCCGCTTCGGCGTGGCCTACTGGCACGCCATGCGCAACACGCTGGCAGATCCCTTTGGCGCTGGCACCTCGCAGAAGCCCTGGGACGATGGCACCAGCAGCATCGCCAACGCGCAGAAGCGCGCGCATGTGTGCTTTGAGTTCATGGAGAAGCTCGGAATTGATTACTACTGCTTCCATGACCGCGATGTAGCTCCCGAGTGCGACACCCTGGCGGAGAGCAACAAGGCGTTCGACGCCGTGGCGGACACGCTGGAGCAGTTGCAAAAAGACACCGGCAAGAAGTTGCTCTGGGGCACGGCGTGTCTCTTTGCCCATCCCCGTTACAATCAAGGAGCGGCCACCTCGCCCAATGCCAACGTTTTCGCTTACGGTGCCGCGCAAGTGAAGAAGGCGCTGGAAGTGACCCATCGTCTTGGCGGCGAAGGCTATACATTCTGGGGTGGACGCGAGGGTTACGCGACCCTCTGGAACACGAACATGAAGCGCGAGATGGATCACCTCGCCGCGTTCCTCCACATGGCAGTGGCGCACAAAAAGAAGATTGGCTTTCAAGGCCCGTTCTACATTGAGCCCAAACCACGCGAGCCTTCCACGCACCAGTATGACTCCGACAGTGCCGCGTGTCTGAACTTCCTGCGCGAATACGGATTGATGGAGCACTTCAAGCTCAACATTGAGACTAATCACGCCACGCTGGCCGGGCACACCATGCGGCATGAACTCGAAGTCGCGCTTGCGTCCAACGCACTCGGTTCCATTGACGCGAACACGGGTGACGAACTCATCGGCTGGGACACGGATCAGTTCCCCACGAACATTTATCTCACCACGCAAATCATGCTGGTGCTTCTGAAGATGGGAGGATTCACCACCGGTGGATTGAACTTCGACGCCAAAGTGCGCCGCGAAAGCTTTGAGCCGGTTGATCTTTTCCACGCGCACATCGGCGGCATGGACGCCTTCGCGCGCGGATTAAAAGTCGCTGCCGCGGTCGTCGAGGACGGCCGTCTTGATGGTCTGCTCAAGCAACGCTACAGCACCTTCGACAGCGGCATCGGCGCGCAGATTGAAAAAGGCGATGTCGGCTTTGACGAGCTTGAAGCCTACACGCTGAAGAACGGCGAGCCGCTTCTTGCCAGCGGACGTCAGGAAATGCTGGAGAATTTGATCAACGAATTCATTTAAGCACTTCGTCACTGGAATAAAAAAAGCCGCCGCAGGAGACTGTGGCGGCTTTTTTGCTTGCTGCGGCAGCAGAAAATTTTCAGTCGGCCGGATAGCGATAGTGACCCGTAACGGTCAGGCTGAGCAGACTGTCTTCGATGCAGGGGCCCCAACCGATATTGTGGACGATCCAGGGGCGTTCTCCGCCTGTGGGGGACGGCACGATGATGGCAATGTGCGGCTTGTTGTCCGAAGTCCGACCGGTGATGATGTCGCCCGGTTTATAATCAGTGACCTTGCGGGTCATGGGCAGAGATTTTCCATGCCGGGCGAAGAAGACCTGGAGGTTTTGCACATTGCGATGGTCGTAGTTAGTATCCGGGTGCGAGTCCTTCTTGTTCTTGGAGTAGGAGGCGAAACTACCCATCATGTCCAGATAGATTTTTTCCTGCAAATCAACTCCCAAAGAGCGGAAGCAGCGCACGATGTCATCAGCCGCATTGCCGGAATCAAGCGACACATCACCATTGGGGAAATTTATTTTTTTGTAGGAATCGTCGTATTGCGTGATGCGCCTCGGTCTTTGGAGCGCCGCGCGCGCCAGCGCAGTGCCCGTCGAGCCGTCCGCATCGTCCAGTTGAAATTGCGAGTAGCTGGTCAGCTCAATCTGATGTTTGATATTCAGCTGCGCCCATAACATGGCGGGAAACGATGAATGCTGCCAGCCAAAAGTGGCAAAACTCACGATCGAAAGGCTGAGAAGTCGGATTGGAGTGAACAACATGGCCGGAATGATTATAATTACCATAATCGCAATCGACTCAAATGTCGATACTTACGACGAAAAATGGCAAACATTTTTTCTTTTAACAAATGTAATTGTCAGCACTGTGACGCTTTGCATTATTGATAATTTATGCCGCACGGACAAGGGTGAGGGCGTATCCGCAAGTGTCGTGTTTCTCGTAAATGAGTCTCGCTAACAACCGCCGTTTTGAAGCCGGTGTTGATGATCAAGACGGAAGTTTTGCAGGCGAGCAAAAAATGCGGACATTTCTATACATGCTTATCGCAGCGAATTCATTGTCGTCGCCGACATTCTCTTTAGAGTCATCATTTCATGCAGGGAGGTATTCCGATTTCACGATCCGTGTCGCTGGCTATAGCCGCGGTATTTTTTCTCATGCCCGCAGGAATGTCTGCCGCCACGAAAAAGCGCGTCGTGCCGAAAACGGCCGAACCCGCGATCATTCCGCATGCTTTGCCTGTGCAGCATAAGGAGCCGCGTCCGGCTAAGGGGCCGAATATTCTTTTCATCATCGTGGACAGCCTGAATGACTGGTGCGGATGGCTCGGTGGACATCCGCAGGCGCGCACGCCGAACATCGACCGCCTGGCGAAATCGGGAATGGGATTCACCAACGCCCATTGTCAGAGTCCCTTGAGCAATGCCTCGCGCGCCACCATTTTCACGGGCATGAATCCATGGAACAATGGCATTGCGAGCGACGAGCAGGACTGGCGTCACTCCATCCAGATCATTGGCAAAACGACTGTCCCTGAGCATTTTTATGGCTGCGGCTGGTTCACGGCGGCGGCGGGAAAAATTTTTCATGCCAGCCACGGTGGCCCCGAAGGAAAACTCACCGGATGGCAGGGCGGGCGGCGCGGGTTTGAGCTCGACCACGCCTGGCGCGAGCGGCTTCCCGGACCCGGCGTGCAGATTCCTGATCTTGCCGTTCGCGCGGGTCAAAATTTAAGCGGACTGAATTCATGGCAGTGGGACTGGGGCGCGATAGATAAAAGCGAGGATGAGATGGATGACGCCAAGGTGGCCTCATGGGCCGCGCAGTTCCTCGAGCGAAAGTTCGACCGTCCGTTTTTCTTCGCGGTTGGATTCTATCACCCGCATCCGCCGTGGTATGCGCCGAAAAAATACTTTGATATGTTTCCCTTGGGGCAGATCACGCTTCCTGAATTGAAGCCAGATGTTCTCAAGGACACGCCGGAAAATTTGAAATCGCATTTCACCGGCGATAAAGAGCTCGTGAAACAAGCCGTGCAGGCCTATCTCGCCAACATGGCTTTTGCCGATGAAATGGTGGGGCGCCTGTTGGACGCATTGGAGCGCAGCCCGCATAAGGACAAGACGATCATCTGCCTGACTGCCGATCACGGCTGGAGCATGGAAAGCCAGTTGTCTGAAAAAAATGCACTCTTGGGTGCGACCACGCGAGTTCCCCTCATCATTCGCGCGCCCGGTGTCACACAACCCGGCGCACAGTCGGCACAACCGGTTGGTCTGGTGGATTTGTATCCGACACTTTGCGATCTCGCGGATGCGGCGAAGCCACAGAATCTTGATGGCGAGTCTTTGCTGCCATTGCTCAAGGATCCCTCCGCTGTGCGCACCCGTCCGGCTGTCACATCGCTCGGTTCAGACGATCAAGCCGGTTACGCCGTTACCAGCATCCGCTGGCGCTACATCCGTCATGCGGATGGAAGCCGTGAGTTTTACGACCACAGCAATGACCCGCACGAACGGAACAACCTGATTCATGGCAAGGACACGCCGGCGAGTTTCGCTATCGTCGTGTCTGAGATGCAAGAAAGCATCCCCAAACAATGGCGCAGCGCCTATCGTCCGATGAGTGATGTGGAAACGGATGCCGCCGCAGATGGTAGCAAGACATTCTGGTTTGCCGCCGGAGACAGCTTCACCGCCGCCGCATCACCGGACATCACCGCGCGGAATCTGGACATCGAGGCGGAATTTAATTTCAATCCTGCTACGGACGGCGATGCCACGCTGTTCGGTCACGGCGATAGCAAGCTCGGCTGGGCAGTTCATTTTGTGGGCGGACATCCGGCGATCACTGTGAATTACGACGGATTAAGCGGCACCTTGAAGAGTGATGAAGTTTTGCCCGCCGGACGCATCACTTTGCGCGCCTTGATGGGCCTCGATGGAACACTCGCCCTCAGCGCCACCGGCCTGCAAAAGGAACTGCGTGGCTATGCTCCGATGGAAGGAGGCTTCCCGCGCAAGCTGGAAGCTGGACTTTCCATCGGTCACAGCTTCGGCCCGCTGGATGCGAAAAAATTCCCGGACAGCGCGCCCTTTGACAGCTTGATTCTGCAGCTTCGGTTGCTGCTGCTTCCCGCCGAACCACCCAAAGAAAACTGAACCCGAGATTGCAATGAAATGCCGCATCACCAAGGACTTCCGCTTTGAAGCAGCCCAAACCCTCCCCACACTGCCAGGGGACCATAAGTGCAAGCGCATGCACGGTCACAGCTTCAAGCTGGAGATCAGCGTCGAAGGCGTGGTCGATGAGAAGATCGGCTGGCTCTACGATCATGCAGAAATCAGCCGCGCGATGCATCCGCTCATGGAACGCCTCGACCATTCCTATCTGAACGAAATCGAAGGCCTGGAAAATCCCACCATCGAAAACATGGCCGCGTGGTTCTGGCGCAGACTCGCCCCGCAGTTACCCGGCCTTTGCGAGATTGTCATCCACGAAACCCCTGCCGCCCGTTGCGTCTTTCGCGGAGAGTTTTAGACTGCGGATTTTGCGTTGCGCAAAGTTCATAGGCCGCTAATTTGCCCCACAGAATTTCATCACATGAAGACCAAGATCGCCGCCCTCCTCTTTGCCGCAGCCATGATCATCACGACCGCCTGTGAACAGCACAAGTGGGAAGGCGAAACCCAGAAGCTCTTCAAGGAAGGCGAGCACGGTGGAAAAGCCGCCGCAGATCACGGTAAGACCGACACGCACGGCGAGAAAAAAGCAGACGAAGCCAAGCACTAAAAAGTGGAAGGGGCATCTTTGATCCTTGGTATTAAATGCTTTGATGAAGGGGATATGAATGCCCCTTTCGCTTTCTGGTTCAGCTTTCCTCGGGCTTCAATCCCGAGCCGCAGCCGACGGTGAACTCTCCTTCACGAAGTCTGGCTTTGCGGGGATTCTCCCGGATGTAGTTCCTGAAATATTCCAGATGGGCCGCACTACGCGCGATATGATCTCACGTCTCATCCAGCCAGAAAGTGCCCTTGCGTTCCAGCATCCGGTTGATGACGCTGGCAGTGTAACTCTTCCAAGAATGTAGGATTTGATCCAGTCGCCTATCCGTTCCCGGCGAGACGAGGACGTGGACATGGTTTGGCATGATGACAAAGGCGTCTAGCAGCCTGTCGGACTTTGCCAAAGCACGGCGTTGATGCTACCGGAAGCAATGGCAGCACGATTCGTCAACATCGACCACGACACACCTTTGCT
>JAYVOH010000334.1:0-2567 GCA_043758025.1 Verrucomicrobiota bacterium
GGACTCGACATCGGAATGTCGAGCTACAATTCCGGTCGTGCGATTAACCGAAGTCTTCCGTCAGGCCGCGCAGAGCCGCATCATCAGCGCGGCCCACGCGATAAATCGCGGCGAACTGCCCGATCTGAAGCCATCGGCGGATGCGGATTTCTTTTTCATCGAGCGCGGATCATCGGAGGAGATTCAGCAGACCATTGTGCAGCTCGTGCGCGATCGGCTTCCGGCAAAATATGGTTTCGATCCAGCAAACGACATTCAGGTGCTCTGCCCGATGAATGTGCAACTGCTCGGCACGCGTGCCTTCAACGAAGTTTTGCAAAATGCACTGAATCCGCCGAACGAGATGAAATTTGAAGTCGAGCGATTTGAGAAAACTTTCCGCGTCGGCGACAAGGTCATCCAGACGCGGAATAACTACGACAAAGAAGTCTTCAACGGCGACATCGGCCACATCAGTTCCATCGAATCTGAGCCGGTAAAAATTATTGTCACATATGACGGCCGTCGTCGGGTGAGCTACGAACCCGGAGAACTCGACGAACTCCAGCCCGCCTACGCCATTACCATTCACAAAAGCCAGGGCAGCGAGTTCCCCTGCGTCATCATCCCGCTGGCGATGGCGCATTTCGTCATGCTGGAACGCAGCCTCATCTACACCGCCGTTACGCGCGGCAAAAAACTCGTCATCATCGTCGGCGATAGTAAAGCGCTCGGCATGGCCGTCCGTCAGGCCGGCGCGCGCAAACGATGGACTGGATTAAAGGAGCGGTTGCATTGATGGGCCATATCAAGCCCCAGGCAGGCGGACTTCCACCGGCATCACGCTCAGCTTGCGGTAGATTCTTCCCAATCCCCACTGCGGCCACCAGCGATAAAGGTAGATTTCCAGCGGATGCCACATGGCCACCCAGCCGAGGATGGTGAGACCTTCTTTGGTGAGTTCCTTCCATTCGCCAGCGCTTTTTGCGATGGACTTGGCAGCGACGACGCAAGTGATGAGAAAGGCCAGCCCGATGACCAGGCTGATCCAGCCTTCGCGCATCAAGCGGCGCAATTCACGGCGGCTGAGCGCGGCCTTGTATTCGAAGTAATGATGAATGGATTCGGTGACGATCTTCGCCGCATCACCGGTCTCCGGCGGCTGTTCGAGATGCACGAGCAGTTTCAGCGGTGCCGAGCGCTGGTGCTCCTGCGCCCAGCTCACAATGAACTCCTCCGCATCGTGATCAAGGTCACGTTCATGGAAGGGCGCGGGATCCATGGAATTGAAGAGCTGGTGCAATGACTGCACCTTCACTTCAATCAATCCTGACGCCTCGAACGCAGTAGCCATCAAGGAACATCAACCACGCCTACCGCATATGCAATGATCAGGCGCGGATCAAGTCTCCGCCACGCCACGGGCCATAACGACCTTGCCGGTGCGCACCGTCTCGATGATGTCGAACTTCGCGAGCAGATTGACGGCGGCGTCCACCTTGTCGGAGTTGCCCGTGATCATGACGATGAGTGACTGCTCCTGAAGATCGACAGTCTTGCCGTTGAAGTGCTCGATGACCTGGAGAATTTCCGTGCGTTTTCCAGGCGCGATGCGCAGTTTCACGAGCACCATTTCCTTCACCACAGAATCCTTGTCGTTATGCTCGGAGCAATGGATCACGTCGATGAGCTTGTTGCACTGCATGATGATTTGATGCAGACCCTCGGGATGGCCGCTGATGCCAACAGTCATGCGCGAGTAACGCGGATCGCTGCCTTGCGAGACGACAAGGGAGTCAATGTTAAAGCCGCGGCGGCTAAAGATGGCGCAGATGCGCCCGAGGACGCCGGGCTTGTTGGCGACAGACATGCTCAATGTATGAACATTGAGGATGTCGGCCTGTGGTTCGGGCTTGTGATCGGCGGATGGAATCTTGCGTTCGGACATAAATGTGGGGAGGGGTAAGGGATAAGGGATAAGAATCAATTTGCTAGTTTTCTGATCAGTGTGTTGATCATGCGCTCTATTTCATTGCAGGTGGAGATAGTGCCGGTGGCAGCAGAATCCGGGAGAAATTGAAGTTCGCGGGAAAGCTCGATCTGTGTTTGAGTTTCAAAGAGCGAACCTCGGGCAATCTGTAGGAAGCGAACGTAATCGGGCTTCGTTCCACGCACATTTCCTTCTGCAATGTTCGATGGAATCGATACTGCTGCACGGCGAATCTGCTGTGTCAGTCCAAATAATTCCTCCTTTGGAAAGCTGCAGGTTGTTTCATAAACTTGTTTCACGAGCGTCATTGCTTTCTGCCACACAATCAGGTCGCGATAGTTCTTGATCTCACTCATGACATTCAGACTTATCCCTTATACCTTTTCCCTTATTCCTAGGTGCTCCCAACTGGCTTCTCCATCTTATGTTTCGGAGCCTCGGTGATCATGTCTTCGAGTGCAGCTCCGGCAGGGATCATCGGGAAGACGTTTTCGTGCTTGATGCACTCGGCTTCGATCAAGCAGGGGCCGTCGTTGTATTCGAGGGCTTGAGTGAGGACTTTCTCGATGTCGGCAGGACGGCGGATGTGCCAGCCTTT
>JAYVOH010000335.1:0-2551 GCA_043758025.1 Verrucomicrobiota bacterium
GACTCATTTTGCGTGCATCGAGGGGTGTCGCAGTTGCTCAACCCCTCGCTACAAGCTTTTATCGCTCCGCGATGATTATGTTGCCCCGTGTTATTTTGCTGATTTATGCTTCCGATTGGTATGACTCCGGTTCGTTGTCGGCGGTCTGGAGGAATAGTTTTTCCGCATATTCCCCGAGCTGGGTCGCAAAGAGACACAGCATCGTTTCCAAGGCGCGGGCCCGTTCGGAAGTCATGGCGGGCAGCTTGTCGAACCAACGGCGGGCGGCCCGAAGATCACCGGCGGTGCAGCCGTCATGGAGCATCTGACGCGCGGCGGACTCGAGAATGCTGACATTCTGCCCGATCAATTCTTCCCTGTGTAACCAAACATGCGTTCTGTCGCGGGATTGACCGTCTGGATGATGCCACGGTCGCTCATTGTGATGATGGCGTTCACGGCGGTGTTCAGGATGCCGCGCTGTAGCTCCTCGCTCTCATGCAGCGCCTCACGGGTCTGCTCAAGCTCGCTCATGTTTGTTGAAAGTTCTCGCCTGTCATCGCCTCAGGCACGTTGGCGGGGAAGGTCCGATCCTTCAAGCCCCGTGCTGATGCTTTGACGGATGATTTCAGCACACGGCTCATGCGACGTGATATTCAAAACCGTCCGGTTTCACGGCGAGAATGGAGCAGGGCGCGTGTTGCAAAATCTTCTCCGCCGTCGTGCCCATGATGAGCGCGCGCAAATCCGTCTTCCCGCGCGTGCCCAGAACGACGAGGCTGGCCTGTGTTTTCTGAATGTGCTCCCTGATGGCATCACGAACACTCATTCGCTCGAGGATGATGTTTCTTTTTTTCTGAATCGGACTGTTACGCAACAGCGGCTCGGTGAATGCATCCAGATCCTTTTGCCAGGTGTCCTCGCCAGTCGCTTCCAGCGCCGGAAGCGCGGGAAGGTAGCCGCCATAATCCGCCGCCAGTGCCATCGCGGACTGGTTAACGAACAGGCAGTCGAGCCGGGAACCATCCTGCTCAGCAATCCGCCGCGCGAATTGCACAGCTTTGGCCGAGTTCTCGGACAAATCCACGCAAGCTATGACGTGCCGGTGCGGCCCGGTGAAATCTTCTTTTACCAGTAGCACTTCCGCCGGGACCTTGCGCACGCATTGCGCGGCGACGGTGCCGACCTGACCGACGCCATGTTGCGATCCGCGCGAACCCATGACCAGCAGGTCGGCCTTGTGTTTATGGCAGGATATCACCAGCGAAGCAAAAGGATGGCCGATATGCACTTCCGCAGCGATTGGCATCGTGCCCGCGCCCGACTGAGCGATGAAGTGTTGCAGGCTCTGCTGCACATGCGCAATCACCCCGGCGGCATCGAGCTTCAGCGACTGGCCGATCGCATTGGCCAGCTCCTGCTCCACGATATGAACGGCGGTCAATGCTGACTCGTCGTAAGCTGCGAGACGCGCCGCCTCGCACAAGGCGTTGCGGCTTGAGGGTGAAAAATCAACTGCCGCGAGAATGCTGTGAAATTTTTTCATGGTTTGTTGCTCCTTGATGCACTCTAACAGAACAGTGCCGCTTCACCACGCACAAATTGCTGTCCCTTGGGCAGTGCTTGAGCAGGCCGGGCGTTTGCAATTGGCGCAAACCATGCGTTGTTTACCGTTCTTGCCCAATTCAAATGTCTCAAATCCTGCTCATCTTCGGCCTCATCGTTTTCGCGATGGCGTGCCGCACGTTTCAGAATCGCTGGCTCGCCAAGGCGGGCTGGCTCGCCGTGCTGGCGGCCACATATCTCGGAGGCTATTTCACCACCGGCAGCCACGCCTGGGGCGGATTCGCCATCGCCCTCTGGTTTCTATTCCCCTGGTTCGAGATCGCCGGACGCGTGCGCCGTTTGCGCTTCCCCATGCGCAGCGAAGTGAAGCACCGCTTTCCTCCCTCGCGCGAGGTGTTTCCTGATCTGGATGAGATCACCAGCGAGGTCGAGGAGGCCGGGTTCGTGCAAGCTGATGACGCCGGATGGAAATGGGAGCAGACGGATCACTTTGTGCGGCTCTTTTATCATCCCGAAAAAAATCTTCAGGCCAGCATCAGCGTCGCGCAGCAGGAAGGCTTTGTCTTTTCCCATGCCAGCCTGACCACGCGCACCTTGGATGGGATGACTTTTATCAGCACCAACTATCCCTTCAGCTTCACCATGCGCCTCGCGCCACGCCAGCGCATGAATCGGTGCACGGATGTGGAAACATTTGCCGATATGCTCACGTCCCATGAAGCTTTTCTGGTCAAGAACGAGGTCACCGGTGAACGGGTTCTACCACAGGAGCCCGAACTGCTGCATACTGCCATCCAGCGAGATCTCACCCAGCAGATTGATCACAACCTGATCACCGGTGTCATCGTGCGCGCCGACGAACAGCATTTCCGCTACTCATGGCGCGGATGTTTTTATCTCTGGTTCCAAGTGGTGAAGGACATGATCAGGGCTTGATGGGCCGAGGGCATCGATAGTCGCACCTTGAATCTTTGCCTTCAACGGTGCCTCAATGATTCCGAGGTCC
>JAYVOH010000336.1:0-7433 GCA_043758025.1 Verrucomicrobiota bacterium
CCTTGGTGTGGACCGCCAAAGCCACCGACATCCTGGCCAAAGTCACCCGAGCCCGCCAAAAACTCCATTGTTACACCAATAAGCGCGCACTACACTAGCGATGGGGCACAACCATGAAACGATTCATATCCTGCTATCTGAATTGACCACAGAAGCTCGACCGCATTCCGGTTCAAGAATGCCAGCTGCTCCGTTTGTTTCAAGTCCAGAATTGACTGTGCAACGGAGTCAACCACTCAGAATTGAACGCTCAGTGCCGAAGTTCGGCCGAAATGAACCTTGTCCCTGTGGGAGCGGAAAGAAGTTCAAGAAATGTTGCGGTAGAGGCTAGTTTGACGGTCACTGACCACCACGACCATCCTGAGATTACCTTTATCATGCATGGCAAGCTGGAGGAAGCCGTCAGATTCTCGCCACGAACTAGCGACTAAACGCTCCGCCCCGCGCCAACACCACGCCGCGCATGCCTTGCTCCGTCACCTCATCGCCCTGCTCGAATCGCAACCGGACACTCCCTTCCTCGGCCAGATCAAAACCCTCCTCACCGGCCCGGAACTTCCGGTGGCCAGCGACGTGGCCGTCCCGTGGGACATCGCCTACTTCATCGAGCATCTCCGTGCGCAGCTCCAACCCGGATCCGCCGGGGTCCAGCCAGTAAAACCAAACTTGCTCTGCGTGCGGTGCTAATCACTGCTTAAATGTAATACTTGAAGTTCGGGTGCTTCACTTTGGCACCTTGATTGGCGATGAGAATCTCTCCGACGGCGTCGGAGAACTTCACGGTGACGGGCTGGTCTTCGCCGAGTTTGCAGGCGTTGTAGTTGAGCTTGGTGAGAGCGAAGATGTCGCGAGCGACGGTTTCGAGATCGGCATTGCCGTGCTGGATGTCGATGACGAGAGGAATGGGCACGTCCGGGCCGTTGTAGGTGCGGAGGCGGGGCTTGAAGCCAGAAGCCCAGAGGAAACCGCGCCGGTCGGTAACCGGCCAGAAGGTGCCGCGCAGCACCGGGCGTGTGCCAGGGCGATAGAGTCTCATGCCAAAGCGTTCCTCCGCCACACGAACGGCGACGAGTTTGACGCCTTCGGGGCAGGCGGCTCGGTAACCGGCGAGTTCTTCGTCATCCAAACTTGAGCGACAGTGGAGAAAGACTTCGCTCAGGGGCATGCCGTGCTGCTCTTTGTAGGTGTCGAGCACGCCCTTGAGCAGGCGGTTGGCGCTATCCTTAGGCAAGTGGTATTGTTTGGTGTCGGGCGAATACCACGGGCCAAACTCGCCAACGAAGACAACGCCATCGCCATCATCAAGGAACATCTGCGCGGCGCAACAGGCGTTGGATTTCTTCTCGTCGGCGTCTTTGAACGCTATCCCAACATAGCAGACGCCTTCGCGAGCGGTGGCGAGCTTCCAAGGTTTGAAGCCTGCTTTGTAGTAGAGTGCGGTGGCGAGATTCCATGCGCGATCCGAAATCGGTGTCAATCCGCGTTCCTTGGTGGATTGGCGCTCGCCGAGCCGAAGGGTGGACTCTAGAACGATCTGGACGGGAACGCCGAGTTCCATGACGCGGGCTTTGAGCTGGCGACGGAAATCGAGGGAGAACTCGTATTGCTGGGGCTGGAAGAACGCGTCTGCGGTGCTGGCGAAGAGATCATCTATCGTGCGGCGCAGTTTGATTTCGCGGGACTTCGGGGCTTTGCCTGCGCTGCCATAGACCTTGGATTTGATGCGGCAGTTTTGTTTTACCTCATCGGGCACAATGCAAATGAAGCACTGGAACGGATCATCGCGGCGTTTGGCGGCAGCGAGCTGCTCCATGTAGAGGCCGACTGTTTTGTAAACGCGCTCATGGCTTTCTCCGAGACAGACTGCGTCGTGGAGTGCGATGGGGTCGATCTGCTCCTGACAGGCAGGTGTAGCATCCCAAGCAACTTGGAAGGCTTCCTCGAAGCCTGGAAAGTGCGGCCAGAGGGTGGGATCGTGGTCGCCCTCGGACAGGATAGTCCGACGAAGGCGTTGTGAGAACGCATCAAAGGCGGCGAGTCCGTCAGGTGTGCCAAAGACGCCATAGGTGATCTGGCGGGGCCGGTCTACGCCAAGACTGTCGAAGGGGCCGAAGAGAGTGAGACCATCGCAAGGATGGGACGCCCGCTGGCCGTTGGCGAACTGAAGCGGCGTCTCTTCAAAGCAGATGACTTCACTCTTCATCGGGATCGGCAGTGGTGAGGGATTCGTCGTCGGGGAGTTCGCCAGCGTCCTCTGAATCGGCGACTTCGGCAGGAGCTGGCGTTTCTTTTTCAAAGAGCGCTTCGTTCAAGCGGCACGGGGCGCTGAGGCTGATGCCTGCTGGAGCGAGGGCGATGCCATCGGTAGCCGTGGCCTGAGTGCCGAGCAAAAGCTGTTCGGCGGCCAGATAGCGATCACGCCATTCCGCATTGTAGTAGCCACGGGTAATTTTCTTGCGCAGACGATTCACGCGGTCATCAACGATGGGGCTGCCCGTCGCATCAAAGAGCATAATCGTCGGCACGAGCTGGATGTAGAAGCCAGCGTCGAGTCCCTTCGCAAGATCGCAGCGGAAGGCAAAGTGGAAGAAGACCTTCTCCTTTTCCATGCCACGGCGGATAGTGTTGTAACGGCGGATCTTGTGAGTATGCCGCTTGCCTTCGAGATCGGTGAACGGAAGCTTGCCGCTCTCGTTGAAATTTTCAGGGAGGTAGAAGACTGAGTGTTTTTTCGGATGAACAACGCAACCGAGCCGCTGGACTCGTGCCCAAATCGTCGTGCGGACAAGGGCGGGCATGATGGATGTGATGGGGACGCCCAAAATGGCCCCTCCCACGGACCAAAGGTGCTGGGCCTGTGTGGGCTTGATGCCCTGAGGAGCATCGCCTGGTGGAGGAGTCAGTGCGATGGCCATATCCCTGATGGTATAGCAGCCCCATTTTTGCTTTAACTCCTTTGTGGCTTCATCAGTGAGGTGTGGCAAAGAAAACACACGAAGCACAGGCTGAGTGATGTCAGCGTGGATGGCATTTAAGCGGAGCGTCTCTGGTTCCTGAAGCACGAGGTTCTCAGGCTCCATTGACTGCTGCGCTAAAACCGCCCCATCAGAAAGCGTGCGCGGGAACTGGATTTGATCGAGTTTCTTCAGCAACTGCTTCCACCCTGCTGCCCAACCATGTTGAAAGGGAATGCCCGTGTGGTTGTGGAGCGTCCAATCCCATTCGACGTCGTCGAGTCTGAGAGGGATGACGAAGTCGGGAAGGCTTCGGCTCTTCCCGATGCTCAGGCCCTTTGTCCGCTCGCTTACCGGCAAGTCCTTATCCACCGAATGCGCCGACATCAGGGCAAGCAATCGACCGGAACGGTTCAATGCATCGTCAATGGTTTGCGGCCAAGGTTCACCGCCAAGCATTTTCAAGGAATCCAACCAGACCGCGTAGCCAGCAGATGCGAGCTTTCGCGCCAACCACTCGGCAAACGTCCGATTCTCAGACGCATAGCTGATGAAGATGTGCTTTGGGGCATCCATAATCGGAGATCAAGTCTAGCGAACATGATTCTGCTTTTTATGCAACAGATCACTCAAACTCAAAACGCGGATGGCCTTTCGACCATCCGCGTTCTGATTTGTCGTTGAATCGACTTTGGAGTTTCGTGCTGCTTAATAACGGTAGTGGTCCGTTTTGTAAGGGCCGTCGACTGGAACGCCGATGTAGTCAGCCTGATCCTTGGTGAGCTGGGTAAGCTTAACGCCGATCTTCTGCAAATGCAGACGGGCGACTTCTTCGTCGAGCTTCTTCGGCAGGACGGTGACGCCAATAGGGCGACTGTCTTTCGTGGCCCAGAGTTCGATCTGCGCCAGCGTTTGATTGGTGAAGCTGTTGCTCATCACGAAGCTCGGATGCCCGGTGGCGCAACCTAGATTCACGAGGCGGCCTTCGGCTAGCATGTAGATGCTGTTGCCTTTCGGGAACGTGTATTTGTCCACCTGGGGCTTGATGTTGAGGCGCTTCACGTCTTTGCGATCATTGAGTTTGTCCACCTGGATTTCGTTGTCGAAGTGGCCGATGTTACAGACAATGGCCTGATCTTTCATCAACTCCATGTGCTCGAGGCGGATGATGTCCTTGTTGCCCGTGGTGGTGACGTAGATGTCGCCGGTGCCGAGGGTATCTTCAATGGGCATGACGCGATGGCCTTCCATGGCGGCCTGAAGGGCGCAGACGGGGTCGATTTCGGTGACGATGACCTGAGCACCCATGCCGCGAAGGGCAGCGGCGCAACCTTTACCCACGTCGCCATAACCGCAGACGACGCCGACCTTACCGGCGATCATGACGTCGGTGGCGCGCTTGATGCCGTCGAGCAACGATTCACGGCAGCCGTAGAGGTTGTCGAACTTGGACTTGGTGACGCTGTCGTTGACGTTGATGGCGGGGAACAGGAGCTTGCCTGCCTTGGCCATTTCATAGAGGCGATGCACGCCGGTGGTGGTCTCTTCGGAGACGCCCTTCAAGTCTTTGACAATGGTGTGGAAGATACCGGGCTGGTTCTTCGCGATGTCTTTGAGGAGGTCTTTGATGACCTTGACTTCGTGGTTGTCGGAGGGGGAATCGACCCACTTGTCGCCGTTCTCCATTTCGTAGCCTTTGTGGATGAGCAAGGTCACGTCGCCACCGTCATCGACGATGAGTTGCGGGCCTTTTTCGCCGGGGAAGATGATGGCCTTCCAGGTGCACCACCAATATTCTTCCAGCGTCTCGCCTTTCCAGGCGAACACGGGCGTGCCGGATGCAGCGATGGCAGCAGCGGCGTGGTCCTGGGTGGAGAAGATGTTGCACGAGGCCCAGCGGACGTCGGCCCCGAGTTCCTTCAACGTCTCAATGAGCACGCCGGTCTGGATGGTCATGTGCAGGGAGCCGGTGATGCGGACGCCCGCGAGGGGCTTCTTCGGGCCATACTTCTCACGCGTGGCCATCAGGCCGGGCATTTCGCTTTCAGCGATGTCGAGTTCCTTGCGACCGAAGTCGGCAAGGGCGATGTCTTTAACTTTGTAGTCGGGCATAATTTTGAGTTTTCAGTTTTCAGGGTTCAGTTTTCAGGATTCCGAGAGCGTGACAGAGCGCGCAGCATGGCGGAAAGTTCTTTGAGTTCTTTTATCAACGGCTGAATGGTGCCGTCTGGAATGAGATCAAGTTTTAGGGATATGTAGAGTTGGGTTCTTAGTTCTGCAGCGCTGCCGAGTGAGATGCGAAGGAATCTTTGGAAGTCCAGGCCACCTCTTTCATGACCTTCGGCAATGTTTGACGGGATTGATATGGCGGCGCGTTGTATCTGGTCTCGCAAAGCAAACTCCTTAATGTCACCAGCCATTTTGAAGACAGTGACGGCGAGTCGGCTTGAGCGTTTCCATACTTCAAGGTCTTCAAAAGATTGAAAGGGCATGGGGGAGGTGAGTTTTCAGGTTGGGAGCTTTTCAGTTTTCAGGGGCGAAGAATGACTCTGGGATAGCGAGCAAGCCTTTTGCCTTTGCTGAAAACTGAAAACCGAACACTGAAAACTTCCAAGATTCATTTCACCGCCTTCGTCAACGCCGCCACCTTGTTGGTTGTTTCCCACGTCAAATCAGAATCGTTCTTGCCGAAGTGGCCGTAGTTGGTGGTTTTGCTGTAGATCGGGCGCAGCAGGTTGAGCTGCTTCACGATTTCTGCTGGCTTGAAGGAAAAGACCTTGTTCACAGCAGCGATGATGGAGTCCTCGCTCTTGTGGTTGGTGCCGAAGGTGTCGACGTGAACGCTCACGGGATTTGGATGGCCGATGGCATAGGCAAATTGCACTTCGCATTTGTCTGCCAGTCCGGCAGCCACCACGTTCTTAGCGACCCAGCGGCCCATGTAGGCGGCGCTACGGTCCACTTTGCTCGGGTCCTTACCGGAGAAGGCGCCGCCACCGTGACGACCCATGCCGCCGTAGGTATCGACGATGATTTTGCGCCCGGTGAGGCCGGTATCGCCCTGAGGGCCGCCGACAACAAACTTGCCCGTGGGGTTGATGAGGAACTCGGTATCCTTGGTGAGCATGCTCTTCGGCAGCACTTTCTTGATGACTTGCTCGATGCAGAACTTCTCGATCTCAGCGTGAAGGACGTTGGCCGCGTGCTGGGTGGAGATGACCACATTCACGATGCGCGTGGGCTTGCCGTCCACATATTCGACGGATACCTGGCTCTTCGCATCGGGGCGCAGCCACTTGGCAGCTTTGCCAGCCTTGCGGATGCGCGTCAGTTCACGACCGAGACGATGCGCGAACATGATTGGTGCCGGCATCAGCTCGGGCGTTTCATTGCAGGCAAAACCGAACATCAATCCTTGGTCGCCCGCGCCCTGTTCCGCAGTCTTCTTGCCTTCAGCTTTCTTCGCGTCCACACCCTGCGCGATGTCGGGTGACTGTGCGGTGATGATGTTCATCACGAAAACTTTGTCCGCATGGAAAACATCGTCGTCGTTCACATAGCCGATCTCACGGATGGCATCGCGGACGATCTGCACGTAGTCGAGCCTGGCCTTGGTGGTGATCTCACCGCCGACGATGGCGATGTTGCTCTTCACGTAGGTTTCGCAGGCGACGCGGCTGTTTTTGTCCTGCGCTAGGCAGGCGTCGAGCACGGCGTCAGAGATGGTGTCCGCGACTTTGTCAGGATGGCCTTCGCCGACGGATTCAGAGGAGAAGATATAACTGTTGGGCATGGTGGGTGTGGTTTTGTTTAATATGGACAGATGATGATATGTTGATATGAATCTTTCAACATTCACATTTTGTCAATGCAAAACAGCCACCCAAATTCATTGACAATTATGGGTATTGACATGACTCCACCGACCCCCAGTGGTAGTGTTTTCTGCGATGGCGGAGTATTATCCACGCACACTGTTGGAACTGGAGCGGCGCTTCAGTGACGAGGCGGGTTGCCGCGCCACCTCTTTGCCTTGAGGTGGCCACAAGGCTTTGTTTGTCACGCCTGTGGTGGCGGAGGGTTGGTGATCCGACGCCATCTTTGGCGTTGTGAAAACTGCCGTCGGGAAACCTCGGTCATGGCTGGCACGATCTTCCAAGACAGCAAGCTGCCTCTGACGATTTGGTTTCGGGCAATGTGGCAGATGACTTCCCAGAAAAACGGAATCAGTGCCTTGGGTTTGCAGCGTGTGCTTGGTTTGGGCAGCTACAAGAACGCCTGGACACTGCTGCACAAGTTGCGCCGGGCGATGGTGCGCCCAGGACGAGAGCACTTGCAAGGAGTGGTCGAAGTGGACGAGACCTACTGGGGCGCAGAAGAACCTAGTGTAGTGCGCGCTTATTGGTGTAACAATGGAGTTTTTGGCGGGCTCGGGTGACTTTGGCCAGGATGTCGGTGGCTTTGGCGGTCCACACCAAG
>JAYVOH010000337.1:0-42788 GCA_043758025.1 Verrucomicrobiota bacterium
TTTAGAGCGTCGTGTGATCGACAAAATTATTCGCCACCGAGCGAATGTGACCCGTTTAGAAGGCCGTGGGGATCACGGAGTATGGTTTCATGATGGACCTACCTACTGGATTCGAGCTCTTCCGTTTGAGCCCAACAAAGGGATTAAGAGCGCACGCTCAAATCATTACCACTGCATTTCTGCGGCGAGCAAAGACGCCGCTTCAATTTATCTGTGCGCTGCTGAACAGTTCGACTTTCTATCTGTTCTTCAAAGCCGTCAGCAACTGCCGTGATTTCGGCGGTAAGGAACTGTATCTTTTTACCCTGCCTGATTCACTCTTATCGCTCCCAGATGAACTTATCTCTCTAGCTCGAAGGCTCGGGCAGAATTTGAAAGCCACCGCACACCGCGCATCTCGCCTCTACGATTCAGGGGAAGTTCATTACGAGGAATACTATCCGCAGCAGTCCAAACCCATCCTCGACGAAATCGACACAGTGCTGGCGGGGCACTACGGGTTCACGGCGGAGGAGTTGGATTTCATCCTGAACTACGACCTCAAATACCGCCTCGGCCGCAACGCCGGGGGCGAAGAGGACGACTAAGCCATGCCTGCGAAGAAGAAACCCCACATCACCACCCGCGCCAGGACACCCCGCGCCGTCAGCCCGCTGATTGCGGAGCTGCGCGGCCTCATCCTGTCCGCGCGTCATACGGCGGCCAGCACGATCAACACCCTGCAAGTGCTGACGAACTTCGAGATCGGCCGCCGCATCGTGGAGCACGAGCAGAAGGGCGCGAAGCGGGCAGCATACGGCACAGAGCTGCTCAAGGAGCTTTCGGCCCGGCTGACGGAGGAGTTTGGGCGGGGGTTCTCAGCGGTGAACCTCTCCCACATGAAGCGTTTCTATCTGCTCTGGCGGGAGCGGGTTCAGATTTTTCAGTCACCGACTGAAAAATTGAGCCTACCCTCGTTAAAACGTCAGTCAGTGACTGACCAAGCGACAATTATTCAGGCGGTGACTGAAAAATCCGGCTCACTCTCATTTCTACTGAGCTGGACACATTACGTTGAATTACTCGGCATCAAAGCCCCGGACGAGCGTAGTTTTTACGAGATCGAGGCGCGGCAGGCGAACTGGAATGTCCGCGAACTCAAACGCCAAAAAGCGTCGTGTCTCTACGAACGCCTCGCTCTCAGCCGCGACAAAGCTGAGATCAAGCGGCTCGCCAAAGAAGGCCAGATCATCATGCGCCCGGAGGATTTGCTCAAGGAGCCACTCGTCCTCGAATTTCTCGGCCTCGATGAGAAGGCAGGATACAGCGAATCGGATCTCGAATCCTCGCTCATCACCCACCTCGAAAAATTCCTCCTCGAACTCGGCAAAGGCTTTCTCTTCGAGGCCCGCCAGAAACGCTTCACCTTCGATGGCGACCACTATTTCCTCGACCTCGTCTTTTACAACCGGCTGCTGCGTTGCTACATCGTCATTGATCTCAAGCTCGACAAGCTCACGCATCAGGACCTCGGCCAGATGCAGATGTATGTGAACTACTACGACCGCGAGGTGAAGCTGCCGGACGAAAACCCCACCATCGGCCTGCTTCTCTGCAAAGAGAAGAAAGACGCCGTGGTGAAGCTCACGCTCCCGAAGAACGCGAACATCCACGCCAAAGAATACCAGCTCTACCTGCCCAGCAAGGCGGTGTTGAAACGCAAGCTGCTGGAATGGACCGGTGAATTGCCCTGATTCCCATGACGGCTCTCACGCTCACCGCCGCTGACGCCCGCTATCCGGTGCGCTTGCGCGAGCGGCTGGGCGACGCTGCGCCCGCCCAACTTTCCGCCCTCGGCAACCTCGCCCTGCTGGCCTTGCCCAAGACCGCGTTGTTCTGCTCCGCCCGCTGCCCCGGCGCGGCCATCCTCCGCGCCTACGACCAGGCCGCCCATTGGCGCGACACGGGCCGCTGCATCATCAGCGGCTTCCATTCGCCGGTGGAGCAAGAGTGCCTGCGCATCCTCCTGCGCGGCACACCACCCCTCATCCTCTGCCCCGCCCGCTCCCTCCCGCAACGCATCCCCGAGGACTGGCGCGCCCCGCTCGCTGCCGGACGCCTGCTGATTCTCTCCGCCTTCGCCGCCGCCGAAAAGCGCGTCACCACCGAACTCGCCACCCGTCGCAACGAATTCGTCGCCGCCCTCGCCGACGAAGCCTGCTTCGCCCACATCACCCCCGGCGGCCAGACCGAACGCCTCACTCACCGTCTCACCGAATGGCGCGTCCCATTTTCCACGCTGGAAAAAGCCTGAATCCAATGCCATGACGCAGCTCGCCCCATTGAAAGCCAGCAGCAATCCCGGCGACCTCGTGGCCGATTTCTTCGGTGGCAGCGGCACAACGGCGGCGGTGGCCGAAAAGCTCGGGCGCAAATGGATCGCCACCGACCTCGGCAAGTTCGGCATCCACACCACGCGCAAGCGGCTCATCCAGGTGCAGCGCGAGTTGAAGGCCCATGGAAAACCGTTCCGTGCCTTCGAGGTGCTCAACCTCGGCCGCTACGAGCGCCAGGCCTATCTCAACGTCGGCGGCAATCTTTCCGCCAAAAAGAAAGAGCAGGCCCTCGCCCGCAAGGAACGCGATTTTCGTGAACTCATCCTCCGCGCTTACAAAGCGCAACCGCTGGAAGGTGAATCTTTTTTCCACGGCAAAAACGCGGGACGTCTCGTCGTCATCGGCCCGATCAATCTTCCCGTGGGACGGCTCTTCGTGGAAGAAGTCATCACCGAATGCCGCAAGCGCGGAGCCTCCCGCGCGGACGTGCTCGCCTTCGAGTTTGAAATGGGCTTGTTTCCCGCCGTCCTTGAAGAAGCGAAGCAAAAAGGCATCGACCTCGCTCCGAAAACGATCCCGCCCGAAGTCTTCGACAAACGCGCCGTGGAGCGCGGCCAGGTGCGCTTCCATGACGTGGCCTATGTCGAAGCCACGCCGCGCCATGACAAGAAAGACAAACATACCCTGAGCATCGAACTCACCGACTTCTCCGTCTATTACTCACAAGGCGTGCTGGACGCGATCTCCGCCGACCTCAAGGAAGGCAAGAGCGAGGTCGTCTGCGATCAAGGCAAGCTCATCAAAGTCAGCAAGGATAAGAACGGCATCGTCACCCACGACATCCTCACGAGGAAATGGACCGACTGGGTGGACTACTGGGCGGTGGATTTCGATTACGAAAGCCGCAAAGAAGTCATCAAAGTTGCGAAGACCTTGGGCGTGGAAGGCGCGCTTCCTGGCGTCGTAACTTCCGGCGATGAGTTTCTTGAATTCGAAGAACGCTGGACCGGTGCCTACATCTTCGAGAACGAATGGCAGAGTTTCCGCACCCGCCAAAGCCGCGATCTCGATCTCAAGAGCAGTCCGCACACCTACAAGAAAGCAGGCCGCTACATTGTAGCCGTCAAGGTAGTGGACATCTTCGGCAACGACACCATGACGCTGGTGCCGGTGAGCGTGGGGTAGGAAATGCGCATAGAGTGGTGGATTTCGGGTAAGTGCTAGCCGTGGTGTTCCGTATCTGGGGGTCGGTGCTTCGCGGTGGAGCCTTCGCCCCGTGGTCGGCTTCGCGCCGCTCATCGCCATTCTTATCACGGGAGTCCTGGCCTTGCGCATTTGCAAAACCCGTCAGTGCGCGTAATTTGCGTGCCACTCAAACAAAGCCCGGGTGGCGGAATTGGTAGACGCGCCAGACTTAGGATCTGGTAACGAAAGTTGTGCAGGTTCGAGTCCTGTCCCGGGCATCTTTATCCCTCTTGCGCCTGCAAAACATACAGGGGCACCCTCGACCGGGATTCACCGTCCACTTTGAGTTCAAAATAATATTCCCCGGGTTCCTTGAGTTCGAAGCCGAGGATGTTCCAGATGTGATGATGCAATTGGGAACGCTCGTTCGGAATCTCGACGCTGATGCTTTGTTTGACGGGCTTCATCACGGGCCGCATGTCGGGATCGCAGAAGTGAAACTCAAACGAATGCTCGCCCTCTTCGCCGACATCAAATCGCATCCTCGCCGCCAGCGCGCACATCGGATGCTGACAGGGAAAGGCTCTGGCGCCGATGGTATCGAAGCAGCCCAGGATGTTGAGCTTGCCACCTGACACGGTGGCGGCATCGCAGAGGGTGAATATTTCAATGTTCATTACATACTTTGACACATCGCACAGTTAAACCTCACGCGGCTCTCTGCGAAATCTTTCCGCCCAGCATCCCGATCAGCAGGCGCTCCAACACCAACTGCGGTTCGATTTGGGTGGTGACGAGTTTCAGATTCGCTTCCAGACAGGCACTCAAGGCGGTGCGCAACTCTGCTGACTTGAATCGTTGCGCTTCGGCGATGGCGAGAAAAACAGGATAGACATTCAACCCGGTGCCATCTTTTTTCTTGGGCAGATGCGCGGTTTCATGCGCGGGAAGTCTTTCCAGCGCGGCGGCGAATGATGAATAAGACTGGCGCGGAAGTTTGGGATGCGAGGTGATGAGGTCATTCGCGAGAAGCAGACTGCGCACTCGGGGCACGATGGCTCCCAGCAGAATGCCGACAGGGTTCTGCCCCTGATAAATCAAGGTGCGCAGCAGTTCCAACGCCCGGCGGAGATCGCGACGACCAATGGCGTTGCCAACCTCAAAAATAATCCCCGCCCGGCTCAACGGCACCACCGCGCGCACGTCATCCACGGTCACGCGCCCGGCGGCTCCGAGATAGAGGCTGAGCTTTTCCAGTTCGTTATCGAGCTGTCGCGTGTCCTCGCCAGCGAGCTGCACCAGCATGACCAGCGCCTCTTCATCAAAAGTTATTCCCATCTCCCGCGCACGCCGCGCCACGAGCGTCATGACCTCATCCTCCCAACCGGTTTTGCTGGTGTCCGGCTTGTCGAACGAACGCAAGTCCGCGAGCTTCTGGATGCGCTTCCATGCGGAGCGACGCTTGTCCACCACCGTGGCACTCAGCAGGAATTTCACATCCGGCGGCAGATGTTTTTCCACGTAATCGAGAATCGCTTCTGCGCCTTCGAGTGCGGCATTGGTCTTCCCGACCTGGCTGTCGGCGAGGAAGTTCGCGTTTTTTAGCCACACCAGTTTGCCGCCGCCAAAGAACGGCAGGGTCTGCAACGCATCCATCACGCTGCGCACGATCTGCGCGCAGTGATCCGCATTTTCCGCTGCGCCATCGATGATTTCCGCGCCAAAATCCCCCGCATCCGCCGGCGCCAGTTCGCGAGAGAGCTTGAGCGCGGCCTCCTTCACGTTCGCCTCATCCGTGCCGATGACGGCGGTGAAGTTCGAGGACGCGGTTTTCTTAGGAGGGGGCATGGGCGCAGTTTCAGGTTCCAAGTTCCAAGTTTCAAGTTATTCTCTGTTCTTCCGATGAACCCACAAATATCCCAGTTCCTCTCCACCACTCCGCCCGACTGGCAAGCCATCCTTGATACCGTGATCGCCGATTTCAATGGCGCCACCGGCACGCTGCATCGTCTCGACCCGCAGACCAAGCTGCTGATGTTAGTCGCGCAACGCGGCATCCCTCCGCAGTTGATGCCCGTCATTGAAAAAATCCCCGTGGGCAAAGGGATCGCCGGTGCGGCAGCGGAAAGTCTGGAGCCGGTCGAACTGTGCAATCTGCAAACCGATCTCGGCGGCGTGGCCAAGCCCGGCGCGCGCGCGACCAACGTGCAAGGCTCGCTCGCCGTGCCCTGCCTGCTGGACGGTGAACTGCGCGGCACGCTCGGCGTGGGCATGATGACGCCGCATGATTTCACCGATGAGGAAAAAGCGCGGTTGATGGAAATTGGCGAAGCAGTGGCGGGAAAGATGCAAGATATGAAGATACAAGATAAGAAGATTTAAGACCGTCATCCGTGACTTGCTTCCAACATCTTGCATCATGTATCTTATATTTTGAAACTCCCGAAGCATCTGCGCCTTGCATCCAGCGCGCTTCCCCGTATGCTGAACGCCCTCTTATGAACCAGCTCGATCAGCTCAAACAACACACCGTCGTGGTCGCCGACACCGGCGATTTCGAAGCCATGCGCGCCTACAAGCCGCAGGACGCCACCACGAATCCCTCGCTCATTCTCGCCGCTTCGCAAAAGGCGGAATACAAGCCGCTGGTGGACAAGGCCGTCGCGGATCACAAAGGTTCGTCGCTGAGCGGCGCGGCGCTGGTGGATTCCATCATGGATCGCATCCTCGTAAATTTCGGCGCGGAAATTCTCAAGATCGTTCCCGGTCGCGTGAGCACTGAAGTGGACGCCCGCCTCTCCTTTGACTCGGCGGCGACGATTGCGAAGGCGCGCCACATCATTGATCTCTATGAAAAAGACGGCATCGGTCGCGAGCGCATTTTGATCAAAATCGCCTCCACCTGGGAAGGCATCAAGGCCGCGGAAGTTCTGCAAAAGGAAGGCATCAACTGCAATCTCACGCTGCAATTCTCGCTCGCCCAGGCCATTGCCTGCGCCGAGGGCGGCATCAAACTCATCTCGCCGTTCGTGGGTCGCATCCTTGATTGGTGGAAGAAAAGCACGGGCAAAGACTACGCCGCTGCCGAAGATCCCGGCGTGCAGTCCGTGACGGAAATCTTCAACTACTACAAGCACTTCGATTACAAGACCGAGGTCATGGGCGCGAGCTTCCGTAACAAAGGTGAGATCACCGAGCTTTGCGGTTGCGACCTGCTCACCATCAGCCCTGCACTGCTGGGCGAACTTCAGGCTGCCAACGAAGCCATCACTCCGAAGCTCACCACCGCCGCTGCCAAAGCCGCGAAGATCGAGCGCATCGAGTGTGATGAGAAATCCTTCCGCTGGATGTTCAATGAAGACGCGATGGCCACAGAGAAAACTGCCGAGGGCATCCGCAACTTCGCGAAGGACATTGTGAAGCTTGAGGCGCTGGTGCGGAGCTCGCTCTAAACATTATCTCTTCCGTTTCATCACACGAGGCCACGTCCATAAATGGCGCGGCTTTTTTGTCGCTTCCATCCGCAGGTTGCAACATGGGAAAACCTGCCGAGATTCAATCTTGCCTTGCCCGGCAAAACTGCGACACTCGCGGCTCATTTCATTACTTTCATGTCCGACTCCTCCGAGCCAGCACCCGCCATCGATCTTTCCGATCTTCGTCTCATGCCCGCATGGGTGGCCGACTTTAGCAAGTCACAACCTACCCACGTGTCCGATGATCATGAGTCACACGATCGTCCTCGTCGTGATCGTGATGACCGCGGCTTCCGTGGAGATGACCGGCGTTCCTTTGGTCGTGGCGATGCCCGCAGCGGCGGCCCGCGTCCTGCTGGTGGACGTCCGCCCGGAGGTGGTGGGGGGCGCGGCCCGCGTGATGATCGTGCCCCGCGCGGCGAACGCCGGCCGGATCGCAGAGATGGATTCAACCAGCGCGATGATCGCCCGCAGGGTGAACGCTACGAGGCGCCACCCGTTGTGCAGGGTTTGACCGTAACGCTGGAGCCAGAATCGAAAGCGGTTGCGGCCATGGCGCAAATGATTCGCACCGCAGGCAAGGCCTACAGTGTCTTTGATGCCGCCAAGCTCGTGCTCGCCAGCGGCGACCGCTTTCGTGTCGGCTTCGCACTCGCAGCGGAAACGAACGCGAAGTTCTCCGTCGTTCCATCCGACAGCTCGATCTGGACCAGTCGTGATGAAGCCATGGCGCATCTGATTCACAGCGATGTTTTGAGCCAATATTATCGCCAGGAAGAAATTGAACTCGAAGAGCCAAAAGGAAATTTCACCAGCATCGCGATCTGCGGCATGAGCGGCGAGCTTCTCGGCCCGCCCAGTCATCACAGCTACCAAAGCGCGCTGCACAAAATTCATCGCGAACGCTATTTCAATCTTCACATCGAGGATTACAAACGCAGAATCCGCACCGACAACAGCCCCGAGATCATCGAGAAATGGAAGGACTCCCAAAAACGCGGTGTGCAATGGATTGATGTCAAAGCCGAAGTCCCCGAAGGTGGTGAAGCTCCCAAGTTCAAGTCCCGCGCAGAAATGGAAGCGCACTTCCGCACACATCATGCCGAGGCCTTGATCAGCGAATCTGCGCAAATCATGGTCGCCGGAAACATTCCGAAGAAAAACCTCTCGCCCGGTCTCTACCACGCACTGCGCAAGGGCGTGGATGAAGCGCGCAAGCATTTGCTGCCCACAGCACAGCAACTCTGCGGAGGTTTTGAAAAGCAGGGACTCAAGCTCTTCAAGCGACGCGGCGGCAAACTCTGGGTCAGCCGCGTGCGCCCGCGCCTGCTCGACAGCACTATCGTCCTCTCCGATCGCATCGCGAAGATGCTGGAAGTCATCAAGGCGAAACCCGGCATCAAAGTGAAGCAACTGCTGGAAGCCATCGCGCCCGGCACCGTTGCCACAGAAAAGCCCGCAGTTATCGAGGAAGCTCAAGCGGTTGTTCCGTCGGCGGACGCACCCGCCGCAGCACCGGCGGAAGCTTCCAGCGAACAAGTGCAGGCGCTGCAAGATTTGCACTGGCTCAACAGCGAAGGCTACGTCATCGAATACTCCGACGGCATCGTCTTCATCGGCGTGACGGAACCGCCTCCTGCGAAACCCAAGCCCGCGAAAGAAGCCGCAGCGTCTGAACAGACTCCGGCCCCAGAACCAACGGAGCCCGTCGCGCCGGAGGAAACCCTGGCCGAGCAAGAAGCCCCGGCTTCTGCAGCATCGGAAGACACTTCGATTGGTGAAGAGAGAAGGCAGCGCTTCATCAGCAGCGGCGATGACTTCATGATTGATCCGCCTGTAGAGGGTTCCTAGAGCATTTTAAGTTAAGCTGTAGCCAACGCTGTTCTGTCCCGTCGCGTAGTGACGGCGTATGGTAGCCGTGGGTTTTAACCCACGGAAAACGCCGCACGTCCCCCTTGTCGCGTAGCGACAACGGAACCCTGGGACTGAATGCCAAGCGCGCGGTTCTACCATCCATTGTCGCTCTGCGACAACTGGCGCGTTGGACAAGGCAGAGTAATGAAGATGTCCATCCTCTACTGGCGACTACAATATTATTTAAAATGCTCTATCCGATCCTGCGCTCCAAAGCCGCTTCCATCGCGCGTTCCACCAGCATCACGGCGAGTGATTGCGTGGCTTCATCCAGCGCTTGATTTGCTGCCTTAAGCAACTTCACATCATGCGGCAGAGCATTCATCCCTGTGCGCACTTCGACGGCAGCGGAGTTGATTTGTGCTCGCTCATCATCTTTTAGCAAGCTTCCGCATTGCGCCAGCGCCTCGTCCACCGCCTGAAGAAGTTCGGTGCCTTTCATGACCGCCTCCGTCCAGATGCGCTCATTCATATCCTCGAAGGCATAGTCCACACTCTCAGAGATCATCTGTTCCACTTTCGAGTCGTCCACATCCACCGCAGAACTTTGAATCTCCAAAACAGTATCGGCGCCGGTCGCCGTGTCGCGTGCGAGCACTTGCAGAATGCCGTTGGCATCCAGCGAAAACTGCACACCCACGCGCGCACTGCCCTTTGGTCCCGGCGGGAAGGGCACGGCCACTCGTCCCAGCTCCCAATTGTCCTTGGCCAGTTCACGCTCGCCTTGCAGCACGCGGATGAGCATCTCGCTCTGGTTGTTCACGGCATTCGTGAACATCTCGCCCGCCTTGCAGGGAATGGTCGTGTTCCGCGGAATGATGACGTTCATCAAGCCGCCGAAGGTCTCAATGCCGAGCGACAGCGGCGTGACATCCAGCAGCACGACGTTGCGCAGTGCGCCGCTGAGAATGCCCGCCTGAATCACCGCCCCGAGCGCGATGGCTTCATCGGGATTCTGCGATGTGTTCGGTTCTTTGCCAAATATCCCGCGCACCATGCGGCGCAGCAGCGGCATTCTCGTCGAACCGCCCACGAGGATGATTTCATCAAGCTGCTCCGGTTTAAGATTCGCATCCGCCAAGGCGCGCAAGCAATAACGCCGGGTGCGCTCAATGATCGGCTGCGCAATGCTTTCCAAATCAGCACGGGTGACTTGCACAGTGAGATGCCGGTCTTTCTCAATAAAGGGAATCTCCACCGTCAGTTCATCGATTGTGGACAGCTTCTTTTTTGTTGATTCGGCTGTGGCAGAGAGAAGCGCGGACACTCCTGTCCGCAATTCGGGCATCTCTTTTGCGTCATTGCCGCCAGAAATGTTCGCGCTCCTTTCGATCCACTTCGCGAACGCCCGGTCAATATCATCACCGCCGAGTTGCGTATCACCTGCGGTTGCGAGCACTTGAAATACTCCATCGCGCATCTCAAGAATTGAGATGTCAAAAGTGCCGCCGCCGAGATCATACACGGCGATCTTCTTGCGCTCCTCCAGCTTGTCCAGACCGTAGGCCAGAGCCGCTGCGGTCGGCTCGCTGAGAATGCGCTCCACGTTCAAGCCCGCGAGTTCACCGGCACGCTTGGTGGCATTGCGTTGAGCATCGTTGAAATAGGCTGGAACCGTGATCACCGCGCGCGTGACTTCCGTTTCAAGAGCGCGCTCCGCAATGCTTTTCAAGTGCTTGAGAATGTCTGCCGAGACCTCGACTGGCGTTTTCCCGAGGGCGGCAAGATCGTATGGCGGGTTCCATTCACCTTCGCTCTCACGTCGTCCAATCAGACGCTTCACTGAAAAAACCGTGCGCGCTTGATCAAGCGCGCGCTGACGCTGCGCGGGCCAGCCAACAGTTACGCTGCCGTCCGTCCCGTAATGCACGACCGACGGCGTGAGTCGTTGGCCTTCCACATCGGCCAGCAGAATCGGAAAACCGCTGTCCACCACGCCAACCAGCGAGTTGGTGGTGCCGAGGTCGATGCCGAGGATTGTGCTGTTCATGAATACAAATTACATCAGCAACAATAGTCGTTCACGCACCTGTGTCTGCCATCTCGCAAGATAGGAAAACCTCGCCTGCATCGCTGCGATTTTCGGCCATGAAGAAAATTTTGTTGATGCAAAGTCCGCATCGGACGCGGGTAACTCCTGCTCCATTTCATTTCTGCGTTGTTCGATTTCAAAGCCTATGCTTTCTAGCGTCTCGCGATGCTGCATCTCCTCGCTGGCCAGTAATGCTTTGGCAATGGCCGACTCCGCCCCGGCTTTGCGTTCAAGAAACTTGGCGGATATTTCCAATGCTTTACCGAGTGCAGAAAATAAATTCATCATCTCATCGTCAAGCGGCACTGTGCGCCACTGTTTCGCGTCATCTGGTGCCGCAAGTTCCAGCAGATGCTTTAACCGTTTCTCCGGTGCGCGCAGAGTTTCATAAGCGGCATTGACCTTCGACGCCATGTCTTCGCTGCCCCCATGATCGGGATGCGCGGCCTTGCTCTCTTTAACGTAGGCATTCCGCAGGGCCTCTTCGTTCAGAGACGCGGCGCGCGTCAGACCGAGGATGGCAAAACAATCATCCATGACGCTCAAGCCGAGAAGCTCTCACCGCAGGAGCAAGTGACCACCGCGTTGGGATTCTTAACTTTGAAACCGCCGGCCTGAAGGTCGTCGCTATAATCAAGCTCGCTGCCGCTGACGAACAACGCGCTCTTCGGATCAATCACCACGCGCACATCCGTGGAGACGACCATGATGTCGCGATTCGCGGGGCCATCGACGAGATCCATTTTGTATTGCAGACCAGAACAGCCGCCACCGACCACTGCGATGCGCAAAGCGCCATTCTCCGCGCGGCCTTGTTTTTTCAGCAGGCCGAGCAAGCGGTTCGAGGCGTTAGGCAGCACCTTGATGAGCTTTTCGTTGCCGAGCTTATAGTTGGTTTCGCTCATGTTTCTAAAATCCAAATACAGAACGATCCAGCCCTGACTGCCGGATGATGGAGCGCAGGGTGCCTATCGGAATATCTTTTCTAGGATGAGGCACGATCACGACGCGACCCGACGCGGACTTGTATTTGCAATGGCTGCCTTTCTGAGATGCGAACACAAAACCCTGTTCCAACAGGATGAATATGATTTCGCCGCTCGACGGACGTCTAGGCACTGATCAGTTCCTCCCCCACGGTGACTTCGGATATTTCAGTGAAATCCTCCTCATGTTCACCTTCAAAGTATAGCTCCACGGCTTCACGGATGTTGGCTACGGCTTCTTCACGAGTGCTTCCGAAACTGGAGACATCCACATTGAGACACTGGGCCACGTAGTGGGGATCCTCTTTGTAAACACAATACTTGATTGATCGCATGGGCAAAGTTAATACCAAACAACAGAGTGGCAAGCGCTCCTTGGCTGGGAAAATTCAGCCCCCGGCCAGTTGCTTCTTCAGCATGGCGAACATCTCCACGCCCTCGTCAGGGCTGACTTCCTCCTTCATGAATGCGGCATGATCGAAGACCTCGATGTGCGTGCGATCCAGCTCCTTGATGAAGGTGCTGGGCATGGCGGATTGCTTCTGGCCCCACTTCGTGCGAAAACGGCAATGACTCAGCGTGAGTTTTTTCATCGCGCGAGTGATGCCAACATAAAAGAGCCGGCGCTCTTCATCTTTGCGGCCCTCATCAATGGAACGGCGATGTGGCAGAATGCCTTCCTCAAGACCGGGCAGATAAACCACGGGAAACTCCAGCCCCTTGGCCGCGTGCATGGTGATGAGACAGACGCCGGATTTCTTTTCAATGTCGTCTTTTTCCTCGCGATCGTCATTCAACGTCACTTCATCGAGGAAAGTCTGCAATCCATTGTGACGCGCCCGACCATCGAAGTTGCGCAGCGAATCCAGCAGCATCTTGACGCCGAGTTCCCAGGAAATGAAATCCTCGGGGTCCTTCGCCGCTTTGCGCAGGTGATCGAGATAGCCAATCTCGTGCAACAACCTCTCAGTCAAGCCAGCGAACGCGGTCAGGGGCGCGCCTGCGAGGGAGTGGAAACGCTCAATCAAATCCACGAACCCAGTGATCGCGGTCAATGCGCGCGCAGAGAGCAGCGACTGAAACTCCGCGTCTTTAAGCGCGGCAAAGACGCTGCCTTTTTTCTGCATCGAATGCGCCCGCGCGAGTTCGGCGGTGTTGGTGCCGATGCCGCGCGTCGGCGTGTTGAGGATGCGGAGCAGGCTGACGTCATCGTCCGGGTTCGAGATCGCGCAGAGGTAGGCGATGAGGTCTTTAACTTCACGTCGGTCGAAGAAACTGCGCGCGCCCACGACGCGGTAGGGAATCTGCTTTTTGCGGAACTCCGATTCGAGAATGCGCGACTGGTCGTTGGTGCGGAAAAGCACGGCGAAGTCCTCCCATTTCAGTCCCTCGTTTTTTTTCTTTTCGATCTCGCCTGCGATGAGTTCCGCCTCTTCTTTGTCGTCCTCGGCAATGAGGAGCCGCACCGGCTCGTTGCTGGCGTTGTTGTTCCAGAGATTTTTCCCGCGACGCCCGGCGTTGTGACGGATGAGGCTGTTGGCCGTGTGGAGAATGGGCATCGTGCTGCGATAGTTTTCCTCCAGCTTGATGATTTTCGGATCGGGAAAGAACGACTCAAACTCATTGATGTTCGTGATGTCAGCACCGCGCCAGCCGTAGATGCTCTGGTCGTCATCGCCCACAACGCAGATGTTGTGCGGCGGCGGCACCAGCGCTCGAAGCATTCGCATCTGAAGCGAGTTGGTGTCTTGAAATTCGTCCACCATCACGAAGCGGAACTTGCTCTGTGCCGCCTCGCGGATATTCGGATGCTCTTCGAGAAGCTCGACCGCCTTGAGCAACAAATCATCGAAATCCATGGCATTCAGCGCACGCAATTCATCGTGGTATAACTGGTAGAGCGCGCCATCCAATGTCTCCATGGGATCGCCCAGGCTGATGCCGTAGTTCTTGGCCTTGCTGATGCGGCTCAAGGCCACGCCGGGATCAAGTGTTTCATCCTTGGTGAGCAGTCGCGTGAGAATCTTTTTCACCAGGCTTTGCTGCTCGTCCTGGCTGTAAATGGTAAAATTGTTTTTGTATCCGAGTATGGCCGCGTGTTGACGCAGCAGGCGCAAACAGAAGGCGTGGAAAGTGCCGATGGTGAGCAGCTTCGATTTTTCACGACCGAGAAGTTCCGCAACGCGCTCGCGCATCTCATTCGCCGCCTTGTTGGTGAAGGTGACGGCGAGGATGCTGGCGGGATCAATCCCCTCCTGCACCATGAAGGAGATGCGCATGGTGATGACCCGCGTTTTGCCCGTGCCTGCGCCCGCAAGGATGAGTACCGGACCGCGAATGGTTTTCACGGCTTCGCGTTGCTGGAGATTGAGAAGCGAATAGGAGAAACTCATTGGGGCGGCACGATGGCGACAAGCCGCCACGCCTCAAGCACCAAAGAGAAATTCCGTGCGGTTTATTCAGTGGGAAGTCCGCGCTTCCGCCACTCGCCCAGCACTTTCGGGAGCAGCAGATGCTCCTGTTCCTGGATGCGGGCGTAAAGCGACTCCGGTGTGTCACCCGGCAAGATTGGAACTTTCGCCTGGGCGAGCACGTCTCCGCTGTCCAGTTCCGCATTCACAAGATGCACCGTGCAGCCGGTTTCAGTGTCGCCAGAATTTAGCGCTTGCTCCCATGCGGCGACGCCTTTGAATTTCGGCAACAGTGACGGATGGATGTTCACGATGCGTCCGGCGAAATTGCTCAGCACCGGCTCTTTGAGCACGCGCATGAAGCCGCCGAGCACGACGACTTGCACGTTGTGTCGCTTCAAGTGATCGCAAACTTCCTTCTGAGCAGCGGCGGAGAATCGCTTCGGATGATCGCCGGGATCAACGAAGATCGCGGGCAAGTTTGCGGCGTGCGCTTTTTGGAGAATGCCGGAATCAGCGACATCGGAGATCACGACCTCAACTTTCGCGTTGAGTGAGCCGTTGTTGATCGCGCGGAGGATGGATTCAAAGTTGCGTCCGATGCCGCTGCCGAGCACACCGAGACGAAGCGGGGATTCTGTGGCATGGCCGTCCGACCTTGGCGGGGACGAGGGCTGAATGCCCTCGCTACGAAGTTTGTTCAGCGTGGAGGTCGTGGATTTGCCCTCGACCATCGGCAAGATGCGGATGTCTGCATCGACACGCTCCAAAGCGGCGCGTTCTTCAGGATTCAGAGTCTCCACGGTGTAATCACCGCCCTTGGTATAAACATGTGGCTTGATGGCCTCGATGAGCCTGGTCACGCGCGGTTCATCGAAGACAACCACGCGATCGACGAATGCGAGGGCGCGAAGGATTTCCGCTCGATCCGCTTGCGTATTCACCGGGCGCGTCGGGCCTTTGAGTGCGCGCACGGAGTCGTCCGAATTCAGGGCAATGACCAGCGCATCGCCCAGAGCGCGAGCCTCGCGAAGATAGCGAACATGACCGACGTGGAGAAGATCGAAGACGCCGTTGGTGAAAACCAACTTCTGTCCGCGCGCATTCAGTTCCGCGCGCAAAGCGCTGACTTCTTCAGGCGTGGAAATCCAGGTGTCGGGTTTGGGCATGAGCCTATCACTCGCTTGAATCTAAAAACTTGAAACTGAAAACTTCGTCAGGCCATCAGGCTCGTCCGGCAGAGTCCGGCATAAAGGCCGTTTTGCTGGATGAGTTCCTCATGCGTGCCTTGCTCGATGATAGCACCTTTTTCGAGGACGTAGATGCGGTCGGCATTGCGCACGGTGCTGAGACGGTGGGCGATGACAAAGCTGGTGCGGTGCTGCATGAGCGCATCCAGCGCGGATTGAATCTGGCGCTCGGTCTCGGTGTCCACGCTGGCGGTGGCTTCGTCGAGCAGGAGGATGGGCGGGTTGCGTAACAGGGCGCGGGCGATGGAGACGCGCTGCTTCTCGCCGACACTGAGCTTGATGCCGCGCTCACCGACCCGGGTGCTGAGTCCATCGGGCAGGGACTCGACAAAGTGTTTGGCATTCGCGCTGGCCAGCGCCGTCCAGAGATCGTCATCGGTGGCGTCGCGTTTGCCTATGTGGAGATTCTCGCGCACGGTGCCGTTGAAGAGAAAACTTTCCTGCGTGACGTAGCCTATGCTGCGGCGCAGCCATGATTTGTTCAGTTCATGAACGGGCACGTCGTCGAGGAGAATGCGGCCTCCGTCATATTCGTAGAAGCGCGTCAGCAGATTGATGAGTGTGCTTTTGCCCGCGCCCGTAGGGCCGACGAGGGCGATGGTCTGACCGGGTTTCGCCTCGAGGCAGACATCATGAACGGTGGGCACGCTCCCGTAGGCGAAATTCACATGGTCGTAGATGATGTGGCCCGTGATGCGATCCAGTGTGCGCCCTGCGTCGTTGTCTTTCTCTTCCTCGGCATCGAGGATTTCAAAGACGCGCTCGCCCGCGCTGCGGCCTGCGACGAAGAGTTGATTGAGTGAGTGAAGCTGGCCGACGGGTTCATAAAAAAATCGCAGCAGCAGGAGCAGCATGGCCAGCTCACCGGCTTCAATTTGTTTATGATACAACGCATGGCCGCCAAACCAAAGGACGAGGACGAAGCCGACATTGTTAAGAAAGTTCATGCCGGGCCGGTAGATCGACCACACACGCATGACTTGAAGCGTCGCGCGGCGCAGGGAGTCGCTGACAAGATTGAAACGATCGTGTTCCTCCTTCTCGGTGGCGTAGGCTTTGATCTGCCTCATGCCCGCGATGTTATCGTGCAGGAGCGAATTCATGGCGCTGCTGGCCTTGCGCACGCGACGGGCGCGATTCTTCGAAGTCAGCGTGTAAGCCAGTGCGCCGATCACTAGAAACGGCACGGGCGCGAGAGCAATCATGGCCAGGGTGGCGTTCGTCTGGAAAAGGAACGCGCCGACAATGACGATTTGCAGAATGGAGATCAGCCCCTGCTCGATGCCGTCGATCAACACGCGCTCCACGGATGGAATGTCCTCGCTCACCGTGGTCATGATGTCGCCGGTCGGGCGATTATCGAACCAGCGCAAAGGCAGCCGCTGGAGATGCTCATAGATCGCGCTACGCAGATCGAAGATGACAAGCTGCTCAAAGGTGTTGTTGATCTGGATGCGCAGGGAGTTGAGCAAGTCCTGTAAAAAATATGCGCCCAGGCCCAGCGCAATCAGTCCCGGCAGGCGCTCCATCTGTCCCTTGGGAATCACCACGTCCATGATCTCGCGCGTCAGTCGCGGGAAGACGATGACCATGAGCGTGCCGAGAATCGCGCACACCAATTGCGCCGCCGCCATGAACGGATAACGGCGGACGTAGGAGAAGACGCGGAGGATGGTGCGCATGTGGAGTAGTTACGATTCGGAAGTGACCATACGGTTTCCAAAATCACAAATCCTGTATCACCGCCAAAGCGTCTTCGATCAACTGCGGAGCGATTCTCATGTTTGTCTGATGAAGAGCTTTCATCACGTCAGCAGCCTCCGAATTGCCCAGAACATTCCGCTGCGCTGCGGCGACGATGACGCCCACTGTTCCGATGAAACGTAGTTTCATAACCGCCGCAATCTTCCGCCCTTCAAATTCGTCCAGCAAGACCAGATCAGCCTGAAGCTCAACAGCCAGGGAGAGTGCCTCCCGTTCACCGGCATCAAGCGCTGCGGACTGGGGTGTGTTATACTTCGGCGTTCTGACTTCAACCCAAGGTGGAAGCGCGCCGCTCCAGCGCCGCACGGCCTCAGGCGCACTACCGTGGTTTAGCTCTTTATGAACAGCAGAAGGGATGATGATCCTGCCGTAAAGCTTCGCCAGAAGCTCCACCCTTCCAACCAGGATGAGATAACGAAGCGGGCTGCAATCTGAAATGACCAGCATCACTTGTTAGGAAAGAGCTGATCCATCACCGCGAGATCATGCCTCAGATCGTCTTTGTCGTAAGCCAGTGGAACCTCATGCTTAGCCAGAAAATCTTCCGTCTCATTCCAAGATTGATGGCCCAGATAATGCGCCGCTTCTGCGCGGGTGATCCGTCCGTTGCGGCAAGCCTCTGCGACGACATCTTCAAGCACCAGTCGCGCAAGCGCCTCGCGCGGCTCGCCGAGCGAGGCCGCGAGAGAGTCGGGAAGATCGACGGTGACCTGGATCATGCCGCAATCCTAATCCTGTGTTCGGCCAAAGCAAGCAGCGCCGATACCTGAGACGGATAGGGACGGAAGGACGCGACGACTCGGAGAATGACCTTCATTAGTCGCAAGGAGACTTACGCGCCAAACGCCGTGTAGCCGCGCAATTCTTCGAGTCGCCCTTCCACATCTTTGCTCGTGACGCGCTCCAGTCGTTGGGTGCTGAAGGCTTCGCAGGTGAAGCTAGCGGTGACACTGCCATAGGCGACGGCGGTCTTGAGATCCTCGAAGCTGGGTTTCGATTTTCCCTTCGATGCGAGCCAGCCGACCATACCGCCGAGGAAGCTGTCGCCAGCGCCGGTGGGATCGAAGACATTATGCAAAGGATACGCGCTGCACGAGAAGAACTCCGATGGGCCATTGCCGAAAAGGTAGCTGCCGTGCTCGCCGCGCTTCACGACAACGTAACTCGGGCCTTTCGCCTGAAGGCGGCGGCCCGCCTCCACTAGGTTGGTGGTGCCGGTGAATTCCTTGGCCTCGCCGTCGTTGATGACGAGCAGATCAATCTTTTTCAACATGTCATGCAGGCGTTCGTTCGCGATGCGAATCCAGAGATCCATGGTGTCGGCCGCGACGAACTCCGCACCGTGGCATTGTTCGAGCGTTTGGATTTGATTGTCCGGACTCATGTTCGCCAGCACGATGAGCTTCGCGGCTGCGCCTTGCGCGGAAAGCTTGGGCTTCCAATCTTCGAGCACGTTGATGCCGACCTTGTGGGTCGTGCGGGTATTCATGTCGTCAAAGTATTCGCCGGTCCAGGTGAAGCTATCGCCCGTGCTGTGCTCCACGCTGTCGAGCGCGATGCCGCGTGACGTGAGCAGTTCGAGATGCGCCTTTGGGAAATCGTGCCCCACGATGCCGCAGAGATGCACGGGCTTGGTGAAAATACTTGCGGCGAGCGCGGCATAGGCAACAGAGCCGCCCAGCAGGCCCTCTTGTTTTTCTTGGGGCGTAATGATGTTGTCGATGCCAATGGAGCCGGAGATGACGAGGGACATGGATTGAAAGGATGAATGATGAATGATGAATGATGAATGATGAAAAGTGCGGGTTTCCTTCTGACAATTGGGCGCACTGGTCAATCAGAACCTTGCACAGTTCATAAGCGCGAGCAGAATTAAAGAGGCATAACGTTCTTGCCCGCAGCGTCGTGCTCCGCCATTTTACTGCCACCAGACCATGCGCTTTTTCCTGATCCTATCCGCCCTGGTCGCGCTGCCGGTGCTGACGCTCCTGCAGCGGCAGTATTTTTTGGTGACCTTGCGGGGGCCCCTGCTCGCGAAAGTGGTGGCGACGCTGGACGATCCTGAATTCTCAGGCGTGGATAAACCGAAAATCAAACTGGATCATCTCGATGTTACTCTGAGCGGCTGGGTGGCTGATCCCGACGTGCGCCGAAGAGCCGCAGAGCATGTCAGCAGAGTGCGAGGCGTGCGGTGCCGTGATGAAGATAATCGTCTGCAAATAGCCGCGCATGTCGCGATGGAGCTGAATGGGGACCGGGGGGCACTGTCCGGCTGGCTTCATGACAGCATCATTCTACGTGAAGTGGTGCAATGGCTGCAAAGAAACCGGCCGGGGCTGGAGGTGGACTCCACAGGTATGCATCTGTCCAAATATGTGTCGCGTGTGGATTCCCCGCTCTCCACGGATGGTTCGCCGCTATCCCCGGTGTTGGGCGAAGTGGCCAATATGATTCGCGTGCCGGCTTCGCTCAGAATTCTTAAAACGGGAGAAAACATCCATGCCTCCGGTGCCTTGCCGGGCGCGGAGTTGCGTGACGCCGTGATTCAGGCAGTGCTCGGCAGCAAGGTCGAAACCAATTTGGACGCCCGTCAGCTCAAATCCGGTGCTTATGTCCGCCCGGCGCGTTTTACCGGCGCCAAAGACCTGCCGATTTTCCTGCAAAGTTTTTTTACCTCACCAGCCCCCCAATTGTTCGAGACCACTGGCGACGGGATTCGCCTCACTGGTTTCGCTACGCCGAAAATGGATTATGAATGGAAGAAGCTGCTGACCACACTGGTGGAAGACGACAAGCTCGCCGCGAAGTGGCGCATTTTCCCCTCGGCATTTCATTTTTCCAGCTACCGGCCGCAGACCATGCTTTTGCCCGACGCCTTGGAAAACCTCCAGTGCTCGCTGAAGGGAGCGATCATCTACTTTGACTCCGGTGTGGTGGGCGTTGGACTGGCTGAGCAGCCCCAAATAACCGCCGCCGCCGAAGCCATTCTCGCCGCGGGACCGGAAGCCAGCATCATCGTGGGCGCCTATCCTGACGCAGTGGATGATGAGAAGTTGAACGAGGAAGCGGCGCATAAGCGTATCGATTCGGTGATCGCCGCGCTGGTGGCAAAAGGCGTGCAGAGCCGGCAGCTTGAGCCATTTATCTATGATGTCATGCCTGCGCCGGATGGCGTTAATCTGAGCAGAAGCATCGAATTGCTCGTAAAGTAACTCACTGGGCACATGCACTTCTTTTCTGATTTCTTCAACAGCCTCGACGCCGTGAGTTATTTCCTGGTGAACGGCGGAGTTGTCATTGCGATCACGGCGGCGATATTTTTTACATTCGGCCTGTTGTTCGGCGCTTTGACCTGGGCGCGTTATCGAAAGCGCTGGCACAGAAGTGAAGCCGCGAACGAAGCGCTCAAGGCCGACAACTCCCAATTGAAGCGACGCCTGGCTGACATGGCGACGCGCACCTTGCAAACCTCAGCCCACCTGCCGGTCAGGACAAAATATGTCCCTGTGATCCTGCCTCCGGCCGTGACGGCGTCCAACTCATCCGCACCGGCAACCGCGTTCACACCTCGCAGCGCAGCCTTCACGATCTGGACTGAGGAGGTCCCACGAGAACAAAAGACTTCCCCCACATCAGCTCCAGAGATTCCGCGCGGAAGCTTGAACGGCAGCAAACCCAATGGCCACATCCCCGCGAATGACTCCGGCGATTTGGCTCATCCATTTCGCGGCGAGCTGGAAAGCGGCAGAGCGCGCCATGATCAACTGCTGGGAATCATTTTTGATGAGCACCCGAAGCGGAGCGATGACCTTACTAAAATCAAAGGCATCAACACCGCCTGTCGCAACTCCCTTCGTGCCGAGGGAATCTTCACTTACAAACAGATTGCCCTCTGGACGCCCGTGCAGATCGGCGAATTCGCCCGGCGACTTTCACTTGACGCCCGCATTCAGACAGATCGTTGGGTTGACCAGGCAAGGCAACTCCACGCGAAGAAACACGGAGAGCAAATCTGAAGCGCTGACAGCGATCAGCAGGCATCGTCTTGCTTTCGCAGCATCGCCAAAACCTCGCGGACATATCCGCGCACATCCTCCGCCAGCAGCAAGGCGGAGACGATCACCACGCGCCGCGCTCCGGCGGACAGCACTTGCGGAAGCCGTTCCAGATTGATGCCGCCGATGCAAAAGACTGGCACTGCGGCGCGGCGTTCCACTTCTGCGATTTCGGTCAATCCGACCGGCACATAATCCGGCTTCGTCCCGGTGGCAAACAGCGGGCCGAACCCGATGTAATCCGCGCCTTCCGCCAATGCCGCAGTTGCCTGTGCTAGACTATGCGTGGATTTCCCCACGAAGCACGATGCGCCCACGATGCGCCGCGCCTCCGCCACGCTAAGATCGTCTTGACCCACATGCACGCCCTCGCTGCCCACCACGGCAGCGACCTGTGGATGATCATTGATCACCAGCGGAACTCCCCCATCCCGCGTGATTTGATGCATCAGCCGCGCCAGTCGTTCCACTTCTGTTGGCGAAAAGTTTTTTGCGCGCAACTGCACGATCTCCACACCGCCTTCCACTAGCGCGCGCGTCATCACCTCCACCGCGTCGGGTTTGACATAACCGAGATCAACGATGCCGTAGAGGTGGGCAGAGGATAAAGACATGAAGTTTTCAGTTTTCAGTTTTCAGTTTTCCTATCAAGATGCGCACACTGAACACTGAACACTGAACACTGAACACTTGAAATTTATGTCAACCCCCACCCTTCTCATCCTCGCCGCCGGCATGGGCAGCCGCTACGGCGGCCTCAAGCAACTCGATCCCATGGGCCCGCACGGCGAGACCGTGCTCGACTACTCCGTGTTCGATGCCAAGCGCGCTGGCTTCGGCAAAGTAGTCTTCGTCATCCGCCGCGATTTTGAAGAGGAGTTCAAAACCAAAGTCGGCAGCCGCTTCGACAAGCATATTCCTGTCGAATACGGATTTCAGGCGCTCGATGATTTGCCAAAACCATTCACCGTCCCGGCTGGCCGTGTAAAACCGTGGGGCACCACCCACGCCGTGCTCGCCGCAGAGAAGCTCATCCACGAGCCGTTTGCCATGATCAATGCCGACGACTACTACGGTCACGATGCCTTCGCGAAACTCGGCGCCAATCTCATCCAGCCGCGCCCGAACGACGGCGTCGGCCACTACTCGATGGTCGGGTTTCAGTTGCGCAATACGCTCTCGGAAAACGGCAGCGTCGCCCGAGGCGTCTGCACCAGCAAAAACGGAAAACTCGCCAGCGTCACCGAGATGACCAAGATCGTGAAGACGGCCACCGGCGCGCGCAACGAGCAAGACCCCGCGCATCCCGTCGAGCTCACCGGCAACGAACTCGTGAGCATGAACTTCTTCGGCTTCACGCCCGACCTGTTCCCGCAGTTACACGTCGAGTTTGAAGCCTTCCTCCGCCATCACGGCCACGAAGAAAAATCCGAGTGCTATATCCCGAAGGTCACCGACACCCTCATCAACACCGGCAAAGCCGAAGTCGAAGTGCTCGAAACCAGCGGCTCATGGTTCGGCGTCACCTATCCCGAGGATAAAGCCGTCGTCGTTGCCAGCATCAAGAAGCTCGTGGATGCCGGTGAGTATCCGGCGCCGTTGTGGGGGTGACGTTCGTTGCATGAGTGCCCCGTGCGGCTTGCGTTTGCCTGATTACCCGCGATAGTGCTCAAGCGAAACGGTAGTCACGCCATGAATCTCCGCACCATCCATTTTGCCCATGCGCATCATCAAGCCGCCGCGCATTCTCGGGTTTGCCACGGAGCACCCGAAGGCCGCGCCGTCGCTGCTGCGCTGGCTGCAGATCGCGAGGAAAGCCCACTGGCGCAGCATTGTGGACACGCGCCGCGATTTCCCGCACGCTGATGAAGTTCGCGTCGCCAGCTTCCGCCCTGTCACCATCTTCAACATCTCCGGCAACGCCTTCCGCCTCATCACCGCGATACACTACGGCACCGGCAAAGTTTTCATCCTCGATTTTCTCAGCCACGCGGATTACGATAAAGATCATTGGAAAACCCGCTTATGAGCAGCAAGACACACACAGATTCATTCGAGCTTCCCGCCACCATTTCCGGGCTGTGGGCACTGCACCCGCTCGCGCCCATCGCGGACTCGGGGAGCTACGATGCTGCTAGCGACGTGTGCGCCCGCCTCGCCGTGCGTCGTCTGAGCGCCGTGCAAAAGGAATACTTCCGCGAACTCACGGCGCTCGTGGAAGATTACGAAGACCGGCACGGCCTGCTTGAGAAAACCGAGCAAGCCCTGCGAAAACTCGCAGCACGCGGCTCCGCGAAGAAGGGCCTCGCCATTCTCGATAAGCTGGATGCTGCTTTTCATCGGGCAAAATCTTAACCCTTGAAACCAGCGGCTCATGGTTCGCGTCACCTACCCCGAAGACAAGGCTGTCGTCGTCGCCAGCATCAAGAAGCTCGTGGATGCAGGTGAGTATCCGGCGCCGCTGTGGGGGTAGGATTTAAACCGGTCGCTGCAATGAACTTCCATCACACCGTTCATTCGCAGGCACGACAGCGACAACGCTCGATTACGCAGGCACAGGTGGAAGATGCCGTTCTCACCGGCCAGCGTAAAATGCTAACTTCGCAGCGCGGCGAGCACGGCAGAATTTTACGAAAACACTGGAAGCATATTGACGGCAGGAAACTCCTTGTCATCGCCGAGACAAAAGGCGAGAATTGCTACGTTATGACCGAATACTATGAGTGACCGCACATCCAAACCCAAGTCCGTAGCCAAGCTCAGTGCTGCACCGCAGGTTGAGATCGACCGCGAATGCGCTGGCGTTTATGTCCGTCTTAAGAAGAGTGGTAAAACTGTGCGCACCATCGTGCAGAACGAGTGGCCGCATATTGCCGTGGACCTCGATGCACGCGGCGAGGTTCTCGGAGTGGAGGCTCTCGGCGTGAAGGAATTCACCATTGCTCCCCTCCTGCGTCTGGCGGCTGTCACCTTCGCTCCGGGTGTCCTCAGCCGCGCCCGCTACATCGCAGCCCGCTCACTCGCATCGGCGTAAAGCCTTGGCCTGAAAAAGAGCGATTATTTCAGAACTATCACCAAATCCCTCCAACACATGCCGAGATCCTGTTTGTTTCTAGGCGCACTCATTGCCGTTTTCGCAATGGGTGCCGAGAAAAATATAGACTGGACTGCTGCTGCCGCAAAGTATGGCGGAATCACCGACAAAACAGTATCTGAGGTGCAGTCGAAGGCAGAAAAAGGAGATTCAGACGCACAATACGAACTAGGCCTTACATTTTATTATGGCATCCTAGTCGCCAAGAATGATGCCGTAGCGGCGAAGTGGCTACGGAAGGCCGCAGATCAAGGAATAACCGGTGCAAAATACTTTCTCAGCCTCATCTGTCTTAAAAAAGGAGCTACTAAACAAGAGATCACTTTGGGCATGACATTGCTTCGTGAGGCTGCAAATAAAGGATATCCAGAAGCTCAATCTGGACTTGGGGAAGCATATGAAAATGGCGCTTTCGGAGCCCCAAACGACGGTGAAGCCGTCACATGGTTTCAACGAGCAGCGGAACAAGGTGATGAATTGGGTCAGGTTAAACTTGGGTTCATGTATAGTCAGGGGCGAGCTGTTCCCAAGGATGAAGTCGAGGCAGTAAAATGGTATCGAAAAGCCGCCGAGCAAGGTAACGCAGTTGCTCAGAATGACCTTGCCCTCCAATACTTTACAGGCAAGGTCGTGTCGAGGGATGGCGCTGAAGCAATCAAATGGCTCCGCAAGGCGGCTGAGCAGGGGCTTCCACAAGCACAACTTTTTCTCGGCAATCTTTATGCGGCAGGCATGGATGTTCCAAAGGATGAGGCAGAGGGATATAAATGGTTGCTTCTCGCTGGCGCGCAAGGAGTCGAAAAAGCACGGATCGCGTATAGTGCATTGGAGGCGAAATTGACCCCGGCAATGCGAGAGGCGGGCCAACGAAAGGCACGCGAATTTAAGGCTGCGAAACAGTGAAAGATGACGCCGACTGCTCTTTCCCAAAGATTCCGTTGAGACATTGAAATCATTTTAGCGTCATATCGAAAAGGTGAAGCCGATATACGTCACCCAAACCTGCATACTGGTTCATGAACTCGACGGCAACTTGGACTGATGCACTCCTCATAAGAATTGCGTAGTAAAACGCACTGTAGGCCCTCAACGTCTGTTTTGGACTGACTTCAATTTCAGGGCCTACAAGTGACATCGCCGGCTTCTTCGAATCGTCGAGGAGCATCATCTGGATGCCGTGGCCGCCCTTACAACTCGACATAGTGATATGGGCCAGAGCATCCCCTGATTTGTTCAACCTGCCAGTATTTTCCGCGACTGTTCGAATCATGTCACGCAGTTCATGCCACAAAACAATTTCCCCACTTGCGATCTGGATTCCTCGCTCGTCGCCATGCATAGAAAGGTGAAAGAACGGTAGCACGTGAGCTTTTCGATCCAGCGGTCCCAAATGCTTTTCGATCTCAGAGAACGTGTTTGCCAAATCGCGACGATTGTGTGGTGTGAAGACTTTGCTTTGCATACCAGCACGTTGAAACATGTTATCGAATGCAAATGCTTCGTGCTCAGGAAAGTTTGTTGGCAAAGACTCAAGGATGTAGGCAATTGTGATGACTCGACACATGACCAAGGGATGAGTCCGAAAGTGGTAACTATGAAGAAACTCTGTTACTCGCGCTGATCTGTCAACGCCGTATTAACCTTCGCTTGCGTCACAAACGGCGCGGCAAGATAGTGCGGCTCCAACGGCTGTTGTTCCAACGTCCAGATTGTTTCGTCCGTCATCGAGGATGCCAGCAGCGCGAGGCGTGAGGCCGATGGCGTGGTCAGCGTGATGTTGGCGAGATCGAGCGGTGGTTTCGCATCGAATGAGAACCACGGCACAGCGGCATCCTGCGCGTGACGTTGAGTGAACTCGTCGCTGTCGTGCAGCGTGATCTCGCCATCAAGCATTCCATCACGAACGCGGGCGATGAAAAACTTCCCGCGCCGGGCATCGCCGCAGCCGACGAACTCGCGAGACAGTTCTTTCGTCTCCGGCGCGAGCACGGAGTGCAGGCCGATGACGGGCACGTTGCGTGAGAGCGCGATGCCTTGCGCTGCGGCGATGCCGATGCGCGCACCAGTGTAGGAGCCGGGTCCGGTGCCGACGACAATGGCGCGAAGGTCGGAGCCGGAGAGCATTAGAGCTTTAGAAAGCGGTGTAAAGAGCTGGGAGTTGTGGGAGCGCTCGGAAGTGAAGTGCTCGTTGAAGACTACTGCGCCATCGCACACTACGGCGACGCTGCCGCGGGCGTTGGAGGTGTCGAGGGCTAGGATACAGGACATAGGGGTCTAATTTCGGATTTCGGATTTCGGATTTTTTCCACGTTTCTCGTGCCATCATCGAGAATCGTAAATTCGAACCACTGCGCGCCTTCAGGAACGATCTCCGGAAACTTGTCCGCCCACTCGATGATCATGACACCTCCGGCATCGATATATTCATCCCAACCGATGTTCAATACTTCCGTGGCCGAATCCATCCGGTAGAAATCGAAGTGAAATACGGGCAGCCGCGCGCCAGTGTATTCACGAACAAGAGTAAAGGTAGGGCTGCTGACCGATGCAAGCGAACCGAGACCAGCTACGATGCCTTTCGTCGCATGGGTCTTGCCCGCGCCGAGATTGCCGACGAGACCAATGACATCTCCCGCGCGCAATGTCTGCGCCAGGTCATGTCCCCATGCCAGGGTGTCTGCAACTGTGCAAAGTTTCATCATCGTAAGTAGCAGCCGACGTGAGGAGGCTCAAGTCTTAGAGCTTCCCAATGTCTGCCTTTATTGAAAATGCTCCCACCCTCCCGCTTGAAAGGCGGGCACGCGACCGGTGCCACGAGCGACGAAACGTCCGATGGGCGTGAGCGGAACATCTGGAAATTTATTTCTCCATTCATCTGCAATTCTTTTGACCGACCTTGGCGCAATGACAAACATCAGCTCATAGTCTTCGCCGTCGCTCCAGGCCTGCTCTTGCGTGCAGCTTTCATGCGCGGGCAATGATTCATCATCGATGACAAAATCTAATCCGCTGGCGGCGGCCATGCGCGGCAGGTCTTTGCCAAGGCCGTCGCTGAGATCCATCATGGCGCGGATACGATGCTGCGCGACCAGCCATTGCGCCTCAGCCACGCGCGGCATGAAATCGAGATGATGCCCGCTGCGTGATCCGCCGAGTTTTCCGGTGACGAAGATAACGTCCCCCACCCTGGCGCCGTCGCGCCTGACAACGCGCGCGGCCTTCACGCGCCCGGTCATGCTGATGACGACGGCGAGTTGCGACGCGCGCGAAGTTTCTCCACCGATGATGCTGACGCCAAATCGCTCAGCACAGGCGCGCAGACCTTCATACAATTTTTCAATTTTCGACACCTCGCAATCCGGCGGCACGAGCAAAGTCACCAGCGCGTGTTGTGGCTCTCCGCCCATCGCCGCGATGTCACTCACGGCGCGTGCCATCGCTTTCCAGCCCGTGCGTTCCGCCAATGTGTCGGGCAGAAAATGCACGCCTTCCACCACGCAGTCGGTTTTGAGTAATTGCAGCCAGCCTTTGCCAAGCGGCTTGACGAGGGCGCAATCGTCCCCGGCTCCGGCGACGACATCAGTCCCGAGTGGAAGACCCTCCGTCAATCGACGGACCAGGGCGTCCTCACCAAGTTGCGCAAGCGTTGTCGTCTTCATCACGAACGTCCCATGGCAAGCAAGGCAAGGTTCAGCGCATTGAAAAGCGCGTGCATGAACATCGGCACCAGAAGACAGCCTGTGGCCTCATAGGCCAGCGCGAAACCCATCGCGAGCACGAAGAGCGCAGGCAGGCTGCCGACATGTTGATGCACCGCGGCGAACACCAGCGATGTGAAAATGGCGGCGAACCACCGTTCGCTGTAACTTTTCACCACACCATAAATGAAACCACGAAAGATGGTCTCCTCGGCAATGGGCGCGATGATGACGGCTCCTGCCGCGAGAATAAGCTTAAGCGCAGGTCCGCCCGCCTGTTGAAAGGTCTTCACGGGATCCTGCTCGCTGTCATCCGGCCAACTGCCGCCAAATAAATTATTTTCCAGATACCGCCGGGATAACACCATCGCCACATAGACCAGAACCAGCCAGCCTGCGGCGCTGAAAAGCGCGGCCTTCATCGTCAACTGCCTCATGCCAAAAAGCTCTGCGGGATTTAGCCCCCGGATGCGCAAGTAAGCCAGCAACACCGCCGCGATCATGAGCATGAATATCATTCCCACCATCAAGGGGCCGATGGATGTGTTTCCGGGTTCACCGGGCGTGGGTGCTGCCGCCTGACCGGCTGCCGAGCTGCCCCACGCAAAAAACGCCAGTAAGAGCAATGCGGTCACGCCATCGGCCCAGCCATAAGGCCGGGAGAGCACCTCGCCCTCATAGTTCCATGAAGGCCCGCCGCCTGCGCGCAGCAAGGCATAAACCGCCAGCGCCATGACCAGCGCCATGCCGCAGAGCATAAACAGGTCGTGGATGATGGCCTGGGTGGCGGCTTCGGACATTTAACTTAACGGGTGATGTGATGGAGTAATGGAGAGTGGGCTTCGTGCATCCATTATTTCACGGCCCTTCCATTCCCTCAGAGTTATGGCGCGAGATAGGCCGGGAGCAGATAGGTCATGCCGGGCTGCAATCTCGGCAGGAGGCGGTCGGAGATATCGATGCTCACTTTGCCGCGAGCGTCCTGGGCCTTGCCAAAGACGCCCAGCAAATCACTGAGTGATGCGCGATGCTGATAGCGCACGACCATGGCGTTGGGCGCACCGCCGAGCTGCCTGGCGAGGGCGTAGGCGTCTTCGACGTAGCCGATCTGGTCCACGAGCTTGTGTTGCAACGCCTCGCCGCCGGTGAAAACCCGGCCATCCGCAATGCCGTTCTTCAATTCTTCTTTGCTGATCTTGCGCGCTTCGGACACGATGCCGATGAACTTGTCATACATCTTCATCACCAGACTCTGGACATAGGCCTTCTCGTCGTCCCGCATCGGTCGGGCGCCGCTTAGGCTGTCTTTGAAATTGCCGCTGGCAAAGGTCATGGTCTCCAGCCCGATTTTCCCAAAGGTCTGGCTGTAGTTCAGCGTCTGAATGATGACGCCGATGCTGCCTGTCAATGTGGTCTCGTTCGCCACGATCCTGGTCGCGCCGCAACTGATGTAATAACCGCCGGACGCGGCCATGGAGTCCATATAGACCACCACCGGTTTTTTCTGCGCGGCCTGTTTCACGGCATGATACAAAGTATCCGAGGCCGTGACCTCGCCGCCGGGGGAGTTGACGCGCAGGACGATAGCTTGAACGGTCTTATCCTCGACCGCCTGCAGCAGCGCCCGTTTGATGGTTTCCAAATCCATGCCGCTACCGCCGAAGCCCTCGCTCGCTGCGCCACTGGAAATGATTCCATCCAGGTCGATACGCGCGATCTTGTCTTTCGATTCTTTCACCGGGGCCTGCTCCAGTGTTTCTTTTAACTTGGGCAGCTTGGATTGTGCCATGCCGATTGCCGACTCATCCATGCCGAAACACGCCGCGAATTGGAGAACATTCACCCCCACGCTGACCAACAATGCCAGCAACACGAGGATTAGGAAACAACCGAGGCCTTTGTTTTTCATGATGAGGCCATATTAGAACGAGCCGACATTGCGCGCAACGGGCATCGTCGCGCTTCAAAACACCAGCCGCTTCAAATCAGTGAACGCGGCCCCGAGCCGCCCCGCCACATCATCCGCCGAGAGCGATTCCTGCGAACCCATTCCATCACGCACCGCGATCTCCGCAGCGCGGCCGCTGAGCCATGTGCCGATGCACCCTGCTTCCAGTGAACTTGCGCCCTGTGCGATCAGTGCGGCACACAGTCCGGTGAGGACATCGCCCATGCCACCACTGGCCATGCCGGGATGCCCGGTGGTATTGAAAGAATGCGGTTGTCCCGCAGCCGCGATGAGCGTGCGCGCGCCTTTGAGCAGCAGGGTCACACTGGGATATTTTGCCACAAACGCGCGGGTCAAATCGCCGCGAGACATTTTCTGCCAACCTGGTTCCTGCACGATGAGTCGTGCCATCTCGCCCGGATGCGGTGTGAGCAGCCGGGGCGCAATGGCTTTCAAGAACGTATCAAGCCCGTGCCGCGCGAGCATGTTCAGCGCATCGGCATCGATAACTGCGGGCATCTTGGCCTGCTTTATCACATCGAGCACTTCCGCTTCGTGCTCCGTGCCGAGTCCAGGGCCGATGGCGAGCGCATCAAGATTTTCCTGCAATACCGCGCTGAAATTTTTGACCGGCTTCACCATGATCTCCGTCGGTATGAGCGCGACGATGAGCGGATAAATGTCTTCCCGGACAAAGAGCGTGACCAGTCCTGCGCCACCACGCAGCGCGCCCGTGGCCAAGAGCGCAGCCGCACCGAGAAAACCGCGTGACCCGGCGATGATGCCGACGCGACCAGCATTGCCCTTGTGAAAATCAAACGAGCGCAGCGGGAGCATGGGCAATAACACATCGGGAGTCAGTGCACGCCGGCTGTCATCACCCGGCGCATCTTCAAGCTCACGCAGCGGAACGACCGCCAGCCGGCCCACATAGTTTGTCGCGGCATCTGCCAGCAACACATCTTTTACATGCCCGATGGTGATGGTGAGATCGGCCTGGACACACACCTCGCCGGGCACGCCCGTTTGTGAATCAAGCCCTGACGGAATATCCAGCGCCACGGTGGTCGCATGACGTGACCGGCGAAGCTCGTTCATTTCCTTCGCCGCATCCGCGAGCCTTCCACGCAACTGCCCTTCCGCTCCAATGCCGACCAACCCATCGAGCAATAAAATCGTTCCTTTCAATTGCAACACGGCCGCAGGCGAACCCAGCACGGGCGACCGCTCACCCAGCGCTTTCCAATGCGCGGCGGGCAGTTCCTTGAACTCCGCCGCATCTGCCGTCAGCCGCGCATGGATGGCCCAGCCAGCGTCCGCAAGATAACGCGCAGCCACGAGAGCATCACCGGCGTTGTTGCCTTTTCCGAGAAACAAAAATACGTGACCGGGCTGCGGAAAGAATTGTCGGATGGCTTCGGCAATCCCCGCGCCCGCCTCTTCCATGAGTTGCGCCGCAGTGATCCCGCGGGCGAAAGCAGATTCCTCCGCCTCGCGCATTTGACGACACGTCACGACCATAAGGTTGTATTATTTTTTCTGTCGAAAAGCAATGATGCCCTTGGCAATACCAACTGCGAGACCCTCGCGATACTGTCCCGCCATCATGGCCGCGCGCTCCGATGAGTTGCTGACAAATCCGCACTCCACCAGCACCGCCGGCACTGATGTGGTGGCGCGGATGACATGGAAGCTCGCGCTCTTCACACCACGATTCGTCAGGTTGGTTCCCTTGACGATGTAGGCTTGGATGTATCCCGCGAGCAACTGGCTGCTGTCGTAATGGTAATAGGTTTCAATCCCACGCCCGGAGCCGCCCCGGTTGTAGTTGTAATGAATGCTCACGAAAATGGCGTTGCGGTGGCTGTTGCCGATTCTCGAACGTCCTTCCAAGGGGATGAAAACATCCGAGTCGCGCGTCATAATCACCTTCAACCCCGACGCGGTCAGTAACTGCTGCACGCGCCGCGCGGTATCGAGTGCGAGATGCTTTTCATAAACGTAACCAATCGCCGCGCCACGATCATGGCCCCCGTGACCAGGATCGAGGATCACCGTATCGAATGCCTGCACACGCACCGCGCTCACCAGCATGATCATCAGCAACCCGGCCATTGAGCGCAGACCGGCGAAGCATTGGCATGATGCCGCCAGGATTGGTCGGGCTTTTTTAATCAAAGACATGTTACGGAAGAAAATAAAAAACGAATCGCGCCTAAATAGCTTGCACCACTTGTGATGGTCAAGGCTTTTGCAAGCTACTCGAGCACCAACACCGACTCAATCGGGTCGGCGTCGAAGGCGCGGATGTCGTTCTCATGCGCAATGAGCAGCGACACGAGGCTCGCACGGGTGCAGTTGCCAGTTCGCAGCCAGACAAACCGGGGCGGGTGGCCGTAAAGCAAACTGCGCTGATAGAAGTCGGAGTCCTTGGAGACGATGGTGAAACCGTTGGTGCGGGCATACTCCCAAACATCTTCATCAGGGCAGCCCTTCAAGCTGCATTCGCGGACGTGAAGACTGCCGGGGAAAAGCGACACCAAGAGCCCGGGCAGCTTCGGAGAAAGGTTCTCATCGAAGAGCAACTTCATGCGGCACGATATTCAGGCGGCGGTCACGATCAGCGGCAAAGGCGAAGCACGCCTGAATGTCTTCAGCGCTGAGATCGGGGAAGTCATCCATCACCTCGGTGATGGTCATGCCTCCTCCCAGATAGTCGAAAACGTCGGCCACCGTGATGCGTGTGCCTCGAATGCAGGGCTTCCCGTTGCGGATACCAGGGTCTATCGTGATGCGTTCTCGGTAGTCCATGGCCAGAGCGTAGATTCTGGGGCTGGCAAGTCAAGAGGCGCAGTTGTTTTCAAATACCTTGGGTTTTCGCTCTCCGCATAAACGTCCGACCCCATCCAGTCATTGATTGACTCGAATCAGTTCGTTCATCTTATGAAGTAATGGTCAAGGCTTTTGCAAGCTTGCGGTGGAGTCATTCCCGCGCATGAGTCCGCCCTCCCAATGCTCGCACTCGACAATCTCGGTATCTCCTACGGCCCGCGCAATCTTTTCAGCGGATTAAATTTCACGGTTCGCGCCGGTGAACGCGTCTCGCTGGCCGGACCGAACGGCTCCGGCAAAAGCACGCTGATGAAAATCATCGCGGGCATCGAGCATCAGGACGAGGGGCGCATCGTCAAGGCCAAGACCGTGCAGATCGGCTATCTTCCGCAAGAAGGCGTGGAGATCAAAGGCCGCACCCTGATGGCGGAGGCAGAGTCTGCATTTGAAGACACGCTGGAATTGCAACGCCAGCTCGATGAGGCGGATGAGGCGCTGGGTGTGCACCATCATGACACGCCGGAGTATGCCGACGCGCTGGAGGCTTATGGCGATTTGCAGATCAGGCTGGAACATCACGACCTGGCAAAAATGAAGCCGCGCATCGAGCGCGTGCTCGCGGGGCTTGGGTTTTCGCGCGCGGATCTCGACCGTCTCACCGACGAATTCAGCGGCGGCTGGCAGATGCGCATTGCCCTGTCGAAACTCCTGCTCGCGGAGCCAGGCGTGCTGCTGCTGGATGAACCGACCAACCATCTCGACATCGAATCCGTGGTCTGGCTTGAGGAATATCTCAACACTTATCCGGGCGCCATCATTCTCATCAGCCACGACCGCAGGCTGCTCGACAATCTGACCAACCGCACCCTCGCCTTTGAGCAGGGCCGGGTGAATCTTTACAACGGCAACTACTCGTTCTTCGTGCGCGAAAGCCGATCTCGCCGCGAGCAGCTCGAGCGTGCCGCCGCCAACCAGCAACGCGAGATTGCGAAGACACAACGCTTCATCGACCGCTTCCGTGCCTCGGCCAACAAAGCCTCCATGGTGCAGAGCCGCGTGAAACAGCTCGACAAGGTGGAGCGCATCGAACTGGAAGACGAGGACGACGAGATCGGATTCAAATTCCCCCAGCCTCCGCAAAGCGGGCAGACTGTTGTCCGTCTCGAACAGCTCGCAAAGAGCTACGATGGCGTGCGCAATATTTTGCAGCCGCTGGACTTTGAGATCAGCAAGGGCGACCGCATTGCCATCGTCGGCGTGAACGGCGCGGGCAAGACCACGTTCAGTAAAATCCTCGCGGGCGTGGAAAAACAAACCGGGGGCACGCGCACGCTCGGGCACAACGTGCGCATCGCCTATTACTCGCAGGACCACGCCGATGCGCTGGACGGCACGAAGACGGTTTTGGAGACAATCGAGAAAAATTCCAAGGGGCTTTCCGAGGCCCAGTTGCGCACGCTGCTCGGCTGCTTTCTTTTCCGGGGCGACGATGTTTTGAAAAAAGTAAAAGTGCTCAGCGGCGGCGAGCGCGGGCGTCTGGCTCTGGCGAACATGCTGCTCACGCCGTCAAATTTTCTTATTTTGGACGAACCGACCAACCACTTGGATATGCGCTCCCAAGCCGTCCTGCAACGGGCGCTGGCGGATTACGACGGCAGCTATGTCATCGTCTCCCACAATCGCGATTTCCTTGATCCCATCGTGACCAAGACGCTGGAGTTCCGCAGCGGTCAGCCGCCGCAATTGTATGTCGGCAACCTGAGTTACTATCTCGAAAAGAAAGCTGCGGACAACGCGCGCGCCGCTGCGGGTCCCGTAGCCGCGTCCATGTTTGTTTCACGGGATAGCACGGGTGATTCTCATAACGCCAAAGAGCGCCGGAAGCAGGAAGCACAACGACGGCAGGAACGCCTCCGTGTGCTGAAGCCCCTGCAAGACAAGCTGGCCAGCGTGGAAGGCGTGATCGCAAAATTTGAGGAAGAGAAAGCCACGCTGATTGCAAACATGACCGATGCCACAAACATGCGCGTGGCGACCGCGCGCTTCGCGGTGGTGGAGCATGAGTTGGAAAAAGCTTTTTCTTCCTGGACCAAGGCCAGTGAAGAGGTTGAACAAACGCAGGCCAAGCTCGGCGCGGACGAATAGCTTTGCACAAATCATCTCCTGTCGTTTGATGAGGCCATGATCTCCGCCCGCGATCTCCGGTTCGCCTATGACTCCGGCGAGTTTTCCCTGAGCGTGCCGGATTTTTCTGTGAGCGCAGGTGAGACCGTCGGCATCGCGGGACCCAGCGGCACGGGCAAGACCACTTTTCTTCGCCTGCTCTCCGGCATCCTCAAGCCCGACAGCGGCGGCGTGAGCATCTGCGATAAGAGCGTGGTCAGTCTGACTGCGGGAGCCTTGCGCGCGCTCCGGTTGCGACAACTTGGACTCGTGTTTCAGGATTTCGCGCTGCTGGATTACCTCACGGTGAAGGACAATATTCTTCTACCATCGCGACTCGGTGGATTGTCCGATGAAGATCTTCCGGCCCGCGCGAAAAATCTGGCGGAGCGATTGGAAATCGGAAGGCACTGGGGCCGGCTCACTGACGAGCTTTCCCAAGGCGAGCGTCAACGGGTCGCGGTCGCGCGCGCGCTGGCGCATTCGCCACAAGTGGTGCTGGCAGATGAACCAACTGCATCTCTTGATGAAAAGCGAAAACTGCTGGTCGTGGATTTGCTGAAGGAATACGCTGCGGAAAAGAACGCCGCTCTGGTCGTGGTTACGCATGATGTGGAAATTTTCGCGCGACTCGACCGCATGGTGAACACAGGGGACTGGATTTCATGAGTGCGCGCGGCAGTCTTCATCTGGCGTGGCGTTACATCGCGCATCATCGCACGCGCACCTTGTTGCTGGCCTTGTCACTGGGTCTAACGCTGGCGCTGCCGCTTCTGGTGCGCGGCATGGTCAGCATCGCACAGTCCGAGTTCCGCACGCGCGCCGAGGTCACGCCGCTGGTGTTGGGAGCCAAGGGCAGCGCCCTGGAATTGACACTTAACGCGCTCTACTTCCGCAGGAGCGGAGTTGATACCATTCAGGCAGGTCAAATGGACGTTCTGCGCGCAACCCGGCTGGCCGGAGCCATTCCGCTTCATGTGCATTTTCATTCACAAGAGGCAGCCATCGTCGGCACCTCGCTCGACTACTTCTCCTTCCGGAATCTGCGGATCGCCGATGGACAGATGATGACGCGTCTCGGTGACTGCGTGGTCGGTGCCAGGGTGGCGCGGATGCGTGATTTGCATCCGGGCGGGTTTATGTATTCATCGCCTGAACAGGTGTTTAATCTGGCCGGGGCGTATCCCTTGAAAATGCGCATCACGGGCGTGCTCGATGAATCGCACTCGGCGGATGATGATGCGGTTTTTGTGGATGTAAAAACTTCGTGGCTCATGTCCGGTATCGCCCATGGTCACGAAGACGTGGTAAAAAATTCTGATCCGAAAAGCGTGTTGGAAAAGCGCGACGACAACGTCGCGGTAACCAACGCCGTGCGCATGTTCACTGAAGTCACCGCTGAGAACCTGGCCAGCTTCCATTTTCACGGTGATCCCGCATCTTTTCCGCTCACGGCCATTCTCTGCGTGCCAAATGATGAAAAGTCCCGGGCCATTTTGCTGGGGAAGTTTCTGAATTCCACCAACAGCACCCAGCTAGTCCGTCCTACTGAGCAAATGGATGCGCTGCTCACCGCGTTGTTTCAGGCTCGTGAGCTGGCGCTGGTGCTGCTGGCCGTATTGGGCGTCGCGGTGATTCTCATTGCCGCACTGGTTTTCGCCCTTTCGTTCAAAATGCGGCGACGCGAGTTTGCCACGCTCGAAGAAATTGGCGTGGCCCGCAGCACGCTGGTGCTGGTGAAAATTTTTGAGATCATTCTCATTGGGCTGGGCGCAGGCGCGGTGGTCCTTGGAGTTCTTCGACTCATGGAAACCTGGGGCACGGAACTGTTGCGCTGGGCGGTGCGCTAAAAAAATTTGCGCTAACTGACCGATTGATTTTTTGGTGAACACGTGAATTTTCACAAGTGCACAAACTGGAGATTCCCCGCAAGACCGTTTACCGCCTCTCCATCTATCAGCGATGCCTGCAACGCCTGAAAGAAAATCATGTTGATACGGTCTCCTCGGAGGCGCTTGCCAAGGCCGCTGGTGTGAAGCCCACGCAGCTTCGAAAGGACATCACCTACTTCGGACAATTCGGCACGCGCGGTCTCGGCTACAATGTGGACGGGCTCAGCGGCGCCATCAACGAGGTGCTCGGGCGCTCGCATCTCCAGCCTGTCATTCTCATCGGCGTCGGCAACCTTGGCGCGGCGCTCCTGCGCTATGGAGGCTTCCAGAAAGAGGGCTTTGAGATCGTCGCCGCCTTCGACATCAAGCCCGATCCAGGCCGCATGAAGGGCCTGAAAACCCCATTGCTCGACGCGGCCAAACTTTCCAGCTTCATCCGCGAGCACCAGATAAAAATGGCCATCCTCACCGTCCCAGCCGCCCACGCCCAAGAGGTCGTCAATCGTATGATCGAATCCGGCATCCAAGCCATTTTGAATTTCTCGCCGGTAGTGTTGGAAGTATCCAAAAACGTCGTCGTCAATAACGTGGACCTCGCCGTGGAGTTGGAGAACCTGAGCTATTTCATAAGATAGCCAAATTTTGGACATGATTTACAAGATTCTAAACGATTAACACGAAGGAGTTGTGGGCTTGTTCAAAAAATCTTGTAAATCCTTCCTTTCATCTTGTAATCCTGTCAAAATTCCCATGGATCGCCCCGCCGCCATCGCCCAAATTCGTGAAGTCGCGAAGAACATCGCGCTCCAGTTCATGAAAATCCACCCCGCGCTTTCAGCCCTCAACGACGCGGAAACGCAGGGCGACTGCATCAAGTCCCTTCACGAAATGACCGTGCAGCTCGAAATCATCAAAAAGAAAATCGGCAAACTCGAGCGCAGTGACGACAGCACGTTGCTGTAGCCTGACTCTCAAGAGTCGGGCTGCGGTCATGCCAGCATTTTCATGGGAACGTCCCTGGAAACCACCCGAGCTGGTCACGGCTTCATCACCCGCTCTACGCGGGCGGTGATGCTGGTGAAGACATGCCAGGGAATAGTGCCAGCTTTGGTGGCGAGTTCTTCGACTGGGATCGTAACGCCGTCCTGTGTTCCCAACAACACAGCTTCGTCCCCCAAGGCAGCCTGTTGGCCAAGGTCGGTCACGTCCACCATGATCTGGTCCATCGTGACCCGGCCCAGGATGGGACAACGCTGGCCCTGAATTAGCACGGATGTTCCTTTGCCCGAAAGCTGCCTCGGGTAGCCGTCTGCGTAACCGCAGGCCAGCGTAGCCACACGGGATGGCCGGGTCAGTTTATCGACGCGACCATAGCTGATGCCGTGGCCGGCGGGCAGCTCGCGCACCAGAATGACGCGCGTCTTCCACGCCAGCACCGGCTTGAGCAAGAGTTGTTGCGCGGGCTGCGGCGAGACCCCGTAGAGCGCGAGGCCGGGTCGCGCGAGATTGCATAACTCCGCAGTCTGGGGATAGCCGAGCAAGCCCGCGCTGTTGTCGAGATGAACCCAGCGGGGACGCAGCCCGCCGATATGTGCTTGCGCGACCACTTTTCTGAAGCGCTCAATCTGCGCCAGGGTGAAACCTTCATCCTCATCGGCGGAGGGCAGATGCGAGGCCAGACCCTCCCACCGGATGTGCAGGAACTTCTGCAAATCTCGTGCCGTGTTTTCATTCCACACTTCTTCGGGAATACCCATGCGGCCCATGCCGGTGTCGATCACGATGTGCGCGTGCACCGTCCGACCCAGCCTTGCCGCCAGCGCATCCCATGCCGCGGCTTCATCCACTGAACTGATGGATACTTGCAGCCCGTCTCGTAGTGCAGCCTCCCGCTCATCCGGCAGACAGGAGCCCAGCAGCACGATGGGCGTGGTGGTCTTCACTGCCTCCACATCCTCCGCCTCGTGCAAGTTCGCCACGCCGAACAACGCCGCCCGTCCATCTAGCGCTCGCACCACGTCTGCCGTGCCGTGCCCGTAGGCATTCGCCTTCACCACGGCCAGCAACTCCATTCCGCCTTGGGCACGGAGCGTGTCGGCATTGTGCAGCAGGGCGGCGAGGTCAATCTCGGCCCAGCAGCGGCGGCGGCGGTGAATGGTGTCGGCGGTCATTTCGCGGGCTCACTCAACGCATCATCTGCGACTTCGCTCAAGTTGTTCTGGCGGGAAGAACATGGGGGTGGCTCACTCGTAGTGCGTCCACATGCGAATGACCTTCACAGTGTGTTATGTAGGATTTTATCGGTTGTTCCTCTTCGATACCGGTTCATGGAACAACGACAGAACCTCCCCAAGCGTGAGCGCCCGGCGGTAGATGCGCACCTCGTCCATGACACCGTGGAATTGAAAACCGCCCATCCACGCGCCCACCATCAGTGGCGCGCCGTTGCCCACGCGGAGACCCGTGCCACGGATTTCGGCGGACCCCTGGCCGTTGATGTATTCGCGCACGTTCGCACCATCGTAAGTCACGACGAGATGGTTCCATTCACCTTTGCGGAATTCCACTACCCGCTTCCATCCAGGCTCATCGCGCAGGCTGCCCTCCTGGTTGTCTGCCCAGAATTCGGAATAATGCGTCCCCACATTCCAGCCTGATGCGTTGTTGCCACCCGACCACACGGCGGCTGAGAGGAGTTTGTAATTGTTCATCGGCTCCGAAGTCTTGAACCACACTGAGATGGTGAAATGATCCACCCCTGCGAGCGGATTGCCCTTAGCCTGAAAATAGCCGCCGTCGAGATTCACCCCCTTGCCAATAATGCCATCAGTGACCGTGGCCGAGCGGTTGACGGTAGCGAGATCGAAGCCGTTGCCGGACTTGTCCCGCACGATGCCTTTTTCGGTATCGAAATCACTGAAGTCATAAAATGCCGCGAGGCAATCTGGGTTCGTGCGCAGATGCGGCTCGCCAACTTCAGACGTTTTTGAGTTCACATGGTGCAAGGGACCGGGACACTCTGAAGCTTGCGGTTTAGATGGCAGACGCGGCTTGTCTTCAACCGAGTCAATACCGCCTTCGTGAAGATCTATCGCGGTGATCTCGGTGCTTTGGCCCGCCCGCTGCCGTCCCAGCTCCTCGACCCCACCAAAAATCGAAGCGACGATGAATACCGACAAAACGACGGCTGGATGCTGAAGTATTTTCATAGATTATGAAGTATACCAGAAAACGCCGACCAGAGTTGTCAGAATTTTGTAAAATGTTGGCTCCTCCTTTACATAAAAACTGACGTGCATTTGGCTCACTCGTAGTGCGTCCACATGCGAATGACCTTCACAGTGTGTTCGGCATCAGAGACCTGATAAACCAGACGATGCTGGATGTTGATGCGACGGGAATAGGCGCCCGCCAAATCCCCAACCAGTTTCTCGTAAGGTGGTGGATTCTGGAAGGGTTTCAACGCGATGATGTCTAGAAGCCGCTGGGTCTGCGCTCGGAGATTCGAGGACGCGATCTTCCTAGCGTCCTTTTGCGACTGCTTGGTATAAACGATGAACCAGCTCACCAGCCAGGTTTCGTGGAGGATTTGCCGAGCGGTTCGGCCATGCCCTTGCGGATGGAATCGCGCATACCGGGGATCGAGATGAGATAGAGCGTTTCCTGAATGCTGCGCCAGTCGTCTTCGGAAACCAGAACGGCATTGGAACGTTTGCCAGTGATCTGGATGGGTTCGTGCGAAGCGGCGGCTTCATCCAGAAGCTGATAGAGCTTCGAGCGGGCTTGGGTGACGGGAAGCGATGTCATGCCAGAAGCGTCCGGGAAAGCGGACGCTTTGTCAAGCGCATGCGTCCAACATGGTTTGCCGAATCTCGGCTGAGTGCCTGGTTGTCATGGCTTCCCAACAAGTTCGTTCAGCCCCTCAACAACTTTCCGCAGTTCGGAAGGATGGCAGAAAGCCAGTCGCCCGGCCAGCCTCTGGGTCGAAATCGTTCTAATCTGTGAAATCTTCACCCAGGTTCGCTTAGGAAGCGCGGTCTTTTCCAGCTCCCAGTTCAGCGGAAAACCAGCGCGTGGCTCAGTGCTTGTCAGGGCAACGGCGATAACCGTGCCAGAACGATCGTTGAAGGCCGGACGACTGGGTATGAGAACCGGCCTCCGGCCCGCCTGCTTGTGTCCGAAAGTGGGATCCAGGTCAGCCCAATAGATGTTCCCCTCTCAGTATGCCGGCCATTCAGTGAGTTCGGTGGAAAGTCCGATGTCGGCGAATCCCTGCTCTTCAGATGGATCTAGCTTAGCGCACTCCTGGCTGAAGGCGTCCTCATCGAGACGTCCAATCTGCTCGGAGACAGCAACCTGAAAAATCTCGCTCCGGCTGCGAAAGAGTTTCTTGCTCACGAGCGCATCCACCCGCTTGAGGAGCGAAGGCGCAATGGAAATGGCAATCTTGGCGTCATTCACACCGCAGTCATACCAGCTGTAGAGGCGATGGCAAGTCGGCGCGAGTTGATCGCATTCACCAGTCTATTTGTGCCCCATCGGATAGGGTCGATCATTGATTTTTTGCGGGTGGGTCGCGATGCTCCACTTTGATGATCAAATTTGGTTTGATGCTGGCCAGCGCAGGCAGGACGTGATTCAAAACCTGTTCTGCCGTCATGCGGAACTTACGACCTCGCGCGCTGACTTTTAGCCAGCCGGTCTGGTCCCTATAGTAACGCTCCGTGAAGTTTTTAGTGCCAATCAGGATGACATAGCTGTCGTTGGTGAGCTTCATAACGCTTCGGATCAGACGACGGCGAGCGGGAAGCGTCGATGACACGACAGATGCCATACGAGCCGTTGCCTGCATCCGTTTTGCTCGCCCTTGTTTGGATCGCTAGAAGTTATCTTTGAAGAGGACAAATGCTCGGTTTTTGGTTGTGTCATGGATGAGGAAATAATGCGGGCCGTCTGAACCTCTCGAATCATCAGTGAAATTGGTGCTCCTGTGGGCCGTCATACCCCCATCCTGCGAACATGGCCACTAGAACGGCGGTAACCGCCAAAACTCTTTCGGAACCGTTGCTGAAGGATGAAGATCAAGATGCTTGATGACTCGCTCTATTTCTGATTCCGGTGCGTCGATTCGCCAACAATATGTCCAGTCTATGAATCCGCCGACGGAGTAAACGTAAACCCGCGAGTCATGCCCGAGTCCAGCAGCAGAAAGCTCCCGGGGAAGGGAATCAGCGATTCCCGGAAAGTCGAGATACCAACAGCCTCCCATAAGCATGATAGCGAGCAAAATGCCGACAATCCAGCGTGCTGGTCGATTCCGCTTTGATGTGCTGGTCATGAACTCGAATCTTTAGGCGAACAGTATGATTACCGACAAAACTGTTTTTTTGGGGATCGGCTTTATATACGACATATCTGTGTGTTTTGCCATGCATTTTTGCTTGCCTGTTTGTGAAGCCAGAGCTTACCTGACTTTGTCGGCGGTCTGATTCCACGCATCTTTGCTCATCACCGACACCACGTTTCTCCAGTCAGCGCCCCTGCTCCAGCAACTCCAGCAGCTTCACCCAACTGCGGCAGCCACGATAGCAACATTCATGGGAGAAGATCCATGGCGTAGCGAAGCGCCTCTCTGATAGCGGTCATCGTGGGTGCCGTGAAGCGACCGACAGGCCCTTCTAGTGTAGTGCGCGTGAAATAGTATAACAAACTAGTTGCACTTGATGTGTTAAGGTGTGGGCATGCGTCATGCCGTATCCATTGAACTAAGTCC
>JAYVOH010000338.1:0-7410 GCA_043758025.1 Verrucomicrobiota bacterium
TGCTTCAATTCATCGCCGCTGTGATCTTCTTGCGTTTCCATCAACACTCTTTGCCCCACTCCCTTCACCTTCGCCAGCCACTATTTTCGGACAAGAACCGTTTATTTGCTTCCTTAATTTCCCAGCCTCCCGCAGGATCAAGCTGCAGCAACCGATCATGGTGCGCGATCAAGGTCGTGCGATGGCCGACACTGATGAATCCGATGCTGGAGTCCTTGAGCATGGCATACAAGCTGTCTTGGTTGTCCTCATCTAGTGCACTGGTAGCTTCATCGAGGAAGGCGAACTTGGGTTGGTGGAGGAAAAGTCGTGCGAAAGCCACCCGCTGCTGTTCACCCAGGGAAAGCACGTTGGTCCAGTCCACAACGCGATCCAAATCGTTACCTGCGCGTTCTGAGATGTCCACCAGGTTGACTTTCTCCACAACCTCACGGATTTGTTCATCGCTTACTCCATGGTTTGGAAACGGATAGACCAACTGGTCGCGCAGGTTCCCTTGAATCATGTAGGGTCGCTGCGGCAAAAACATGATGTCATTCAGAGTCGGACGTTCGAGTGAGCCGGAACCGCTCGACCACAGTCCCGCGATCGTGCGCAGCACCGAACTTTTGCCCGTGCCGCTGGCACCCATGATGAGAAGACTCTGCTTGCGATGCAGCTCGAAGGACAACTCAGAAACCAGGGTCTTCGATCCATCGGGCGTGCGCACGGTCAGTTTCTCCAGCTTCACCCTGCGGCTGTCATCGGCCAATTCCAGATTTGCCTCTTTCGCGATGCGATCTTCCTCCGCATCATGTTCGTCAAGGTGCTCCCACAGGCTGCCGAGACGCTGGACGCCCGCGAGGTAGCTGCTCAAGGCTCCGAACTGCGTGATGATAAGCGAGACGGCGGCGAGAACTTGCGCAAACGCACCTGCTGACTGGGTAACAACGCCGAATTCCACTTTTCCATTCATGAACATGGGGGCGACAATAATCACGGGCAGCACCAGCGCGGCATAGTTATAGCTGTTGGTGAAGAATGCCAGATTGCGATTCCAGATGATGATGTTTCCCATGTTGGCTACCGCCGCACTCAGTCGGTTCACCAAGTCGAGATGCTCGCGTTTCTCACCCCGGTAAAAGGCAATGGATTCCGCGTTGTCGCGCACCCGCACGAGACCATAGCGGAAGTCCGCTTCTTTTTGATACTGGTGGAAACTCAATCCGACCAGCCGGTGGCCAATGATGATGCTCACCATGGTCCCCAGAACGGCATAAAGAAACAGCACTCCAACCAGCAAGCCGGAGATCGTCCAGAGGACACCGATAAACGCCACCAGCGTCACAATCGAGTTTAACAATATCAGAAGGACTGACAGCGAACTGACCGTGAAATTTCGCACGTCCTCGCTGATACGCTGGTCGGGGTTGTCAACACTCTCAGAGCCGCGCAGTTGATAATACGCTCGGTTGTTAAAGAAGCGTTTCACCAGGTGCTGGGCCAGCCACTCGCGCCACAGCAAGGCCAGCCGCTCCTCGACCCACCGGTAGTAAACCCCAATTGGAACTGCGAGGGCAAAAGTGCCAATATACAGTCCCAAACACTTCCAGTAAGCAGCACTGTCCTTCTTCTCGATGGCGTTCATGAAATCCCGGCCGGTGTAACTCATGAGCACCTGAACGCCCCCAACGCACAAGGCCATGGTCAGCAGCACTGTGAGAAACCCCCGGGCTTTGCGCCGCCGTTCCGAGGCGAAGAATGCCTTGGAAATGATCCAGAATTGCCGGCAGGTTTTGCCGATCGGCACCTTAACCTCGACATTGACTTCAGAAAGGGGATATTGGTCTTTCGTGATACCCATGGCAAGCAGAGCTTAAGCAGCGCGTCGGCTCATTGCAATTGGTTAGAATTTACAGTGCGATCAAAATAAATGAACACCAAGTCACGACCTTCGCGATCTGGTGTCCATGGGAGCAGGCGTTGGGAAGGTCAGAGTCCCAGAGCTTCGAGCAGGCTAGGGCTGACGGTGCCGGTAACGCGGAGTCCGCGATCGTGCTGATAACTGGCAATGGCACGGCTGGACATCGGTCCCAGCTCGCCATCGACAGGTCCATGGTAATAACCCCGGCGAGCTAGCGCGGTCTGAACGGCTGCGTCTGTTGAATTATTGGTGCGGTAGCTCTCGCGAACGTAGTATTCCCGCGGGGCTGCTTCACGAGTGGCATAATATCGGACTTCAGGGCGCTCGTAATAATACGTGGTATTTGGCGGTCCATAGTAGTAACCGCGCCCTGCGTAGCCATCGCCGAGAGACAAAATGAAGCTGGATCGCGGATGGGTAAGATAAACAGTCCGGTCATGATCATCATCATGGTGCGATTTTTTATGTTTCGTGGAATGATGACCGTTATCCTTGTCGTCGTCCTTGTGACGATCCTTGGCTTGAGACGCCCCGCACAGTGCGATCAGGCTAACTGCCACGAGGGCAGTGGTGCTCAAATGGGTGTGATGAAGAATGGATTTTGTTTTCATGTGATTTGTTTTAATATATATTTATCTGTGGTGCGGTAATGCGCGTTGAAAGGGTATTTAGCCATGGGGTCTAATCCTGTCACAAAAAACGAATAAACCGTTATTAGAAGAGGCCCTTGAATTTGCGGCTCATCTTCTGAACGAGAGGGAGATGGCTAATGCCGTCAACTCCGCTGCTTACTGCGTGGGATCCGTTGTCTGCGAGCGTGCTAAGTCGATCCTGAATGTCTTCCAGTAACTGCATAGCGCGATTTTTCGGGGTAGCCGGCGTCATCGTCCGGGTTATCAGGACAGCGGCCAGACCCAGACCCGTTGCGACCAGCAAGGCAGTGCCGGGATGCTGGCGCACATAGTCCTCAAACTGAAGGAGGGAATTGGAATCCGCAGTGGGGACTGGCGGGGTGGGCGGAACTGGCGGTGTTGGAATTTCGATGGATGTGTTCATGAGTTGAGAGGGGTTGGGGTTTTTTGGCAGCAAAGTTCCATGGCTTTAGTAGCTCCTAATGTCAGGAGCATCGGGCGGGCGAGGGTGGCCCCGATGATGGTGAGCGTTCCCACCACCGCCCTGGTCGGTAAGAGGTTGAGGAGCAATCCGACGCCGAATGCGGCGGCAACTGCCTTGGCTGGTTCCCGGGAGGCGAAATCTTTAATATCACTCAGCATTTGGCGCGCTGAGCGTGCACAGGTTGGCGTTGGTTGGTCGGCATTCATAATTTGGAGATTAGGTCGGGACAAGTCCTTCCTCCATGGGGTGTAACCCCACCTTGTGAATGCTCAGGGGATCTGTGCTCGGGGGTCGTTCCGGTGCGAGCCATGCCTGTAGGCAAAAACACGCGTGAACTCGGCGCCAAAAAACAAAATTTGTGCTGAATAGAAAACCCAGACCAGAATGATGATGAGCGATCCTCCTGCGCCATAACTGGTGGCGATGGCGCTGAGGCCAAAATAGAAACCGAGAACCATTTTTCCCAGCACGAACAACACCGCCGTCATCAACGCACCAGGCCAGACATCGCCCCAGGCAATGCGGGCATGAGGAACCAGGCGAAAGATCAAGGCAAACAACGTGGCGATAACCAGAAACGAAATGCCAAAGTAGCCCAGCTGCCAGACGTCATCCAGACGAGGGGATAGCGCATGAAGAAAATTCCCTGCAACTGCCATCAGGGTAAAGAGCAGAAATGAGATGAGCATGATCAAGCTCATGACCACAACCATGGCAAAGGAGATGATGCGTTCTTTGAGAAGCGAAAAAACCGGATGACGATGGCTGGTGACATCCCAGATCTGATTGAGCGAGTCCTGCAATTCCCCGAATACGCTGGAAGCTCCAACGAGCAGGGCGGCAAAGCCAAACAGGGTTCCGAGTATGCTGGTATTCGCCGCCGCATTCCGGCTCAGTATCATCTCCACCATCTCTGCACCTTCATTGCCGACCAGGGATCTGAACTGGCCGATCATCTCGGCGCGGGCCACATTGCGTTCCACGGCCAGGCTCACCAGAGAGAGGATCAGTATGGCGAGCGGGGCGAGCGAAAAAACCGTATAAAAGGAAAGGGCAGCACCCATCCTCGGGATTTTGTGGACACTCCACTGGCGGAATGTTTCGCCAAGCAAGGAGAGGAATGCTTTCATCGCCTCTCAGACTTGTTCGCCAAATTCCTGGTCTTTTTGCAGTTCATGTTTTTCGGAAACCCCGTCCCGCAGAAAGGGTCGCAGCCAGATCCGTTCGATGGCCGAGTAGGAAGCGATCACCGGCAGAGCTGCGAGTGCCCCCGGAATGCCTGCGAGCAATGTCCCGGCGAGCAGTCCCAGCAACACTGTCAGCGTGGACAGCCTGAGACTTTTCCCATAGACCCAAGGCACGATGAAGTAAATCTCGATTATGTGAAACAATACAAAAAGACCCAGAACGATGAAGGCCGTCTGCGTGGACACACTCAGTGCCAGCAGGACTGCGGGCAAAGTGGACATGACAAAGCCCAGTATGGGCAGAACGTCGAGGATCCCCGCCAGGATCGAGAGCAATAATGCGGCGGGCACGTGCAACAAGCTCAGGACCGCAAACACATAGATGGTGACCAACGCGGAGGTGATGACCTGCCCCGAGACATACCCGAAGATTACTTTTGAAATTTCGTTTGCTGTTGTGTGCAGCTTTCTCCGGTTCAAAGGAGAAAAGAATGCCAGCAGCCAGTCGTAAGTCTTGCTGCCGTCCACCAGCAGATAGAGGGCAATCACCAGCATGAGCACAATCTGCGAGATTCCACCCAGTGCCATGCCACCCGCTGACAGGAAATGATTGAGCCATGTGTTCGCTTCGGTTGAATTCTCGCTTCCCAACATGTGTTCGATGGCTTGGCGGATACCACCGCCGACCGGCAGAAGATTGAGCGTATCATCCCGGAGTTTCGGCAGATTTTTGCCCAATGTCGTCACTTGATCGATCAGGGCCGGGAGGATTAGCGACAGGCCAACACCAAGAACTACCAGCAGACCACCGATGACCACGAGCAGACTGATCCAATGTTTCATTTTCTTGGAATCCAGCCAGTCCACGAAGGAGTGAAGAGTTACGGCCAGAAAAAGTGCCAGGAACACCAGCAAGAGCAACGGCCACAGTAGATAAATCGCATAGGCACCTACCAGTGTGGCAGCCACTCTTAAAATCGTAAGCAGCGGAATGTAAACCTCCAGACGCTGCGGCGAAGTTTCCTGGGCATCGGCATGGGCATCGGGCCGTTCCTGGGGTGCCGGAGTTACTTGTGGGGAATCGATGAGTGGTATCATGCGGCTAGACTCAGTGAAGGAGCAATCTGCTGAATTTCCAGTATTTTCAATGGTCATGCCATTGCCTCAGGCAGTAACATGATGGTGATTGGTTGGGCAATCATCCATATTGAGTAAGATAAGAAATCGCCATGGGGTGTAACCCTGCTCACGATTCCAGTGTGCAGGAATGACAGGCGAAGCCCGCGCCGAAAGTAGTGAGCCAGTAGGGGACAGCTTTTTCTCGGGCCAAGGTGCGCTCAAGGGCGAAAATCACCGAGGGACTGCTCATGTTGCCACATCGTTGCAGCACCTCGTGGGCCTCGGTCAGTTCATGCAAGGGAAGCTGCGCCTGAATCGCCGTGAGCACGTCGCGGCCACCGGCATGGCTGACAACGTAGTGCGCGGGCAGATCATCTTTTTTATGCAGTGTTTGCACCGCGCGGGCTGCGACCATGGGCACGGCACGATGCAACTGATTGCAGAGCTTACCCTCCCTGTTTACGAAGCGAACTTTCTCCCGGTGCTCCGGAAGGTGCAGGGTCTGGAAGTTGGCAAAGTGCAGATCACTCCGGCGCACCTCCTCGCCATCGAGAACCAGTGCTGCGGCTCCATCACCGAAAAGACAGAGGCTGATAAGCACTCCGGGATCATCGCTTAAATAAAATGCCGATGAGCAAATCTCGACTGCAATGATGGCCGCGCGATGTGCAGGGTGTGCCTTTAAGTAGTTACATGCAGCGTGTATCGCGGGCAGTGCTGTGCCGCAGCCTGCCCCTGTAATATCCATCATATAAGTGCGTGCGGGCAGCTCCAGCACCTCCGCTACATAACTCGTGAGGCCTGGGCAAAGGTAGCCGGTGCAGGTGCAGATGAAGAGTGCGTCCACGGTGCCCATGTCGGCCTTGATCATTGCTTTGCGCAAGGCTTCCGCAGCAAGAGCCGGTGCTTCGCGCTCAAAGGTTTCATTGAGCTGTTGTGCCGGGCTGGTAAACACATCCGTCAGATTAGTGGTGGCGAAATGACGGGTATCGATACCGTTGTTTGCCAGCAGCACTTTCTCCAGCAAGCTGCGTGAACGCAGCTTCAACGAGCGCATGACGCTGGCATCGCGCAGAGAATGCCAGCATTCGGCCTGAGTCCAGGCTCGGGGCGGCAAAGCGGTGGCGATACTGCGGAGAAACATAACGGGCTATCGTAGGTTCCGGTAGAGGGTTTCGAATGAAACCCATTTTTTGTTAATCCCAGCGGCGCAAAGACGACGCCCCAATGGCTGGAGCAGCAACCATTGCAAAGTCCGGGACCAACGCAGGCGCTTGGTAAACTTGCGGCTTTGAGAAACGCGAACGACTTGGCGTGCCGCGACCCAGGATAACTCGCCACGGCTCCAGCCAATGAGCGGCTCCACGGCACTGAGCGCGCCTTGCAGAGCCATGGTCATGCCGTTGCCAGTAAAAGGCGGAATCATGGCCGCAGCATCCCCGATGCGCACGGCTTTATCGTTATGGGTCTGCCAGCCGAGTTGAAAACGTTTCACCCCCTTGAGCGATGAGGTATCCATACGGCCTTTGCTTAATCGCTGGGCCAGCTCTGGCAAGCCCGCCTCGTGAACGGCTTGTTCAAGGGCCGGTTGATTGCCTGTGATTGAAGTCGTGCGTTGGAATAAGCCGCTCACATTCACGCGATCATGCTCGACGCGGGTGAGGCCGACATAGGCTACGTTACAGATATGGATTTCCAAATCAGCAATGAGTGGGAGATTCTCGAAGTGCGCTTTCAGACCCAGCCAGGGGGACGCCTGCTGCGGCCTGCCGGTGGCGAGCACGGTGCCTTCCCCGGCTGCAGTGTCGGTGAAGCGGGTGCTGGTGTGAAGCTCACCGCCCATGGCGACAAAACGACCGGCAAGCGCGGCATCAAGATGATGACGGCTAAGTCCATATGCAGCTTCGGGCAGAGTCGCCCGTAACATTAGGCGGGATCCATCGAACCAAGCTGTCTCCCGATGCTTCGCTGCTAAAGTGAACAGATCATCAATGCCCAGCGCTATAAGTTCGTCCATTTGGATGCCGGAGATGAACTCGCCACAGACGCGATGGCGTGGATAGTTGGCAGCTTCGATAACTTGCA
>JAYVOH010000339.1:0-7409 GCA_043758025.1 Verrucomicrobiota bacterium
TGAAGGCCCTCGGAAATTCATCAAGGACTCCGGGCTTGCTGCGGTGAACCAACACGGGCGCATCTGGCGTGTGCGGCATCAGGATCAAGCGCTGACCACGGCCCCGCACATGCTCAAAGAGTCCACCGCTGAACTGCCGCGCCATCTGGAAAACCGGAACGGCTGGTGGCGTGACACGGCGCAAAAGCTCATTATTCTCCGTGCGGATCGCGAGAGCATCACTCCTCAACTCGCGCAGATGGCGCGCTCCAATGCCAATCCCATCACGAGGCTTCATGCGCTCTGGACGCTGGAAGGCATGGGCAAAGCGGACGCTGCCTTGCTTTTGGACGCGATGAAGGACGCTGACCCACGCCTTCGCGCCGCAGCCATCCGCATCAGCGAGCCGCTCCTCGCGAAGAAGCACGCTGCCATACTCGATGCCATCGTCAGCCTTGCAAAGCGCGATCCCGATGCCGAAGTCGCGAAGCAGATCATCCTTTCCCTTGCTTACTCTGGCGATGGAACCACAACCGCGCTCAGCGATCAGCTCATCGAGCGCCACCTTTCTCATGAAGGCGTGTTTCTCGCCGCCTGCCTGGTGTTTTGGAAACAGCCTTCGCCTTACCTTCAACGCCTTCAGAAAGGCGAAGGCTTCGACGTGATCACGGACGCCTCTGAGCGAGCCCTCATCGCAGCACGTTGGACGCAAGGTTTTGCCCAATGGAATCGCGCTCTGAAGCTGCCGAAGGATATGCCTAAAGAACGCCAGCAGCTCATCAGTAAAGGCGAGGACATCTTCTATCAGATCTGCGTGTCCTGCCACGGCCCTGATGGTAAAGGCGTCACGCTGCCAGGCACGGACATGGCCATCGCCCCCGCGCTCGCAGGCAGCGCTCGTGTGAAAGGCCCCGCCGCTGGCATGGTGCCGGTGCTCATCAACGGACTGCTCGGCCCCATCGAAGGCAAGACCTATCAGGGCCAGATGATGACGCCCGCCGCTACATTTGGCATCACCCGCGATGACCGCCTTGCTGAAATCATCAGCTTTGTCCGCTATGCCTGGGGCAACGAAGCCAGCAGCGTGACCAAAGATGATGTGGCAAAAATCCGCAATGAGCACAAGAAACGCCAGACGCCATGGACCGATGAAGAACTGAAAGCGCTGACCGTTGAGGCCAAATAAACTGTCTACTACCGTAACACGGGCGCACCTAACCGTCGACCGCAGAAATCATCCCGCAATCCCAAACGAACATGATCAAGTCACCTCTACTGGCCTTGCTCACCCTTTTGTTTGGCTCCTTTGCCGCGTTGCCGGCCGCCGAGATCAAGCCTGCTTTTTTTCAGACCACATGGTTTTGCAACGTGACCGGCCCGTTCCGGTTTGGGGGCAAAACAGTCAGATGACCCCGAAGGAGGACGTGAAGACCAGTTTGATGTGCTTCGCCATGTCACCCAGATACATTAAAATCACCGGCCGTGGTTATTAAGGATTAGCGACTCCTTTCGCAATTTACCATCGCAAACTGGTCGGGCTGGCGAGATTCGAACTCACGACCTCTTGCACCCCATGCAAGCGTTCTACCAGGCTGAACTACAGCCCGCGATCCAGTTTTTGCGAATAGTTAATAAGCCCGGCTGTCTGGAGATTGCAAGCGCGAGATGCGGCGTAAATTTCACCTGAAACAATTGATAAGCGCATTCCGTCGCATTTCATCTTGCACGTTCCATCGTGCGCATCACATTCCGCATCCACCTAATGTCCCAGAATGTGAAAGTTGCAGTCGTCGGCGCGAACGGTTACTCCGGTCGGGAATTGATGCGCCTGCTGCTCCTGCATCCGCACGCGGAAATCGCCGCCGTAACTTCGCGCGCGTTGGCGGGCAAACCTCTGGCCGGTGAGTTCCCCAGAATGCGCGGTGTTAAGAACGCGGATTCGCTGCATTTCATCGCGCCTGACATTGACAAGATCGCAGAGTCTGGCGCGAAGTTCGTCTTTCTCGCCCTACCGCATGGCGTGGCCCATGAATTCGCCGGGCCGCTGCTGGATGCGGGCCTGCGCGTGATTGATCTCAGCGCGGATTTCCGGCTGAGGGACGCAAGCGTTTACGCGAAATATTACGATCTCGCACATCCAGCACCAGCACTGCTCGAGAAGGCGGTTTATGCCTTGCCTGAGATCAGAAATTCCGAAATAAAATCAGCTTCTATCATCGCGTGCCCCGGCTGCTATCCCACGAGCATACTTCTGCCGCTCATTCCCCTGCTGCGCGCCGGATTGCTGGACGATTCGCCGATTTCCATCAGCAGCATGAGCGGCGTGAGCGGAGCCGGACGCGAGGCGAAGACGGCCTTCCTGTTCTGTGAATGCAACGAGAGCGTGCGCAGTTACAGCGTGCCTCGTCATCGACACCTCAGCGAAATAGCCCAAGAGTTGGACTTAGCCGCGGGCGGCAAAGTTCGTTTCACGTTCGTGCCGCATCTCGTGCCCGTGAATCAGGGCATTTGCACCACCATCTTTGCCGGTCTGCGTAAAGGAGCTTCCATGGAGGATGTCGAGAGTGCTTTGGTTGCGGCTTATGCCGGACGGCCCTTTGTGCGGCTACTGGGAAATAATGTTTCGCCGGACACCAAGAACGTCACGGGCACGAACTTCATAGACATCGGCTGGGCGCATGATTCAGAAGCCGACCGCCTCATTCTGATGAGCGCCGAAGACAATCTTGTCAAAGGCGCGGCTGGGCAGGCCGTGCAGAATTTAAACATTGCCTGTGGTTTCGATGAGACCGCTGGCTTGATGGTGCTTTAATCCCAACGCAGCCGACATTTTTTCATGAGCAAGGCATCATCACTGGCAGTTGATTTTCCGTTCAAGTCAATCAGCGGCGGCGTCACTGCGCCCAAAGGATTCCGCGCGGGAGCCATTGCCTGCGGCATCAAAAATCCCAAGATGTTGCGCCTTGATCTCGCGCTCATCGTTTCTGATCTCGAGGCCAAAACTTCAGCATGTTTCACCACGAACCGGGTCAAAGCTGCGCCGGTGCGGGTTTCCTTGCAGCATGTGAAAAGCGGTGATGCGCGCGCCATCATCGTGAACAGCGGCAACGCCAACGCCTGCACCGGGCCGCAAGGCATCACGGATGCCAAGGCCATGACACGCGAAGTGGCCGACCAACTTGGCTTGCGGATGAGTCAGGTTCTCGTCGGCTCCACCGGCATCATCGGGATGCCGATGCCGATCGAGCGCATTCTGCCGAAGATCGAGGAACTCACCGAGTCCCTGCACACGAAAGGTTCCGACAAGGCCGCGCAGGCGATCATGACGAGCGATACTAAACCGAAGAGCTACGCCATCGAAGTGGAATGCAACGGCGAGACTTTTCGCGTGGGCGGCATCGCCAAAGGCGCGGGCATGATCTGCCCTAACATGGCCACCATGCTGGCGTTCATTACGACTGATGCCGCAGTCGAAGCCTCGGAGTTGAAGCGCGCAACCCAAGCGGCGGTCGAGCAAAGCTTTAACCGCATCACCATTGATGGCGATACCAGCACCAACGACACAGTCATCGTGATGAGCAACGGCGCTTCCAGTGTGCCTCTCATCAAAAATAAATCCGCCTGCGCCGTAGTCTTCCGAGCCGCGCTGCGCCGGGTCATGGTGGAACTCGCCAAGATGATCGTGCGCGACGGCGAGCGCGTGACGCGCTTTGTCGAAATCCGCGTCAAGGGCGCGCGCAATTATCAGGATGCAAAAAACGTAGCCGAGGCAGTGGCAAAATCTACCCTCGTTAAATGCTCGTGGCATGGCGGCGACCCAAACTGGGGCCGGGTCATGCATGCCGTGGGCTATGCAAACGCGCGCATTCGGGAAGAGATGGTGGATATTTATTTCGGTGGCTTATGCGCGGCCAAGAATGGTTTGCCAGCGGCGACACCCGTTAAAGAACTCGAGAAGATCACGACGCTACCCAGTTTCACCGTGACCATCGATCTGAATCTCGGCGAGGCGGACTACAATGTTTACACCACTGACCTCAGCGAGGAATATGTGGACTTCAACAGCAGCGAATACTCCGCCGCCGTTCATGCCAAACGGCAGACGGGCTTGGCTTGATGGTGTATCTTTATCGAAACGCCATGCTCCACGAAGAACAAATCCGCAAAGCCGACGTGCTCACCGAGGCGCTGCCCTACATGCAGAGCTTTCGCGGCCAGACCTTTCTCATCAAAGTGGGCGGCTCTGCGATGGAAGAGACTGCGCTGGTGGACAGTCTCTTGCGCGACATCGTTTTTCTTGAGGCCGTCGGCATCAATCCCGTCCTCGTCCACGGCGGCGGCAAGGCCATCAACAAGGCGATGAAAGACGCGGGCTTGGAAGCCAAATTCATCGGCGGACTGCGTGTCACCGACGCGGCGACCATCGGCATCGTCGAGGAAACACTGGCCCGCGTGATCAACCCCGATCTCGTGCAGCGCATCAAACAACTTGGCGGCAAGGCGCTCGGCCTTCCCGGCACGCAGGTCTTTCTCGGTAAAAAAATGCCGGGCAAAGATCCCACGACAGGTCAACCCGCTGACTTGGGTTTTGTCGGCGAGGTCATTGATTGCAATACAGAGATCATCGATCTCGCCGTCGCCGGAGAAGTCGTGCCTGTCGTCTCGCCCGTGGCGAAAGAAGCCGGCTCCGGCCAGACCTTGAATGTGAACGCCGACATCGCCGCCTGCGCGCTTGCGAAGAAATTAAAGGCCAGCAAGCTGATCTTTCTCAGCGATGTCCTCGGCATTATGCGTGACCCGAAAGATAATGCCACGCTAATCCCAACGCTAAACGAGGCCGCGATTGTGAAGCTTAAAACGGAGGGTGTCATCTCTGGCGGCATGATCCCGAAGGTGGACAGCGCGCTTGATTCCCTGCATGGCGGCGTCAAGAAAGTTCACATGATTGACGGACGAATCCCCCACTCGCTCGTATTGGAAATATTCACCGACCGTGGCATCGGCACGGAAATCACGTTATAATGACAGACGCAGAAAAGTTTCAAAATTACGTCGTCCCGAACTATGGGCGCTTTGATTTTTGGCCGGAGCGTGGCAGCGGCGTGAAGCTGTGGGATCGCGATGGAAAAGAATATCTCGACTTCGCGGGCGGCGTCGCGGTGTGTCCGCTCGGTCATTGCCATCCTGAAGTCGTCAAAGCCATCAACGAGCAGGCAGCGAAGCTGATTCACGTTTCGAACTGGTATCACATTGCGCAGCAGGGCGAACTCGCCCGAATGTTGGTCGAGGATGTTCTTGGGATCCCGGGCAAATGTTTTTTCTGCAATAGCGGTGCCGAGGCCAACGAGGGACTCATCAAACTCGCGCGCAAGTTCGGCGTGCTCCGCCCGCAAGCGGACGGCTCGCCGCGCTACGAGATCATCACATTCACCGGCAGCTTTCATGGTCGCACCATGGCCACCATGTCCGCGACCGCACAGGAAAAAATTCACGGCGGCTTCGGCCCGCTCGTTCCGGGATTCAAATATGTTCCGTTCAATGACATTGCCGCACTGGAAGCCGCCATTTCAGATAACACGGTCGCCATTCTTCTGGAACCCGTGCAAGGCGAGAGCGGTGTCAATCCGGCCACACCTGAGTTCCTCCGTGCCGCAGCAAAATTGCGTGACCAGCATAATCTCCTCCTCATGCTTGATGAAGTGCAGTGCGGTCTCGGTAGAACCGGTGACCTCGGCGGCTGGCGCAGCATTGTGCCCGGTGATGAAGTGCTGCCCGATGCGATTAGCTGGGCCAAGTCCATCGGCAGCGGCTATGCGCTCGGCTCCTTCTGGGCGCGCAGCCGGGCCATCTCGGATCAAATCGATGCTCCCCTGCTCTGCGATATACTTGGAGCCGGTTCGCACGGCACCACTTACGGCGGATCGCCCCTGGCCTGCGCCACTGCCATCGCCACGCTGAATGTGATCCTGCGTGACCACCTCGCGGCGCACTCAAAAAAAATGGGCATCATGATCGCGCATGAAGCCACCTCATGGAAACTGCCTGCGCTGAAAGCAGTCCGCGCCTTCGGATTCATGATCGGTTTTGAACTCAACACTGGCTTGATCGAAACGCGCGATGACTTCAAAGCCAGTGGCAAAATACCATCGATCTGGATCGTAAAACAACTCATGGATGCCGGACTCCTCACTGTAGCCGCAGGCCCGAAAGTGCTCCGCTGGCTCGCCCCCATGAACACCACCGAGTCCGAGGCCCGCGCTGGATTGAAGATCATGCGTGCGGTCTTGAGCCGGATTGTCTGAGCAACAGCAATCAGGCCAAAATGCCTTTGACCAAGTGCGCTTCTTCCACACCGGTAAGGCGCACGTTGAGGCTGCGGAATTTGTGGGTGAAGCGCTGATGATCAATGCCCAGACAATGGAGGATGGTGGCGTGAAGGTCGCGAATGTGCACAGGGTTTTCGGCGATGTTGTAGCAGAAGTCGTCGGTGGCACCGTATTCCATGCCGCCTTTGATGCCCCCGCCTGCGAGCCAGACGGTGAAGCTGCGCCCGTGATGGTCGCGCCCCATGCCGGGATCGCCCAGCTTGCCCTGACTGAAAACAGTGCGGCCAAACTCGGTGGCGAAGACGACGAGCGTGTCCTCAAGCAGACCTCTTTGCTTGAGGTCTTTGATCAGCGCGGCGGTGGGCTGGTCAATGTCGCGACATTGATTGGGAATCTGCCGGTTGATGGCGATATGCTGATCCCAGCCACGATGAAAAAGTTGCACAAAGCGCACGTTCCGCACCAGCAACCGGCGGGCGAGCAGACAGTTGTAGGCGTAGTTACCTGGCCGGTGGACTTCAGGGCCGTAGGCTTCGAGCGTGGCCTTTGATTCCTTGCTGATGTCGCCCGGATTGTTCAGTCGAATTCCGTTCACCCCGTCCACATCCTGACCAGAGCCGCGATTCGGCGTGGAAATTTTCAGCACTTTCACCGGGTGCAGTTTCAAGCCCTGGCCACGCGCTGCGAGTTTCTTCTGCTCGCGCTGCTCCCATGCTTTCAGTGTCGTGCTGTCGGGCTGTGTGAGACTGTTCTTCAGTGCTGCGATCTGCTTCTCCAATCCCGGCGGCTCATCAGTCTTGAGCACTGTCTTCTCCTTCATGGACGGGCCGAGGTTGATGCCGCCGTTGCCGTCGAGACCGCCGTTGCCCAGCGTTTTAAAGAACGCAAACATCTGGTAGTAATCCTTCTGCGTGATGGGATCGAACTTGTGGTTGTGGCATTGCGCGCAACCGAGGGTGAAGCCGAGCACCGATTCTCCCAGCGTCTTCACGCGGTCGGCGTTGTAATACCATTTGGAGGTATCAATCAGTAAAACGTTGCGCGCATTGCGTTCTCTATGAACTTGGGAGGATGGCGTTGCCATCCAAGCCAGTAGCGAGGGGT